>CATZGB010000011.1 GCA_958418815.1 uncultured Bacteroidales bacterium | reverse complement strand
AAGTTCGCAACCAAAAACGCTTTGATAAAGTCGGCCTATTTCGGACGGATACGGTCCACAATCAGATGGCGCGTGGCCATCCCTGAGATCACGCTCATCTCGTGGGAGACAAGCAGGATGGTGGTGGAGAGGGGCTGTCCTTTGAGCAGGTCGTAAAGACGGCCTTCAAAGCGCTTGTCGATGTAGCTGAGCGGTTCGTCGAGCACGAGTATGGAGGGATTGGAGATAAGGGCGCGGCCCAGCAGGGCACGTTGGAGCTGACCGCCCGAGAGCGCTCCTATGGTCTGTCCGGCATGTGGCTGGAGGTCTATGAGGGCCAGGGTCTCGTCGACGCGCTTTTTCAACTCCTCCTTGGTCACACCCTTTTCAGAGAGCAGCCCGGAGGCTACCACCTCCTCGACGGTTATCGGAAACCGGGAGTCGATCATGTTTTTCTGCGGGAGGTATCCGATCGGCAGTCTTTCGGAGACAGCTCCGTCATGGGTCAGGTAGTCTACCTTGCCTGAGGTGGGTTTGAGCAGTTTCAGGATGATTCTGAGCAGGGTGGTCTTGCCTCCACCGTTAGGGCCGGTGATGGCGATGAAGTCTCCTCGGTTCACAGTGAGGTTCACCGCGTCGAGTATTTCGCGGCGCTCCCATCTCATACCGACCTCAGAAAGCCGTATGGCCGGCGCGCCAATTTCTCTTGGCACAGCCGTCTGATGGGGTGTCATTGGGGAGTATACGTTCATTTCTGGGATGTGTCGTTGTTGTTGTCGTTGGTTGCCGTCCCGGCGATTGCATCGGCGGCTTTGTTTATCGCATCCTCGATGTTCTCCGACAGGGGGGCGATGGTGACGGGGCGCAATCCTGTGGCATCGGTCACCGTCTCTGCCTGCCGGCTGTCATATTCCCTCTGGTAGAAGAACACCATCGGCTTCTCGCGCCTGGCCAGGTCGAGCCGTTCTTTCAGTCCGGATATCGATGACTCCTTGTGCTCGTTGCCTATCGCGAGCTGGTGCAGCCCATAGTCGCGGGCGAAGTAGCTGAGTGAAGGGTGCCATACCAGGATTGTCTTGCCTCTTGTTGGGGCCAGGCGGATGGATGTCGCCATGTCGAGGGAGTCAAGGTGGTGGTCGAGACTGTCAAGCCGCGACTTGAAATACAGGCTGTCGGCAGGGGATGCCGCCAACAGGGCCTCGTATGTGCCACGGGCCATTGTCCGGGCGTTTCGCAGTGATGTCCATATATGCGGGTCGTAATTCCCGTGTGGCTCGTGGGAATGGCTGTGGCCGTCATCCCCGTGGTCGTGTGTCCCCTCTATCAGCTTGATTGAGCCATTCAATGGGGTGATTCTGATTCCCGGGTTCGAAGAACTGATGGCCTCTGTCACCTTCTCCTCGAAAGGGAGCAGGCCTGTGGTCAGCATCAGTTGAGCGTGAGAGGCTTTGCGCAGTTGTGCCATCGACGGCTCGAATGTCTCCGGGTCGGCCGATGCCGGAGCGAGGCATTCGACAGTCACCCTGCCGCCACCGATTCTGTCGACGAAATATTTCAGCGGCGGGATGGTGACCACGACCCGTGGCAGCTCCTCTTTATTGACGGGCTCTGCCTGCTTTCCGTTGCCGGAGCATCCGCTTGCCAGTATGGCGCCCAGGAAAGCGATGGTCGAGCATCTGGGAATCCTCGCCGTCATTGATTGTAGACTATCGTGTGGAGAATCATCGCGAAGGCCGTGGGGTCGGGGAGGGGGGAGGATGACATGAGCATCATCGCCACCTCGGGCAGCCCCGCGCGATAGGGTGGTTGCCAGTAGGGGAAATCTTCGAGGGGAGCAAGACCGCACCTTTTATAGAATGAAATTCTGGAGTCGGCAAACTCCGAAGCGCCTGGCAACTCCACTTCGAGTACCAGCGGGCGGGTCGATGCCATGGCGAGCGCGGCCTTCATTGTCTCCGCTCCGAATCCTTGGTTGCGGTAGCGGTGTGAGATGGCGAAATGCTCGCAATACAGGGCGCCGGGGAGATTCCACAGGGTTATAAATCCTATCGTTTCGGATTTGTGTTGTAAAACATAAAAATTAAAAATGGGGTCTCCGGTTTCTATCCGACGTAAGATGTCGGTCCACTCGCGGCGCTCCTCTTCAGGAAACGCGCTGTGATATAAGTCTTTGATTTCTAATGGTATATCAGTTGGCTTTGTTATCTTTTCAAGATTGATTTCCATATTTTGTCGAATTTGTATGACACTACAAATTTACTGTTTTTTTTCAAAATAAGCCCCAAAAACCGATTACAATCTGAAAAATCAAGCGAAATAAATTTGGGTTTTAAGATGTTTATTGCTAAATTTGTGTCGAAATGCGGTTGAGAGAATTAAGCGGAAACAAAAATCTCCCTAAGATTCTGCCGTGTTGACCAATCCAAGGAAATATTAAACTTAACCGATAATTACCATGGCCCGATTACAAATTGACAAGCTGGACACCAAAATCCTCCAGATGCTGGTAGACAACGGAAGGAAGCCTTTCCTCGAAATCGCACGCGAGTGTGGCGTCAGCGGTGCTGCGATTCATCAGCGTATCGCCAAGCTGCAGGCGACCAATATCCTTGAAGGTTCGCGCGCTCTCATCAAGCCCACCACCCTGGGATATGACACATGCGCTTTTGTCGGAATCTATCTCAAGGAAGCCGCGTCGTTTGACGAAATCATCGAGAAGCTCCACACCGTTCCTGAAGTGACCGAAGTGCATTTCACCACCGGCCAGTATGACATGCTTGTCAAGCTGTATGCCCGTGACAACGAACATCTCCTCCATCTCATCCACGACAAGCTCCAGCCGATGGGCATGCTCCGCACCGAGACCATCGTCTCGTTCCGCGAAGTGTTCTCACGCGCGCTCCCTGTCGAGAACAAGGAATAATTGTAGTATTCGCGCCCCATCTGCGGCCTTTGGCCGTTGCGGCTAAAACATATCGGAGTCGCCTCTCCCGCGTCCGTAAAGGCTCGCCGGAGAGGCGACTCCATCGTTTGTGGGCCTGGCTGTCACAGGCTGTTTTCAGCCGCCCGGGCCTTGCGCCGGTCGAGGATGATTTTCACGAATGACTTGGGGAGCCTCACATTGTAGAGGTCGAGGGCCTCGTCAAAGAGAGGGGCGATTTCCTCATCGGTGAATCCGGCGATGCCGCAGCCGATGCGTGTGACGTAGAATGTGGTCTGGTCCCATTCGCGGGCCAGGTCAATGAAGTCGTCGACATAGGGCTTGATGGTTTCCACTCCGCCTTGCATTGTCGGGATGGCGTAGGACTGCCCCTGCATCCCCACTCCCTGTCCCATTTTCGCCCCGAACAGCCTTACCGCGGTGCGGGCGGCTCCTCCGGCGTGGATTCCCTGCAGGTTGCTTCCGAACACAAACACCTCGTCCTGGCCGAGGGATGTGATATTCTCAGGTGTGTAGTTGTAGTTCTTCATAAAGAATGTCTCGTATAAGATTAAAGGACATGTTATAATAAAGAAAAAGCTCCTGACAATCAGGAGCTTTAGTTGTCTTGGAGGGATTCGAACCCCCACAGGCGGAACCAGAATCCGACGTGCTACCATTACACCACAAGACAATCTTGTTTCAACCTTTTGGCGGCTCCGCTGAGCCGGTTGATGTGGTTGTTGTCGTTTGACGTGTGCAAAGGTAGGGACTATTTTTGAACTGGCAAAATATTTTGGTGTTTTTTTTCAAAAAAATCGATTTTTCTCTGTTTTTCTCTGAAATTTCCTCTTCGGGCATCATTGGGGGAGGGTGTTTTCACCGGAATTCCTTACCTTTGCAGTGACCCCTCTCCAGGAATCCATATGCTTTAATTGATTATGCGCTGTCTGCTATATTTGGTCATACTATTTGTAATAACCGGATGCTCATATTCGGAGGCGCGTCACGACCGGCAGCTCGACGAGGCCCAGTCGTTGATGAGCAGTGACGCGGAAGCGGCATTGGGGCAGTTGAACGCTCTTGACATATCCCGTTTTGAGGATTCGGCAACGATGGCGCGGTGGGCGTTGCTTTACAGCGAGGCGATGGCCGCCAACGGGGTGTATGCCCCTACCGACACCATATCATGTATCGCTGTCGATTATTACACCAGACATGACGATGAGGCCAGCCTTGCCCGGTTCAATGCCGCGAGACAGCGCATGGCGTCATTCTCCGGCGACGAGCGCCAGCGACTGTCGGTCTTCACGGCCATGTATCTCGCCAAGGAAAGGGAGTTCAGGTTGTACCAGGAGAGGGCCAGCAAGGAAAGATATTTGTGTGCCGCATTGGTGGTGTTGCTGTCATGCGCGTTCGTGATATTGTGGCAGCGTCAGAGGCTGCGTGTTGACCGATTGTGTAATGAGGCCCTGGTGGCCGAAGCCTCTTTGTTGCGGGAGGATGTCATAAGGCGCGATTCCGACTGTTCGGCCTTGGAATCAAAACTGGCCGGAATCCTGGAGAACCGTTTCAAGGCCATGGATGAGCTTTGTGGCACCTACTATGAGTCGCAGGGGACGAAGGTGGAGCGCAAGGCAATCGCCGACAAGGTGAAATCTCAGATAGAGGCATTGAAAGGGGATGACGTGATGTTCTCCGAAATGGAGCGATGCGTCAATGATTGCCGGAAAAATATGCTCGACCTTCTGAAAGAGGAGTGGCCCGCCATGAAGCCCGAGGAATACCGGCTTATGGTCTACCTCGCGTGTCGACTCTCCAACAGGTCAATCGCGTTGCTGATAGGGGAAAGCCTGGATGTGGTCTACAAACGTAAATCGCGTCTGAAATCCAAAATATCGTCGTTGGAAACGCCGCATTCCGGTCTGTTTATGTCTGTTTTCTGACCGAGACAGGTCGCGGTCAGGATTTCTTGGTTCTGCAAAGCTGTATATGACTGATAGCCAATGTTCTGCTTAGCGGGGCTGTCAGACTCTTTTTTTGGAGATATGAGCCGTTGGAGTGTAATTTTGTGACAAAAAAACAGTTGTCATAAATTACATTATCATGCGTATCGTCATCACAGTCATCAATATTGTTTTGATTTGCGTGGTGTGCCTCGCCGAGGTGCCATCCACTACTCAAGAAGAAGAGTCGGATTCCCTGTCGCGTCAACTGCAGGAAGTGGTCGTGACTGCCGACATCCCCGCCAAGCGGCTGTCGGGAAACACAGTCATATACACCATAGCCGGCTCCCGCCTGCAGAATATAGGCACAGCCCTCGACGTGCTGGCCCAGTTGCCTATGGTTACCGTGGCAGATGATGCCGTGAGCATAGTGGGGAAAGGTTCCCCCGAAATATACATTGACGGACGATTGCTGAGAGACCGCGACGAATTGTCGAGGCTGCAGTCTGACAATATCAGGAAAGTGGAACTTGACATGGCTCCCGGAGCAATGTATGACGGCGACACACAGGCTGTGTTGAGGATATCCACGCGTCGTGACTTCATCAAAGGGCTGTCGCTGACCGACCGCGCCGTGGTGGAGAAACGACGCAGGTGGAGGGCCAACGATATGCTTGACCTCAACTACCGGTCGGGAGACTGGGACATATTCGCCAACGGCCTGGTAGGGCGTGACGAAAGGGAAATCAGGGGTGTCACCACCAATTCGTTAATTCATGACGGGCGGCCTGCCGTGATTGGCGCGAGCCAGTCAAACCGAGTCGCGACAACCGCCGGGGCGGTGAAAGCCGGTTTCAACAATGTGCATGGCCATCGTTCGCTGGGAATGTCTTACCGCTATGAACCCGAAAAATCAGATTTCACCAATACAGGAGCTGAATGGGCCGACAGCGAATTGCCTGTCGCACGTCTGATTGACCGTGCAACCGACGGCCACAGTCATCATGTGTCGGCGTATTACGATGACACCTTCGCCGACAAATACACCGTCCATTTCGACGGGGATTTCAAGACAGCGGACTCGTCGGGCAATGTCACCACCTCCTATCCCGGTGGAGCATATGACGAAGTCGGTTCTGCCGAGCATCGGCGCTCATCGCTGTGGGCCGCCAGGTTGTATGCCTCTATGCCGTTATGGAGAGGAAAACTGACCTTCGGCACCCAGGACGCGTTCAGCCGTTCGCGCCTCGACTACCGGATGCGCAACCCGGAGGTGGAGGCATACATACCCTCGTCGCTTACCGACGTGAGCCAGGTCTCGGCGGCGTTGTTCGCCTCCTGGCGCAGGAGTTTCGGCAAATTTGACCTTTCAGCCGGAGTGAGGTATGAGTATGTCAGCCATCTTTTCAAACTTGACGGGCGTAAGGATGACGATGTCAGCCGCAGCGACCACCTTTTTGCCCCGGATCTGTCATTGGGCTATCGCTTCAATGACAAAGCGCAACTCAGCCTGAGTTATCGGCTGGCCACCGTCAGGCCGCCATATTCACAGTTGACAGGGAGCCTCAGCTATGTCGGCCGCCACGAGATAGAGGGTGGAAATCCGGCCTTGCGTGACGAACGTATGCACAGTCTGCAGTTGTCGGGAATCTGGGGCGACTTCATGCTGCAAGGGTATTACAGCCGCAGCATTGACACCTATGGTTTCGTGAAGCGTGTCTATCCGGCCCCGACTATGCAGCTGCTTATGCAGCCAGTGAATATGGATGTCACATCCATTGACGCATACCTCGTATGGAACCGTCAGATAGGATGCTGGTCGCCGGGGATTACGGCGGGTGTCCACAAGCAATGGCTTGAAATCGCCACGACGCGATATGGCCGCCCGATACTGTCATACTATTTTGACAATGTCATTTCCTTGCCTTATGGCCTGATGCTGACGGCCAACGTCCGAGGGCAATCTTCGGGATACATCCATACCAACCGGTTTGGCGCGGAATGGTTTGTAATGGACGCGTCGGTCAGCAAATCATTCCTTGAGGACTCCCTGCGGCTGAGGCTGTCGGCCACCGACATATTCGCCACAGCCAACAACGACTGGACGATGGACACATACGGAGTCCATATCGACAAACGGCAGAGCTATGACAACCGCGGGGTCGCCTTGTCGTTGACTTACAGGTTCCAGCCCAGGAAGAGCAGATACAAGGGGGAGGCCGCATCCGAGGCCGAACTTAACCGTTTCTGAAAGTTTTACAGCCGTTTGTGTGATCAGGATGCGATAAAATGCGTAACTTTGTGCCCTGCAATTTCCAAGGGTTACACAAATGACAACAGAAATCACGACAGGCCTTCAGCGTGCGGCCGGATTGTGGATGGTAGCCGCAGCCGCGGTTCTCGTTCCCCTTCCCGCGTCAGCTGGGACCACTGCGCCATCCCCCGCCACCACAGCTGAGCCAGCCGACACCATTGCTTTTATGGAGCATGAAGAAGCGCTCCAGGAGGTGGTGGTGACGGGGCAGTCTGCCCGCCAGCGCATTGCCGACATCCGTCTTGGCGCCGAGCATCTCGAACTGAGCAAACTGGCCGTGGTGCCGGCTTTGTTCGGCGAGAATGACATCATCAAATCCATAACCCTGATGCCGGGAGTACACGGTGAAGGTGAAGGGGCCGGAGGCTTCGAGGTGAGAGGTGGCACCGCCGCCCAGAATCTCGTGCTGCTTGACGGCATCACTCTCTACAATCCATCCCATGTGATGGGCATATTCTCGACCTTCAACGACGACGCGCTTGGCCGCGCCACCCTTTACAAAGGGCCGATACCGGCCTCGTATGGAGGAGCCACGGCCTCTGTGCTCGACACATCCCTGGCTCCGGGCGACACCGACTCTTACCATGCGTCGGCCACCATCGGACTGCTCGCCGCCAAGCTTGCTGCCGAAGGCCCGATTGTGAGAGACAGGCTGTCTTTCGCCGTGACGGCCCGCAGGTCATACGTCGACATGTTCTTGAAAATGATACCGCAATACAGTCACACGATGATGAATTTCTATGATGTCACTGCCCGGTTGCGTTATCAGTCTGGCCATGGCGACTATGTCGATGTCTCATTTCTGGCAAGCCGTGACAATATGGGCATCAGTGACCTTATGCAGATGCGATGGGGCAACCTCGGGGCTTCGGTCAACTGGCTTGTGGCCAGGGGTGGGGCGTGGCGGTTTGCCACCACAGCCTCGTTCACTGACTTCACGGCTGACATGGAGATGTCAATTATGCGGACTGACCAGTCTCTGACCGAATATGTCAGGTCTTTCTCCATAAACGAGAAGGCATTGTGTTCGCTGGCTGAAAACCAGACCCTTGAACTCGGACTGCGGTCTGAGCTGCTACGGGTGAAATCCGGAGAGTTTGACATAAACGCTGTGAAGGAGAAAGAGATACGTTCGGGATGGCAGAACGCGTTGTGGGGGTCATACGAGGCAACTTTCCGTGATCGTTTCTCACTGTCGGCCGGTGTGAGGCTTGCCCTGTTCTCTGCATTGTCGGGAGAACGCTTCCACAGTTTCTCCTCGATGGCCATGGCGGCCCCCGACTTCTCCTCCCGCACATATTCTTCCGTCGAGCCGCGGGTCAGCTTCAAATATGACATCACGCAGTGTCATAATCTGAAAATCGGAGTCGGGGCGACCTCGCAGAATCTCCACGCCATACGCGCCAATACCACCAGTTTCCCATTTGACAGGTATGCCATCACTTCGGCGACGACAAAACCTGAGAAAGCCCTGCAATATGGCCTGGGCTACGCCGGAATGACGGCTGACGGGGCCTATGACTGGTCTGTGGAGGGTTATTGGAAGTCGCTTGACAATGTGTATGACTTCAAGGACGGACGCACGATGTTCTCTGACATTGACCTTGAGAGCCTCATCCTCGGAGGTAAGGGCCGTAGTTACGGGGTGGAGTTGATGGCGCGCAAAAACTCCGGACGGCTGACTGGATGGGTTTCCTACTCATTGAGCAAGACCCAGTCGAGAATACCGGGCATCAATGACGGACAATGGTATGACGCATCCAACGACCGCCGCCACGACCTCGCGGTGGTGGCCATATTCCGCCTCACTGACAAGTGGAACCTGTCTGGCTCATGGACCTTCTCCTCAGGCCAACCTATAACTGCCCCTGATGTGAAATATGAGCTTGACGGTGTGACATGCTATTATTACTCGTCACGCAACGGCTACCGCACTCCGGCATCCCACCGTCTCGACCTGTCGGCCACATATACCCGGCAAGGACGGCGGTTCACCACCCAGTGGGCTTTCGGGGTGTACAATGCCTATTGCCATTACAGTCCTTTTGTGGTCTACTTCGAGGATGACCCCACAAAGCCGTCTGGCACACGCGCGGTGCAACAGTCGCTTTACGGACTGGTGCCATCAGTTTCCTACACGCTGAAATTCTGAACGTTAAAATGAAGACACCACAAAACCATCTCTGTTTCCTGGCCGCCGGAACGCTGGCATTTCTGACATCCTGTGAGAAGGAGCTTGACTTCGAGTATCACGACATCCCCCCAATGACGGTGATAGAGGGAAGCCTCGACGAGCATGGGGCCGCTGTCAGAATAACCCTGACCACACCTATGGATGAACCGATGGGTCGCCAGACACTGACTGATGCCACAGTCGTGCTGTCGGACATCACAACCGGATGCCGGACTGAGCTGCACCCTGACGGCCAGGGTGTTTTCCTCTCTCCGGTCTCAGGCGAGACGGGCCACACCTACACCTTGACAGTCGAAAGGGATGGATGTCGTTATGAATCCACATCCACGATGCTCCCCCCGGTCGAGATGCTTGACATGGAGTTCCAGTGGATAAAGATGCCATATGATTATGTCGCGGTGTTGCAGGTATCGTTCACAGACAATCCCGGGATCAATGGCGAATGCTATTGGGTCAGGGTTTACCGCAACGGGGAGTTGTATCTGTGGTCGGCCATAAATGACATCCTTGCCGTTGACGGTAGAATCGATGAGGTCTTGATGACATCAAGGAAAGACCTCTCGGAGGAGGATGACGCGACGGCTTTGCGCGACGGCGACGAGGTCTCGGTGAAAGTGACGCCCATCAGCCGGGAGATGCATGATTACATCGAAGCCATAAGCAACGGCACCAGCAACGGGCCGCGCATGTACTCAGGTGATTTCTGCCTGGGCTACTTTCTGGCGGCTCCGGTCGCCGAGTCGGCTGTCATCTTCCATCCCGACGAGCTGACAGAATACAAGTGACCTGCCGGGCCGCGGCGGTCAAAGGGTTTTCAGCCACTCCAGGATTAGGGATATGGTCTCGGGCGAAGGTGACTGGCCGAGGGTGGGGTATTCCTGCGGCAACCCGGTCGTGGCTTTTTGAAAGAGATGGTTGTGTCCGGCCACGGTCGTGGTCGAGGCGCCTGGATTCAGGGTGGATATGGTGGAGAGGTTGGCGTTGACCACCTGCAGGTCCTTGTCGCCGTTCAGCGCCAGCCAAGGGACAGAGACAGCGGCTATGTCAGACCCGGGATCGTAGCGGAGCATTTTGCGGTAATAGGGTGACAGCACCGCGTCCACCTGTCCGGAGAGCTGTCGCTGCACCTCCGGCAACTGGGCGGCTCCTCCGAGTTCTTTGGCAATTATTGAGAACACCATCGGTGAGGCCACGGAGTAAGGTAGCGGACCCCGGGCAATGGCGAGGATGTCGCGCTGCATGGCTTCTCCGGGCCACGCTCCCGTCATTGCCGTTGACAACGCCCGCGATTGCGACATTATCAAGGAGTCGCCCCTCCACGCCGGTGCGGCGAGAGTGATTATGAAGTCGGGATTGCAGCCCTCCGACCTGTCGGCTGCTATTCTGATGGCAAGCTGGCCCCCTTCGGAGTGGCCGATGATTCCCTTCGGGATGGAACGGTAGCATGAATCCAGAAATGTGAGTCCCGCCCTGAGGTCTCCTATAAAATCTGTGGCCGTGGCGGTCTTGAAATCGCCACCGCTCGCGGCGGTGCCACGGTCATCCATCCTCAGCACAGCGTATCCGGCCTCGGTCAGTGAGTCTGACAAGACTTTGAATGGCCGCAGCCCCATTATCTCCTCGTCGCGGTTCTGCGGGCCGCTCCCGGTGGCGAGAAGTATGGCGCATTTAGGAGTCGTGGCCGGAGTGGAGAGGGTGCCGGCGAGTCGTGTGCCGTCGCCGTGGTTTGTGACAGTTACCTCAATTTCCTCGGCAGAGGCGACAGGCGAAACCGACAATGCAGCTATGACTGCGGCCTGCCATCCCTTTATGGCAGTGACACGCATACGTCTGATGAATGTGGCAAATTGTTTCATACGCAAATATACGATGATTTCCCAATATAGTCAACGGTTTGGGCATACAATGTTTAATGAAAACATTGTATGAATGCCGAAATAGTGGTATCTTTGTCATCTGAGCCGGAAGGCTTGATTGAAAAAAGACACAGATGATGGATAGACGTAGATTCATAAAAGCAGGGGTATTGGGCGCGTTGTCGGCGGTTGCAGCCCCGGCGTTGCAGGCGTTGCCAGCTGGCACAACCTCAGTCTCGGCGGGTGGCGGAAGCGTCGCAGGGCATGCCGGCAGAGGACTTTCGATGAGGTTTTTCCCGTATGAGCTGCAGTTGCGCCACGCGTTCAACCTTGCCCGGTATTCCCGCACCACCACACCCGACGTGCAGGTCGAGATAACCGTCGACGGCATTACCGGTTACGGCGAGGCTTCGATGCCGCCATATCTGGGGGAATCAGTGGAATCCGTCAGCAAGTTTCTGTCGGGCCTTGACCTGGGGCAATTCAATGACCCGTTCAGGATAGAAGAGATACATGAATACATGGACTCTGTCGCTCCCGGCAACAACGCCGCCAAAGCGGCTGTAGACATAGCCCTCCATGACCTTACCGGAAAGATAATGGGGCAGCCGTGGCACAAGATATGGGGACTCGACCCGGCGAAAGCGCCCTGCACCTCGTTCACCATTGGGATCGACCGCCCTGAGATTGTCAGGGAGAAAGTTGCCGAGGCAGCTCCATACAAGGTGTTGAAGGTGAAGATGGGCCTTGACAACGACAAAGAGCTGGTAGAGATAATCAGGGAGTGTCGTCCGGATGTGCCTATCTGCGTCGACGCCAACCAAGGATGGACCGACCGCGGTAAGGCGCTCGACATGTGTCATTGGCTGGCCGAGAGGGGATGCCTGTTTGTGGAGCAGCCGATGGCCAAGGAGAATATCGATGACGCGGCCTGGCTCACGGAGCGGTCTCCGCTGCCCATAATCGCCGATGAGGCGGTGAAACGCCTTGGCGACGTGGCGTCGCTCAAAGGGGTGTATGACGGCATCAACATAAAGCTTATGAAATCGTGTGGCATGCACGAGGCATACCAGATGGCGACCCTCGCCCGTGCCATGGGGATGAAGGTGATGCTTGGGTGCATGACTGAGACCTCCTGCGGAATTTCCGCTGCCGCCCAGCTCTCGCCATTGGCTGAATATGCCGATCTCGACGGCAACCTGCTGATTTCAAATGACCGTTTCGATGGTGTGAAAATCATTGACGGGAGAATCACCCTTGACCCGGCACGACCCGGAATAGGGGCAGTGCTGGTCTGACACAGGAGGAGCGGGGCACTGGCGTTAAGATTGTTTAAGACGGATGGGCGTGGTTTTGGCCCGGGTGTGGCCGTAAATTTGTGGTATCAAAAACAGACTAACACCCCTATTGCCATGGACTACGAACAGGACTACACCAATCTCGACATCAAAGACAACGGCTGGTATGACGGCATCCGTACTGACATGCCATCAACAGTACAATCACAAGAGCGTTTGTCTCACGAAGTCTCACATAACGAACCTGTAAGTATGAGGACGCTCGACAATGAGGATTTTGACTGAGATTTGAACCGACACACGAGCCTGAAAAAAATTGCGGAAAAAATTTGGCGCGAGTTGTTATAAATACATATCTTTGCATTGACCAAACGGGGGCAACGCCCCTGATTGCCCAACACAGAAAAAACAACTCAACAAATGATATTCAATTTCCGCATAGTTTCTGACGAAGTCGACAATTTCCGCCGCGAAATCCAGATTGACGCTGACGCAACATTCCTTGATCTCAAGAACGCCATTTGCGAGTCGGTGGCATATGACAAGAACCAGATGTCGTCGTTTTTCATCTGCGATGACCGCTGGGAGAAGGAGAAGGAAATCACGATGGAGGACATGGGCACCGATTCCGCCCAGGAGATTTACCTGATGGAAGACAGCGTTTTGTCTGACTTCATCGACGATGAAGGACAACGGCTGATGTTCACTTTCGACTATATGACCGACCGCTCTTTCTTCATAGAGATGAAAGAACTGCAGACCGGTCGCTCGCTCAAGGATCCTGTCTGCTCGCTGGCCATCGGAAAGGCTCCCGCCCAGACTGTGGACTTCGAGGAATTTGAGGAGAAGACCGCTGCCAAAACCAAGGCAGTCACCACCGATGACATGGGCGAGGACTTCTATGGTTCTGACGAATACAATGATGACGAGTTCGATGTCGAGGGCTTCGACGAAATGACCTTCGACGACAAATACTGATGATGACATAACTTGCCTGCCTCTGGTCGACCCGGGGCAGGGCTGGCCATAAATGAGCATCGGCCTGCGGATTTCCGCAGGCCGATGCTGTTATATCTGTTTTTTGTTTTTTACTGGTTAATGGAGAGGGGGGAGAGGATGGCAATCGCAATCAGTCAAAGTTGGTGACTGAATGTTCAAAGTACCATCTTGCTGCGCGTTTGATAAACCTAATCATAGCTTTGATTTTTTAATTTTACCTTAGTTTGTACCTTTGTTGAAACCTTTTGGCGCGGCCAATCTTTAAACGCCGCTGCGATATTGAAGCACAAGGGTTGAAACGGAAGTCCCTTGTCTCTCTGTGTCTACATCATTAATAACATCCCGTCTGAGGGATAAGTTCGCCTGGCAGCAGGCTGTGAGAGAGCTGGTGTTTGTTAAAAACAGGGGCAAAGGTAGCCATTATTTCTGAGATTGCAAAAAAACGGCGAAAAATAGGGGCGCGAAATTTTCCAAGTGTCGATATTACTTCGTAACTTTGCGCCGACCAACCGACCCCATGATAAACAGATTTCATAGGGTCGGTTGTGTCTTAATCATATTGTGTATGGGACTAATACTTCAATTAGGAATTATTTTTGGTTTCCTGGCCTTGGGCGAGCTTGTCGTGGCCTTGACCGGGGTGCCGCTGCCCTCGAGCATCATAGGCATGATCAGCCTGACGGTGGCGTTGAAAGCCGGTGTGGTGAAAATCCAGTGGGTCGACAGGCTGTCGGCGTTCCTTGTTCATAATCTGGGATTCTTCTTCGTGCCGGCAGGTGTCGGCATAATCAACTGCATGGGGCTGCTGGCCGACCAATGGGTGCCTATCGTGCTCGCCTCAGTGGGAAGCACCGTTGTCATCATCGCTGTCACCGGCCATACCCACCAGCTTGTAAGACGCTTTTATTCCCACCGCGCAAATGGGCGCTCAGGCCCAACGACGGCAAGCTCCCTCGGCGACGGGGAGTGACTCCAGGTTGTCACGTGGGCATAACCATTAATTAACGTTGTCATATGGACTTCCTTACCAACAAGATATTCCTCATTGCCCTCACATTCGGGGTGTATGTCGGGGCACAGATTCTTCAACGCAAGACGCGCCTAAAGATTCTCAATCCAATACTGGTTTCTATACTTTGCCTCATATGCGTGCTTTGCGTGTGTGGCATAGATTACCAGACATATCAGGAGGGTGGCATGTATATAGACGCGTGGCTGAAACCTGCGGTGGTGGCCCTTGGGGTGCCGCTTTACCGCCAGCTCGAAAACATACGCCGTCAGCTGATGCCGCTTATCATCGCCGAGCTGGCGGGATGTGTGGCCGGCATACTGTCGGTCGTGCTGTTGGCCGAACTGTTCGGCGCGAGCCGGGAGATTGTGTTGTCGCTTGCCCCGAAAGCGGTCACCACCCCGATTGCCATGGAGATTTCAGAAGCCGTGGGCGGACTTTCCCCGGTGACCGCTGCCGTGGTGGTGGCGACAGGGATATTCGGCGGTATGGCCGGATTCAGGATAATAAAGTTCGCCAATGTCAGCAGTCCTATCGCCTCCGGGCTGTCGATGGGTACAGCGGCCCATGCCGTCGGCACCTCGGCCGCAATGGAGCGCGGCGAACGTTACGGGGCTTTCTCCTCAGTCGGCTTGACCATCAACGGACTGCTGACGGCGTTGCTGGCTCCTTTTATTCTTGAATTGCTGGGATATCAGGTCTGACAGGGACTCGGCCTTGGAAAAACAGGGTGTCACGCGGCAGGTATGAAACCTGGATTGCGTGACACCCTGGTGTCTTGTCTGGCTGACAGGGGTTACTTCTTGCCGAAGAAACGCTCGTAGAGACCGGCGAAACCACGGCCGTGGCGGGCCTCATCCTTGGCCATTTCGTGTACGGTGTCGTGGATTGCGTCGAGGTTGGCTTTCTTGGCGTTTGCCGCGATGCGCATCTTGTCGGCGTTGGCTCCGGCCTCGGCGTGCATGCGCTTCTCGAGGTTTGTCTTGGTATCCCACACGCAGTCGCCGAGGAGTTCGGCGAACTTGGAGGCGTGTTCTGCCTCTTCCCATGCGTAACGCTTGAATGCCTCGGCGATTTCGGGATAACCCTCGCGGTCGGCCTGGCGCGACATGGCCAGATACATTCCTACCTCGGTGCATTCACCCATGAAATGGGCGTTGAGGTCTTTGATCATCTCTTCGTCGAGACCTTTGGCGACGCCGATTTCGTGCTCGGTCACGAACTGCAGGCATGCCTCGGGGCTCATCTCCTCGAATTTGCTGCGGGGAGCGCCGCAGAGAGGGCACTTCTCGGGTGCCTCTTCACCTTCGTGGACATAGCCACATACGGTGCAGATGAATTTTTTCTTCATAGCGAAACGTAAAATTATGATGTATAGTATGCAGTGTTGTCAGGTTGACTCGCGGGCAATCGCCCGGGCCGTTTACGGCTCACAAAGATAAGCAAAACTTTTGACTCCGCAATGAAAAAACGGGTGCCACGGTGGTCATCACCGGTGGCGCCCGTTTTTATTGAAGTCAGCCTTTACGGGGCCTGATGCTTATTCGATGCCTATGAGCCACTGCGACTCAAGATAGGTGAACTGTCCGACTCCGGTGACCTCGTATTTGGCCACACAGGGGAGTGTGCGGTAGTTGCCGGCAGGGGTAAGCGCGTAAGCGTAGAAGTTGATGGTGTAGACAACCTGCAGCCCGTCGATAGGCTTAGCGTCGGGGTAGAACTGGGAAAGCACGGCGGGGAACACCTCGCGGTCGCATCTTTCCTCCATCGTGGCGACGATTTCCTCGTCGGTGTAGCCTTCCCATCCGGCGCTGTACTGGGCGCGGGCCGACGCTGCGCGCAGGTCGACATTGTTCTGGTATGAGGAGGTGCCGCAGTAATAGTCGTTGTTGCCGTAGGAGGTGACCCAGAATTTGCCAGACTTTATGGAGGTGTCGCCCAGGGGCACACACTTGTTCTCATAGACCCAGTCCACGCAGGCCTGATAGAAGGGCGCGGAAGCGGTCTGTCCTTTTCCATAAGGCAGGTTGATGGTCACGTTGGGGTCGAACATCCATTTCCCTCCGGCGCGCACAAACTGAGAGGTCTCGGTCTCCACGCCGTTGAAGCGGATCCATTCCGAACCGTTGAAGTTGTATTCGGCGCAGGCATATCCCGAGTTGTAGTAGAGGACATACTTCACGTCGTCGGCCTTGGCGTAGGGATATTTCAGCTTGAGGAATGTCGGCAGGTATGCGTCGGGCTGCGAGAGTGAGCCGTTGAGTCCCATGGCAGTGTAGTCGGCCGGGTTGAGGATTACGAAGTTTTCGGGAACGACCCATCTTGAGCCGTCGTAGCGGTAGACCGCGTTCTTCTCCACGGTGGGGACAGCGGCGGCCAATCCGCGGCTGGCTGCCTTGGCGGGAGCGTTGGTCAGGAAGTTGAGGTGGTCTACGACGAAGTTGCAGTAACGCGAGCCTGAGATGCTGATGAACCATCCGGTCACTTCGACATAAGTCCCGTCTGTGAGTTTCTCGCGCTGGGCGTCTGTGGCGTAATAAATCGAGCCTTTGGCGGTCTCCGCGCCGGCCACCTCGATGTTGATGTTGTTGCCCGAGACAACCACCTTGCCAGAGATTGAGGCGTAGATGGCCAGTTGGTCGGCGGGGCGGGTGAGGGCCGCGTCGAGAGCCGCGCCGTCATAGACGGTGGCGGCGGGGAAGATGTATTCCTGGGTGCCGACCTTGTCTATTGTGGCTCCCTGGGCAACCTGGAGATTGCCTTTGAAAGAGGTGGCCTCCCCTTCAAGGTGAAGCTGGGAGCCCACCGGGTAGGTGGTCGGATCATATCCTCCGCCCATGTAGACGAAGATGGAGCCTCCGAGGTCGGTCAGCACGAAGCCTGCGCCACACGCGCCGCCTACCACGCCGTCGACCGTCACGCCGTCGCCGGCCGCGATGTCGCCGAGGACATCAGACATCTGGAAACCGGAGGGAGGCTCGTCGCCGCCTCCGACATTGCCGAAGATGGGGTTCTGCTCTGCCTCAAGGTAGGATATGATGGCATACTTCCCCTCCTGCGCGTCAGCGCCGATGGAAGCCTGTATGGCTGCCGGCAGGTAGCGCGAGGCCGGTTTCTCGGGGGCGAATCCCACGATGTAATTTTCGTCGCTCTCCCACACGGCGGTCTTGTAGAACTCCTCGCTTACCGAGAGGTTCCAGGCTCCGGCCGACTCGGTCACCTCTTCGGGCAACCCGACGGAGATGTTGTAGGTAAGCCGTATCGATGAGCCGTCGGTGTACATCATGTATGGTGCGGTCGAGCCTAAGAATGCCGGCACATACTCGGCGGCGGTGATTTTCTCGGTGAAGTACTTGTTGCCGGAGAGGGCGGCCAATGCCTGCGACGCGTCGTTTTGCTCGGCCAGGGCCTTGTTTTGCTTGTTTGAGGCGATGGCCGCGTAGTCGGCGTCGGTGAGGGTGTATTCGATGGTCTTCACCTCGGTGGGCGCGAAAGTCGAGTCAAACCCGTCGAGATGGTCGTTCCAGGCATTCTCGTCGCAGCCGGTGAGCGCTGCCATCGCTCCGATGGCCAGCAGCGGCAGATATATTGTTTTTTTCATCTCAGTTCTTTTGGATTAGAAGTTAAGACGCAGCTTCAGGGAATATGTGCGGCCGAAAGAATAGAAGACACGGAAGACATTGTCCCATGCGCCGGGTTCCTCGAGCTTGCCCCAGGCGGTGGTCACATAGTGGTAGTCGCAGAGGTTGTAGACATTTCCGCTGAGACGCGCGTTTATGCCGCCGATTTCAAAGCTGTAGCTGGCCGAGAGGTCGAGCTGGTTGCCCCAGGGGATTCTCCAGGGGTCAGGCACGTTGAGGTCTGTGCCGGGGTTGAAGTTGGAGGCGGTGACCTGGTAGTCGGAATAGTTGCGGGCGTGGAAAGTCCAGTCAGCTCCGATGCGCCACCCCTTGAAGGGGCGGAAAGTGGCCGAGATGGCTCCGGTTGTCATCGCCGAGCCGCCCACCTTCACTCCCTTCTGGTTGAGCTTGGCCGAGAGGTGGTCGCCCGACATGATGCCTGTGGCAGGGGTGCCGTTGAGAGATGAGATCGGGAATCCGCCGGGTCCGTAGAAGTAGCCCGTCGGGTTGGAGTCCCAGATGTAGTCGGCTATGGAGAGCATTCCCTCGAGGGTGAACCAGTTGGTGGGCTGGAATGTGGCGGCCAGCTCTACACCCATATGGCGGGCGTTGACACCCTGCATGTTGAATGAGCCATACTGGCCGCTCATTTCGCCGAGCATCTGCACCGAGCGGGATGTGGTCTTGTCCATCCACTTGGTGAAGTAGCCGTTGACATCGATGCTGAAGACAGGGGAGTGGTAGCCGTAACCCACCTCGAATGAGACAATCTTCTCGTTGAGGGGATTGGGGTTGAGCATGTTGGAGTTCTGCGACGAGAGGAACACGCCGTAGCTGAAGAAAGGCACGCGGCTGATGTAGCCCACGTTGAAGAACACATTGTTGTGGCGGTCGATGTTGTAGTTGGAGCCGAGTTTCACGGTGCCGCCTATGAAATTCTGCCAGGCGCTTTTTGAGTGGGCCTCGTCGGCGTAGAAATGCTCGATGCGCTGGTAGCCGGTGTTGTTGAGCGAGCCGGACAGCACGATGTTGAGGTTGCGGTCGAGCATGGAGTATTCACCCTGGAGGAAAAGCCCCTCGTTGTGTGACACACCGTCGAAGTTGCGGTAGACGACATCACCCACACCGAGTTTCTGGTTGACCCATTCGGTGTTGTTCTTGTTGAACACGGCGGAGTTCTCGGGCTGCACGCGTGAGCGGTAATAGTCGTCGATGTAGTATTCGCCGTCAAAGAGGTCTACGATTGTGGCCTTGTGGAAAGCCTTGTAGTATCTCATGTCGATACCACCAGTGAGGTTGAGCTTGTTGTCGAGCAGGGAGTGCTTGTAGGTCGACACCAGGCCATACCAGTTGTGGGAGTTCACGTTGTCGGCCAGCACCATGTTGGAGCCGGTCTCGGAGTTGCGGTTCATCAGCTGAATCTGGTCGTAGGCGAATGTCCCGTCAGGGTTGCGGAATGTGGTGTTGATGTTTCCGTCAGAGCAGCCAAACCAGGAATCGCCGCTGAGAAGCGTGCCGTTGTATGTGACCGAGCGGCCCATACCCTTGTAGCCGCCTCCGTTGGCAAAGGATGCGTACAGCACGGTGGCGAGGGAGGAGTGGTCGTTGATTTCCCAGATGTGGTTGAGCGAGAGCTGGGGCTTGTGGTAATGGTTATAGTTGGCGCCGGTGGATTTCTGTCCGTTGAGGAGGTAACCAAACGACGCGTTGTAGCGGTACTGGCTTTCGCCATCCATGTATTGCTTGGCGGTTGTGGCCCAGCCCTCGATTGTCAGGCCGTCGTAAGATGAGCGCTGCGCATGGGTCTGGGGCGCGCCAAACGCGGTGAATGACAGCTGGTGGGCGTCATTGATGCGCTTCGACACATTCAGGAAGTAGTTGTAGGAGTTGTACCAGGTGCCCTGCACGTAGTTGTCGTCGCTCCAGCGGCGTGAGCCGAGGATGGTCACGGCCCAGCCGTTTTTCATCAGGCCGGTCGAGAGTTTGAGACCGATCTGGTTCATGCCGTCATTGCCCATGCCGTACCATACCGAGCCGCCTTTCTTGGCGTCGAGGCTCTGGGTGGTGATGTTGATGGTGCCGCCCACGGAGGGTGCGGAGAGCAGTCCGGCTCCGAGTCCGCGCTGGGTCTGGATGGATGTGGCCACATCGCTCAGTCCGGCCCAGTTGCTCCAGTAGACACCACCTCATTCCATATCGTTGATGGGGATACCGTTGATGACCACGGCCACGTTCTCGCTCTTGAAGCCGCGCATGTTGGTCTTAGCGTCGCCGAAGCCTCCACCTTCCTTGGTGGTCCAGACACCGGGAGTGGTCTTCAGCACTTCAGGAAATTCCTGGTTGCCGAGCTTGAAGTCGATGTCGGCGGCGTTGATTTGCGATATGGCCACCGGGGTCTCGCGGGTGCGTGCCAGCGATTGGGTGACTACCACATCGGCGAGCATCTGCGACTCGACCTCCATGGCGATTGTGCCGACATTCTGCCTGGCGTCGACAGTCAGCGGTTTGTAGCCGATGAATGTGACTGTAAGGCCGCTGGTGCCATCAGGCACCTGCACTTTGAATTTGCCGTCGATGTCGGTGACACCCAACGCTTTGCCGCCGGCAGTGGATACCGTGGCACCGGTGACCGGCTCGTTGGATTCATCGACGACAATACCCACTGACGTAAACGCGCCGGGTGCGGCAATGGCCACGATGTTGGCCAGCCACAGCGCGATCAATGTTGAAAGCAGTTTTCTCATTGCGTTGTGAAATGAATGGATTATGATGGTTGGATAGAATTGGCGATAGCCCCTCGGGCTGTTAAGGATTGGATATTAGCGTTAAAAACTGTTGCAAAATTACGCAATGATTCCTGTCCGTACAATAGCTGTACAACATAAATGATGGCAAAACCCGTGAAAGTGGTCAAAAATCAGTCGTTCCCGTCCTTGAATGGCATCTCAGACATGTCTTTTATCTCCTCCACCTCCTTGAGGCGTTGAGATGGCGGCTCGTCATCGTTGCGCATAATCACATATTGCTCATAGTAGGAGAGAAGCAGTGTCGTGAGCGGCAACGCGATGATCATGCCGATGAGTCCGAAGAGCGAGCCCCATATCGAGAGGCTGAGCAGTATGATGGCCGGGTTGAGTCCCATGGCTTTCCCCATGATGCGGGGGGTGAGTATCAGGTCGGCCACAATCTGCACCAGCAGGAACACACCCATGCACTCCCACCACTGGGTCCAGAAATGGCTGCCGCTGTTGGCGGAGTCGACCAGGCACAGCAGGGTGACAGGGATGATTGAGAGGTACTGGCAGTAGGGTATCATGAACAACACGGCGGTGCCGAGTCCAAGCACTATCGCCAGGGGCAGCCCGCACAGCGAGAAGCCGACGCAGTAGATCACGGCCACGACGCAGGCGATAAGCGCCTGTCCGCGGAAGTAATGGTTCATCGACTCCTTGATGTCGTTGCCCACCTTGTATGCCACCGGACGGAAGCGCGGAGGCACCAGCAGCTTGAAGCCGCGCATCAGCCTGTCATAGTCGAGCATTATGAATATGACATAAAGGAAGACGATTAGCCACGCCACGACACCGAGGACCACATGCACGCCGCCGTGTATCACCGTCATCCCTTTGTCGATGATGCTGCGCATGTCTTGCTGCATCAGGGTGTGGGCAAGCTCCTCGAAGTCGATGTTGCTCTTGAGTATGTCATGGATTTCCGGGGGGAGATACTGTATGCTCACATCGGAGTTGGCGTAGTTGCGCAGCAGGTCGGCCATCTGGTGCATCTCGGTGATGATTGACGGCACACACATATATAACAGTATGCCGAAAAACACCAATGCCTCGAAGAGGGTCACGAAGATGGCCGTGATTCTCCCTTTTAGCCGCAGCAGGGAGCGGTTGTACTGCACGAAAGGCTCGAATAGGTAGGCTATCAGGCACGCCACGCAGAAGGGAAGCAGCACATCCTTGAGCAGGTCGAGCAGCCAGATGATGAAAGCGAATATGGCGCAGCCGATGAGCAGCCTGACCACGCGGTCGAATGTGTATGGGCGTGACTGTGATGTCATTTCTTGTAAGTGATGTTATGATTGAGGATTGCGCAAAGTTAGCAATTTATTAACAATTTTAACTGAGGTTTTGCATGTACACCAAAAAAAATTACTACTTTTGCCAGACATAACAGGCCCCTGAAGCCTTTCTTCTGACAATAACTAACATGTGAATCCAAACCGCAAAAATCCTTAGACAAATATGATGGGAAACATTAAGATACGGCTCTCGGCGCTCAACTTCCTGGAGTTTGCCGTATGGGGCGCTTACCTGACCTGTATGGGAAATTATCTCGGCAGGGCCGGCATGGGAGAGGAAATCTCCTGGTTCTATGCCATACAGGGTATCGTCTCGATATTCATGCCCACGCTGATGGGTATCGTCGCCGACAAGTTCATACAGCCCCAGAGGCTGCTCGGCCTGTGTCATCTCGTGGCTGGTCTTGCCATGATTATGCTTTGCTGGCTCGGTATACAGAGCGAGATGCCCGACAAGACATTGTTCATGGCGGTCTACACGGTCAGTGTGGCATTCTACATGCCTACTCTCGCGTTGTCCAACACCGCCGCTTTCACTATATTGAAAGACCATGGCCTTGACACGGTCAAGGATTTCCCGCCCATCAGGGTGCTTGGCACCGTAGGGTTCATTGTCACGATGTGGTTTGTCAACTGCGCCACATGGGAGGATGGCTCTTTCGGATTCACATTCGCCCAGAGCGACGCGAAATTCCAGTACACCTACATGCAGTTCCTTGTGTCGGGTGTGCTGAGCCTTGTGCTTTTCGCTTATTGCTTCACCCTGCCCCAGTGCAAGCTGGTCAGCAAGCCCAAGCAGTCGCTCACCGAGCAGCTCGGCCTTAGCGCGTTCAAGCTGTTCAAGCAGCGCAAAATGGCCCTGTTTTTCATATTCTCCATGCTTCTTGGTATGTCGTTGCAGGTGACCAACGGTTTTGCCGGCCCGTTCCTGACAAGCTTCAAGAGCAGCACAGTGGCGGAAATCGCCAACAGTTTCGCCGCCAACAACGCTACGATGCTTGTCTCGGTGTCGCAGGTCAGCGAGGCCCTGTGTATTCTTCTCATACCGTTTTTCCTGAAACGCTTCGGCATCAAGACCGTGATGCTGATGGCGATGACAGCCTGGGTGCTGCGCTTCGGATTCTTCGGGGTCGGCAGTCCGACATTCCCCGGCGTGATACTGTTTTTCCTGTCATGCGTCGTTTATGGCGTGGCATTCGACTTCTTCAATGTGTCGGGAGGCTTGTATGTCGACAATGAGTGTGACCCGTCCAACAAGGCTTCCGCCCAGGGTTTGTTCATGCTGATGACCAACGGCCTTGGCGCCACCATCGGCACCCTGTCGGCCGGAGCTGTGGTAAACCACTATTGCCACTGGTCTGACGGCGTTCTGGTCGGCGACTGGGACACCACCTGGCTGATATTCGCCGGATATGCCCTCGTGGTTGCGGTGTTGTTCTTCCTCGTGTTCAAGAATCCCGAGAAGAAGTCCAAGGATGAAGTAACCCTTGCCAAGGCTGTTGACGAGGATTCGCTGCCCGACGGATTCGTCGACGACAAACAATGATCTGGCTCATCTGATGATACGCTTTTATTGCCCGGAAATAGAAGACAACCCGTTGATGCCCGAGGTGGAGTCGGGCCATTGCGTGAGGGTGTTGCGCCATCAGCCCGGCGACCTCCTTGAGGTGGTCGACGGCAAGGGTGGATTGTTCACTGTCCGCCTCATTGACGCTCATCCCAAACGTGCCATGGTGGAGATTGTCGAGCGCCACAGCCTGCCACCTTACTGGAAAGGGCGGTTGCTGCTTGCTGTGGCCCCGACCAAAAACATGGACCGTATGGAATGGCTCGTCGAGAAAGCCACGGAGGTGGGGTTGGATGGTTTCATCCCGCTCCATTGCCGGTTCTCCGAGCGTAAGGAGATAAAGCGCGAGCGACTTGAGAAAACTGCCGTCTCGGCAATGAAGCAGAGCCTCAAGGCCGCCCTGCCGGTGGTGGAGGAGATGACCCCTTTCGCCCGTTTCATCGAGAAACACAAAGACGTGCCAGGCAAATTCATAGCGCATTGTGTCGATGACGGTCAACGCCATCTGCTGGCTGAGGAATACAGGCCGGGTGAGGATTCGGTCATCCTTATCGGCCCGGAGGGTGATTTCTCCCAGGAGGAGATAAAGATGGCCCTTGACGCGGGGTTCAGGCCTGTCTCGCTCGGCGACGCAAGGCTGCGCACCGAGACTGCCGCCCTGACTGCCTTGCAGACGTTCCATATCGCGGCCCAGCTGAAAGCCACGGCCGACTGACAACACAAGAAACATCATTGCATTATGACATACGACAAGAATACCCCTCTCCCTCAATATCTGGCCTCTTCGGCCACCGGCAATTTCTTCCTGCTCGCCGGCCCCTGCGTGATAGAGGGGGAGAAGATGGCCTTGGAGATTGCCGAGAAAGCCGTGGAGCTGACCTCACGGCTTGACATCCCTTATGTATTCAAAGGCAGTTACCGGAAAGCCAACCGTTCGCGTATCGACTCGTTCACCGGAATCGGCGACATCGAGGCGCTGAAAATCCTGCGCAAGGTGGGTGAGACTTTCGGCATCCCGACCGTTACCGACATCCATACCGAGCCGGAGGCGGCAATGGCGGCCGAATATGTCGACATGCTCCAGATTCCGGCTTTCCTCTGCCGCCAGACCACTCTGCTTGTGGCCGCCGCCGAGACCGGGAAGATGGTCAACATAAAGAAAGGGCAGTTTCTGTCGCCCGGCGCGATGGAGCATGCCGTGAGGAAGGTGCGCGACGCGGGGAATCCCAATGTGGCCGTGACCGAGCGCGGCACCACCTTCGGCTATCAGGACCTGATTGTCGATTACCGTGGCATCCCCGAGATGCGCCGCAACGGCTGCCCGGTGATACTTGATGTCACCCACTCCCTGCAGCAGCCCAACCAGACGGCGGGGGTGACCGGCGGACGTCCTGACATGATCGAGACCGTGGCACGTGCCGGAATCGCGGTCGGATGTGACGGCATTTTCATCGAGACGCACCAGAATCCGGCCCAGGCCAAAAGTGACGGTGCCAATATGCTGCGCTTAGACCTGCTTCCCGATCTGCTCGAGAAGCTGACCGTGATGAGGATGGCTGTCAACGCGATTGGCAGATGACTCCACGCAGCGAACGGTTTGCCGCCAAAAATTGTTAATGGAAAAAACGAATAACTGACTTAAATGAAGAAATTTTTGACGGCCGCCCTGGTGGCCGCTTCCATAGCCTCGGTCTCGGCCCAGAGCCAGAAGTCGATCGACAACCCCATGACCCAGGCGATGCTTGATGTCTACGCCAAAGAGCTTGAGGCGAATCCCAAGGATGCCGACATATATTTCCGTCGGGCCAACGAGTATTACAAGTTCAACCAATATCTCAGGGCGTTGGCCGATGTGGACAAGACACTTGAATACGCTCCTTCGGCCAACCGCGACCTGCGCTTCCAGGCATATATGCTGAGGGCCGACATATACCAGATGCTCAACAAGCATCGTGAGGCGCTCGCCGACTTCTCGGAGGCGCTGAAACTCGACCCTGCTTCCTTCATGGCCCTTTACCAGAAGGCCAACGAGGAGTATGAGCTTGGCGACTATGCTGCCGCCAAGGCCGACTACACCCGTCTGCGCGCGTCCAATCCCCGCAGTGTAGAGGCTTTGACTGGCCTGGCCCGTGTGGCCGTGAAGGAAAACAACCTTGGTCTGGCCTCGGAGTATATGGATGGGGCGGTGGAGATGATGTCGGCCGACAGTGACATCTACATCCGCCGGGCGTCAGTGCGCCGTATGCAGGGCAACAACACCGGGGCTGTGGAGGACCTTCTGATGGCGATATCCATCGACAACAACACACGCGCCTTCCAGGAGCTTATCGACATAGCGAATGTTGATTACCCGGCGGTGATAACCGGTCTGAGCACATCCATCTCATATGCCCCCCAGCAGGGGATGCTCTATTACATACGCGGATTCATCGCCCAGGCCCACGACCATTACGCCGCCGCGCTGGCCGACTACCGCAAGCTCATCGACCAGAACATGTATGAGTATGCGGGGCTTTACAACTCAATGGCCCAGTGTCAGCTGGCCCTCTGTCGTTATCCCCAGGCCCTTGACAATGTCGACCACGCCATATCAATGGATGGCGGCAAAAACGGGGAGTTCTATGCCACGAAGGCCCGCATATTGTATGCTCAGGGAAAGAACGACGAGGCCCTCAGGGCGTTGAAGGATGCCGCCATCAAGGGCTACTCCTCAAATAATGTGTATGAAATCAAGGCCCTTGTCGATTACGCCGCCGGTGATTTCGACAAGGCCAATGACATTTATGCCTCGATGATTATCGACCAGCCAGATGTGATGCGAAATTACATCTACCGCGCGTGGGTTTTGGCCGACGGTATGAAGCAGCAGGCCAATGCCCAGACGCTTTACAACCGCGTCGTGGCGATGACCGCTCCTGACGACGCGGATGAGTCTGCCGACAGCCAGGCAGCCACGTCGGCCCTGTCGGCCATACAGAGCTATCGTGGCTTCGCGTTGCTCTTCTCCGGCGACCGCGAGGGGGCTTTGGCCTGGGCCGACAGCCTGAAGCGCGAATATCGCGACTCCGACGGTTATCTCAGCTTTGTACTGGCCTGCCTGTATGCCCAGGCGGCTGCCGACCAGTCTGTCTCCACGTCAGAGAAGTCGACTATGACCGAGCTGGCGCTGAAATCGCTCGAACGCGCGTTGCAGCTCGGCTATGGTAATCTTTACGAGATTACCGTCGCCGACGTGGGCCGTGTGTCGCTCGCGCCACTGCGCGACGACTCCCATTTCAATGCCCTTGTGGCCCGTTACTCGCATCTTTTCGAGTGACCATATTTGACAACCAGCATGTGGCCGAATCCCTATGCTGGTTGATGAATAAGCCCGGTCGCGACGACAATATGCCTGACATTCAGGCTGTATTGTCGTCGCGACCGGGCTTGTGTATCTTGCAGTTATTGTTTAGGCTCAGGGAGTCACGCGTCACTGCGCAGGTCGCCGCTTGATATGCGGACAGCAAGCCCTATGGCCTTGCCGAGGAGTGGCGGCACTGCGTTGCCTATCTGCACAAGCTGTTTGTTTTTCGGCCCTTCAAAAATGAAATCATCCGGGAATGATTGCAGGCGGGCCATCTCCCGGGCGGTAAGCACACGCGGAAGACGGGGATGGATGTTGACTCCCCCGTGGTTCTCCTTGATTGTGCATGAGGCTTCATCCCAGGGACATTTTTTCCAAGCGTCGGAGTAGCCTTTGTATAGGCTCTTCCCCTCGGGGAGGGCTGCCATACGCCGGGCCATGTCGGGCCTGTGTCTGGTCGGGACATGGTTGAAGCTTTTGTCTTCGGCTATGGTCATCAGGTCTGCTATGGCAGCGCCGGTGGTGACATAATCCTGTGGCGAGAGGAGGGGGGAGGGATGACGGTTTTCCCGGCCTATGCGGTTGCCGATGAAAATCACACGTTCCCTCTTCTGGGGGGTATGATAGTTTGCCGCGCAAAGGGTCGTGGCGTTCATCTCGTATCCGATTTCCCTGAAATCCGCGAGAATCTTCTGCTCGACTTTGCCGCCCAGCATGCTGCGCAGCCCTTTTACATTCTCGCAGATGACAAACTCCGGCTGCAAGTGGCTGACAATCTCGATGAGTTCGAGGTAGAGGGAATTGCGGGGGTCGTCGACAATGCGGTTGCCTGCCATGCTGAATCCCTGGCATGGAAATCCTCCGGCGACCACGCTCAACCGCCTGTCGCCGAGCTGTCGGCTGACAGTGTCGTAAAACAGACGTTTTGTGGCCTGGTCCTTGATGTCGCCATTGACAAACGGATGGTTGAAGTTGCGGTTGTATGTCATACAGGCTTCGTTGAACCAATCGAGTCCGCAAATTCCCTCAAGTCCTGCCATTTCAAGCCCCTTTGAAAGGCCTCCGGCCCCGCAGAATAGGTCCACGAATGTCATATGAGACTGAGGCGGATTCTCCCAATATGGCGATATGTCACACCAGCTGACCCGCTCAGACAGTTTCGCCGTTTGGCGCTTGTCGCAGGCGGTCTCACCCCGATGCTCAACTTTTCGGCAGTATTCCTCAAAATCTTTCTTCGCGATGAGATACCTGGAGTTGCTTTTGGTCGCCGGCAGTTGGCCGGATGCGACAAGCTTTCTGACTGATTTCACAGACAGGTCAAGCTGTTGGGCGATATCGTTTATCGTCAGGATTTCTTGGGCCATATTGAATCTGATGGGGCGTGGATTGTTTAACGCGATACAAATTTACGCAAAAAATCAGATATATGGAATCGAAATCGTGGGATTAAGGTGGCGGATGCGGGGCAACGGGTTGGCTGTAATGGAGGCATATGCCTCATACTGGGTGTCATTCAGCGGCGTTGCGTTCGAGCCATTGAGAACGGGTCTTGTCAGGAAGGTGGGTCACCGAGAAACCTGAGAAGCGGGCTTCGAAGCCCGCTCCGTCGGGTGAGGCGGCAAACATTCCGATTTTAACCGGGCGGTTGGCTTCCATCCAGGCGTTGCGCATCATAGTGTACTCCACATCGTCAAACGAATAGAATATCTCCACGGCGTCGAGGCGACGGACGGCCTTTATCCATACGGCCTCGACCGGCTTTTCAAGGGGGATGACACTCCAGTCAGAGGTGCGGTGGGTCACCACCACGCTTAGGTTGTATTTGCCGTCGACAAATTCGATGCCGGCCTTGATGTAATTCTCGTGGTCGGTCCTGACCATCAGCCCGGCCTGGTCAAACCGCGTTTTGTAGTCGCCCGAGATTCTGACTTTGGCCTCGAATTCGCCGCCATATTCTGCATAAAGAAACGGCGCGTCGTCGACGGTGAAGCCGTAATGTGATATACGCCAGTAGTCGGTGTGCGGGGTGACATACATGGAAAGTTCACCGCCTGAGATATTCCACTCTTTCGGCTCGTTGAACCAGTTCATCTTTTCAAGTGTTTGTGCGCCTGTTGAATAGCAAGAGAGCAGACCTATGGCGGCTATTATTAGTTTTTTCATGTCGGATATGATAGACTGATTTATTAACTTTGCAAAGTTAACAGCATCCCACGGGATGCGCAATGACTATAAATAACCATTTTTTTCACCGACCTGTCGTTATGGATTCAGCTTTCAGAAAACTTGACCGTATGCTGAAGAACCAGCCTTTTGATGATGTCTCAGATATGGCTGTCAATCCTTTTGCCTATGCCCGCTGTATGGCGGAGGTTGAGAATGTGGTGGCGGTGGTTAGCGATTTGTCGCGCTCGACAAGCCGGATATTCGCTGGAGGCTTCGCTGGGCGGTTTGGCCTTGACGGCTACGATGAGGAGGATTCAATCTGGGAGAAACGGATATTGTCGCTGATGCCCGAGGAGGAGCTGACAGAGAAGTTTGTCGCCGAGTTGCGGTTTCTGCATTTTGTGAGGAGGCAGCCCGCCAAGCGGAGAGGCCGGTATCATCTTGCGTCGCGTCTCAGGTTCAGGGGAAAGGATGGGGAGATGGTCGATGTCCTCCACCGGATGTATTATGTCTACGACGCAGTCAGCGGGGCGGTGCGTTACGCCGTCTGTCTTTACGGGCCGTTGACATTCGGGTTGGCCGCCCGGAGTGTTGTGGTTGACTCAGTCAGCGGTGTGACGGAGGAATTGACCACGGCCGATGACGGGCGCATATTGAGCCGACGTGAGAAACAGGTGCTGTCGTTGATAAACAAAGGGAAGACCAGCCAGGAAATCGCCGATGAGCTGAATATCAGCCGTCATACCGTCAGTCGTCACCGTCAGGAGATTCTTGCCCGTCTCCAGGTGAGGAACTCAGTGGAGGCCTGCCGCCTCGCCCGCAGCATGTCTATAATCTGACTCACAGGATGCTTTTGCCCTTTTGTTGGCAATATTATAATGATATATGTAAAAACAGACATCCGGCGGCACTCGGGGTGTCGCCGGATGTTTGTTCATCTGTGATTTGTCGGATGGATTATTTGTATTCGTCCCACGACTTGATCTGTATGTCGGCGGGGGAGAGGGTGGTGAAGGCATCGATGAATGCCGAAGCCAGACGGGCGTTTGTCAACAGGGGGATGTTGAGGTCGATGGCCGCGCGGCGCACCTTGTAGCCATTGGAAAGCTCGGCCGACGAGAGGTTTTTGGGAAGGTTGACCACGAGGTCGATTTTCTTGTCGTGGAGCAACTGCATGACCTGGGGCTGGCTCTCTGGCTGGGTGGGCCAGTATGCGCGGATGGCGGGTATGCCGTTCTCGTTGAGGAACCGGCAGGTGCCTTCGGTGGCGTAAATGGTGAATCCGTGGTTGTGGAGGCGGTGGGCCGCGTCGAGCATGTCGGCTTTCTGGCGCGGTGTGCCTGTCGAGAGCAGCACTGTCTTGCGCGGAACTTTGTAGCCCACAGAAAGCATTGCCTTGAGGACAGCCTCGGATGTGTCGTCACCGATACAGCCTACTTCGCCGGTGGAAGCCATGTCCACGCCCAGCACCGGGTCGGCGCCCTGGAGGCGCGAGAAGCTGAACTGTGATGCCTTGATGCCAACATAGTCGAGGTCGAAGAGGCTCTTGTTGGGTTTCTCTACCGGCAGGCCGAGCATCACCTTGGTGGCGAGGTCGATGAAGTTGAGCTTGATGACCTTTGACACGAAGGGGAAGCTGCGAGAGGCGCGGAGGTTGCACTCGATTACCTTGATGTCGTTGTTCTTGGCCAGGAACTGGATGTTGAACGGGCCTGAGATGTCGAGGGCCTTGGCAATCTTCGTGGAGATTTTTTTGATGCGGCGCATGGTCTCGACATAGAGTTTCTGGGGCGGGAACTGTATGGTGGCGTCGCCCGAGTGGACTCCGGCGTATTCGATATGCTCTGAAATCGCGTAAGCCTTGATTTCGCCATTCTGGGCCAAGGCATCCATCTCGATTTCCTTGGCGTTCTGGATGAATTCCGACACCACCACGGGATGGAGTTTCGACACGTTGGCGGCAAGTTTCAGGAAGCGGTGAAGTTCCTCTTCGTTGGAGCAGACATTCATCGCAGCACCCGAGAGGACGTAGCTGGGACGTACCAGCACCGGGAATCCGACCTCCTTGATGAACTCGTCGATGTCGGCGAAGCTTGTCAGCTCGCGCCAGCGGGGCTGGTCCACGCCGATGCGGTCGAGCATGGCCGAGAATTTGTGGCGGTCTTCGGCGTTGTCGATTGAAGACGCGCGTGTGCCGAGGATGTTGACCCCCTCGTCGTCGAGTCTAGTGGCGAGGTTGTTGGGAATCTGGCCACCGACGGAGAGTATCACACCGTGGGGCGACTCCAGTTCGAGAATATCCATCACACGCTCGAATGTCAGCTCGTCGAAGTAGAGGCGGTCACACATGTCATAATCGGTGGAGACCGTCTCGGGATTGTAGTTGATCATCACCGAGCGCCATCCCTGCTTCTTCACGGTCATCAGGGCGTTGACCGAACACCAGTCAAACTCGACGGAGCTGCCGATTCGGTATGCTCCCGAGCCGAGAACCACCACCGAACGTTTGTCGCCGAGATAGTTGACATCGTTTGTCGACCCGTTGTAGGTCAGATAGAGGTAGTTGGTCTGGGCCGGATACTCGGCTGCGAGTGTGTCGATCTGTTTCACAACCGGCAGGATTCCCAGCTCTTTTCGGGCTTTGCGCACCTCCTGGTTGTCGGCGCCGGTTACATCGAGGTTCTCCTTCTTGACAGCTCGCGCGATCTGGAAGTCGCTGAAGCCCTGTTCCTTGGCAGTGCGGAGCAATCCGGCCGGCAGTTTCGATATCTCATCAAACGCGCGCAGCTCGTTGTCGGTCACGATGATGTTATGGAGCTTTTCGAGGAACCAGCGGTCGATTTTTGTGAGTTGGTGGATGCGGTCGACGGTGTAACCCTGCTGGAAAGCCTTGGCGACAACAAACACACGTTTGTCGGTCGGTTCGGAGAGGGCCTGGTCGATGTCGTCGATTTTCAGTTCGCGGTTCTCCACAAAGCCGTGCATCCCTTGGCCGATCATGCGCAGTCCCTTCTGGATGACCTCCTCGAAAGTGCGGCCTATGGCCATCACCTCTCCGACAGATTTCATCGAAGAGCCGATTTCGCGGCGCACACCGTGGAATTTTCCAAGGTCCCAGCGGGGAATCTTGCAGACGATGTAGTCGAGCGCCGGTTCGAAGAAGGCCGATGTCTCGCGGGTCACGGAGTTCTTGAGGTCGAACAGCCCGTAGCCAAGGCCGAGCTTGGCGGCCACGAATGCCAGGGGATAACCGGTCGCTTTCGACGCCAGGGCCGACGAACGGCTCAGTCGGGCGTTGACCTCAATCACACGGTAATCCATCGAGTCGGGGTCGTAGGCATACTGGACGTTGCATTCCCCGACGATTCCGACATGGCGGATAATCTTTATGGCAAGCTGTCGCAGGTAATGGTAGTCGTCGTTGGAGAGAGTCTGGGAGGGGGCCACGACGATTGACTCGCCGGTGTGGATTCCCAGGGGGTCGAAGTTCTCCATGTTGCAGACCGTGATGCAGTTGTCATACCGGTCGCGGACAACCTCATATTCGACCTCTTTCCATCCCTTGAGCGACTTCTCGACCAGCACCTGCGGTGAGAAGGAGAATGCTTTCTCGGTCAGGGCCACAAGCTGCTCGGGGTTGTCGCAGAATCCGCTGCCGAGTCCTCCCAGGGCGTAGGCTGCGCGGACAATCACCGGGTAACCGAGCTTTTCGGCGGCGGCAAGCGCGGCTGCGGTAGTCTCCACGGCCTGACTCTTTATGGTCTTCACTTCGATTTCGTCGAGCTTCTTGACGAAGAGCTCGCGGTCTTCGGTGTCTTTGATGGCCTGCACGGGGGTTCCCAATACCTCCACGCCGTATTTCTCCAGCACGCCGGAGTCGTAGAGCTCCACTCCGCAGTTGAGGGCGGTCTGGCCGCCGAAGCTTAGCAGGATGCCGTCGGGACGCTCCTTCTCGATGACGCGCTCCACGAAATAGGGGGTCACGGGGAGGAAATAAATCTTGTCGGCGAACCCTTCGGAGGTCTGTACCGTGGCGATGTTGGGGTTGATGAGCACTGTGGAGATGCCTTCCTCCTTCATCGCCTTGAGAGCTTGCGAACCGGAATAGTCAAACTCGCCCGCCTCGCCGATTTTCAGGGCACCGGAACCGAGGAGAAGCACTTTCTTTATATTGGACTGCTGGGGATTCATCATGGGTTGGAATCTGGTGGTGTGGGGGTTGGGGTGATGGTTGGTCTCAGAGCATTTCGATGAATTTGTCGAAAATGAACTCCGTGTCACGCGGGCCTGAGGAAGCCTCGGGATGGAACTGCGCCGAGAAGTAGGGCTTTTCCTTGTGGCGGATGCCCTCGTTGGTGCCGTCGTTCATATTGGTGAACATCGGCTCCCAGTCGGCCGGCAGTGTGTCCTGGTCGACGGCGTAGCCATGGTTCTGCGAGGTCACATAGCAGGTGTTTGTGCCTTCGAGCCTTACCGGCTGGTTGTGGCTGCGGTGGCCGTATTTGAGCTTGTAGGTCTTCGCTCCGGCGGCTTTGGCCAGCAGCTGGTTGCCCATGCAGATGCCGCAAATCGGCTTGCCGGTCTCCATCGCCTTGCGGATGTTGGCTACCGTCTCTTCGGCGAAATCTGGGTTTCCGGGGCCGTTTGATATGAACAGTCCGTCGTAGGGGATTGTGGAGAAATCATAGTTCCAGGGGACACGCACCACTTTCACTCCGCGGCGTGTGAGGCAGCGGATGATGTTGTGTTTTGTGCCGCAGTCGACAAGCACCACTGTCTTTTCCCCCTGGCCGTGGATTTCCACTTCGGGGCAGCTGACCTTGGCGATGAGGTTCTCGACATTGGGGTCGGAGAACTCGATCTCATCTGGGTTGTCGAAATATATCTTGCCCAGCATGGAGCCTTTCTCGCGCAGGTGTTTTGTCAGGGCGCGGGTGTCGATGCCGTAGATTCCGGGGATTTTCTCGTCGCGGAGCCATTGGTCGAGCGAGCGGGTCGAGAGCCAGTGGCTCGGTTCCCAGCTGTAATCCTGGGCGATTATGCCGCGACAATGGATTTTTGAGCTTTCGAGAAATTCACTGACGGCGTCCTTCTCCCTTTCGGGGGGGACGCCGTAATTGCCGAGAATCGGATAAGTGGTGACAAGTATTTGCCCCTCGTATGAGGGGTCGGTCAAACTTTCGGGATAACCGGTCATGGCGGTGTTGAACACCACTTCTCCCGCTGCGGGGGTTTCATAACCGAAAGATTTGCCCTCAAAAAGAGTGCCGTCTTCAAGAAGCAGATAAGCTTTGCGTGGACTGCGCATAAGTCGGTAAGTCTATAATGTGTTGAAAACCGTTTGCAAAGTTACTAATTTTTTCCGGACTTCCCTCCCGGAGGCGTGAAAAACTTTTCGTACCTTTGCCGGTGTGGAGGAGTTATCTTTCTCCATGGCACGAAAGCATAATGCTAATCAAGCAGATGACAATGGAAAATATCGACCCTTCGTTGGTTTTCAACCGCACGCGTCGTCTCGTGGGAGACGCTGCCATAGATGCGCTTTCCCGTGCGCGTGTTATTATCTTCGGAGTCGGGGGTGTCGGGAGCTGGACTGCCGAGGCGCTCGCGCGCACCGGAGTCGGTCATATCACCATCGTTGACGCCGACCGGGTAGCGGCCACCAACATCAACCGCCAGGCAGAGGCCAACCTCTCCACGGTGGGGGAGGTCAAGGTCGAGGCGATGAAGCGGCAGATGCAGATGGTGGCTCCCGGGATTGAAGTCTCGGCGCTTGAGATGGAATACACGGAGGCGACTGCCGGAAGTTTTGACTTCGAGGAGTATGATTTTGTGATTGACGCCATCGATTCCCTGGCAGCCAAGGCATTGTTGCTGCGTAACGCGACGGCGGCCCACCGTCCGGTGGTGTTCTCTTCCATGGGGGCAGCCTTGAAGCTCGACCCGACAAAAATATCCGTGGCGGAGTTCTGGAAGGTGCAGGGCTGCCCGCTGGCGGCTGCGTTGCGCCGGAAGTTCAAGAAATCTGGTGAATTCCCCCGCCGGAAATTCCGTTGTGTCTATTCCCCCGAACTGTTGTCTAACCTCGGGGAGGTGTCAGGCGAGGATTCCGCCATGGGATTCAACAAAGTGGCGGTCAACGGGTCGTTGTGTCATGTCACAGCAATTTTCGGGATGACGCTCGCCGGTCTCGTCGTGGAGCGCATTGTAGCTCCCGCCGATGTTTGAATGCCCGGATTAGAGGGGGAAAAACGTTAAAAGATGTTTTTTAGCAGAAAACGGCGATTTTTTAGGCTGGAAATTTTGTCGGAAAGAAAATTGTTTGTAACTTTGCTTTCGAAAAGCATCCAAGGCTTGCCAAAGGTGTTATGACATAGGTCAGGCCCTTTCAGGTTGGGAAAACGCCGCCGTGAGGCTCCGGCTACCGACTAAGCTGAGGATGAGATGAATGTAAGTAAGATATAATCTCTACACTTAAGTTGCATAGACAACTCTTTTAGAATCACAAATCTTGCCTTTTGGCTTTAATCCTGAAGTTCCTGTGAAGGTACCTCAGGTTTTTTCTTTTTACCCCCCTCGGTTTTGCTGCGAACGGATTCTGGATGGTTGTGGCATCCCCTGCGTCAGGATATGACATCGGCCAGACGCGCCGGGAAGGTGGCGGGCCTGGCCGTATGAAAGATATGGTTGAACGCGGATGAATTCAGGTCAGTCTTCTGAATAGTGGCGCAGCACGCGGCGGTAGGAGTTGAATATCTTTGATTTTGAGACAAATCCCACATACCGGTCATGCTCGTCGACCACCGGGAGGTTCCAGGCTCCTGTGTCGTCGAATGTTTTCATCACCTGCTCCATGGAGTCGGTGGTGCGGAGCCTGGTTGACGCGGCTGTCATGAACCTGCTCACATACAGGCGTTTGTAAAGGTCGGGGCGGAACATTATGTTTCGGATGTCGTCAAGCAGCACTATTCCTATAAGGTGTCTGTCTGCGTCAAGCACCGGGAAGAGGTTTCGGTTAGACTTGGAGATTGTGTCGACCATCTGTCGGAGGTTCATGTCGGGGGTCACAGAGAGGAAGTCGGTCTCGATGACCGAATTCATTTTCATCAGGGTCAGCACAGCCTTGTCTTTGTGGTGGGTCAGCAACTCTCCGCGCCGTGCCAGACGCATGGTGTAAATCGAATACGGCTCGAAAATCTTGATGGTGCCGTATGAGAGGGTTGACACCACGAGCAGGGGCAGGAACAGTTCGTATCCTCCGGTCATCTCAGCCGTGAGGAATATCCCCATCAGCGGAGCGTGCATCACGCCGGCCATCACGCCGGCCATCCCCATCAGGGCGAAGTTCTTGACCGAAAGCTCCATGCCGAAGCCGAGATGGTTGAGCAGGAACGCGAAGAAGAATCCGGTCATGCAGCCCACATACAGCGAGGGGGCGAATGTGCCGCCGACTCCTCCGCCGCCGTTCGTTGCGGAGGTGGCGAATCCTTTCAAGGCTATGATGAGGCCGATGTAGACGATGATGAACCATACGTCGCCCCTGTCGCCGTAGAATATCGAGCCGTCTACTATCGACCCGGGGTCGCCGTTGAGCAGTGAGTTTATCGAGCCGTAACCTTCGCCGTAAAGGGGTGGGAAGAGGAAGACCAGCGAGGCGAGTATGGCTCCCCCGACGGCTGTGCGCTGCCATTGTTTGAGCAGGTGGCGCTTGAAGAAGTTCTCCATCATGTTCATGACCCTGGTGAAATAGAGCGACACAAGTCCGCAGAATATACCAAGCGCTATGAAAAATGGCAGACGCTCCATGATGAACGGCTCGCTCTGCACAAAGAAGAACTCAAGGTCGTAGCCTGTGAATATGTATGCCACGGAGGCGGCGGTGATGGAGGAGATGAGGAGGGGCATCACTGTCACCGTGGTAAGGTCGAGCATCAGCACCTCCAGGGTGAAAAGCATGCCTGCGATCGGGGCCTTGAATATGCCGGCGATTCCGGCGGCTGCCCCGCAACCCACGAGTATCATCAACACCCTCGGCGACAGCCTGAAAGCCTGGCCGAGGTTTGACCCGATGGCGGCCCCGGTGTAGACAATGGGGCCCTCGGCCCCGACCGAGCCTCCGAATCCGATGGTGATGGATGAAGCCACCACGGAGGTGTACATGTTGTGGGGTTTCAGGCGGCTTTTGTTCTGCGATATGGAATACAGCACACGCGTGACACCATGGGATATGTTGTCTTTGACCACATACCTGACATACCAGCAGGCGAGCAGTATGCCGATGCAGGGGTATATGATGTAGAGATAATTGCCACCATCGACATTGACAAACATGGTCAGCGAGCCGGATATGAAATGGATGAGCCATTTGAGGGCCATCGCGGCGAATCCGGCGATAATCCCGACAGCGAGCGAAAGAATCATCACAAGGGTCTTCTCCTTGATGTGGCGTTCCCTCAGTATGAGGGTCTTCAGCCAGAAATCATGAACTGGCTTGCGCAGGCGGTTGGGCAGGTATGGATCACGCATAAAATCAGATGAATGTTTCAGACACCACGGCCTTTGATGACAGTGTTGACCGTGTGGAGCAAAATTTTCAGGTCGACCATTAGCGATATGTTCTCCAGGTATATCAGGTCGAAGCGGGCGCGCTCCACCATCTCGTCGACAGAAGAGGCGTATCCGTGCTTCACCATCCCCCAGGAGGTGATGCCGGGGCGCACCTGGTGGAGCAGCGAGTAATATGGTGCTTTTTTGAGTATCTGGCGTATGAAGAACTCCCTCTCCGGACGTGGGCCGACGAGCGACATCTCCCCGCGCAGCACATTGACGAACTGTGGCAGTTCGTCGAGGCGGTATTTCCGCATGAATCGCCCGAGCCGTGTGACGCGGGTGTCGCCCTCTGATGACAGGCGCGGGCCTGAAGGCTCGGCATCGGCCACCATCGTGCGGAATTTTATTATTTTGAACGGTTTCTTGTGATAGCCGATTCTTTCCTGGCGGTAAAACACCGGGCCTTTGGAGTCACGCTTGATGAGCGCAGCTATGATTGCCAACAGCGGCGAGAGCAGAATCAGGGCCACCGAAGCCACGGCAAGGTCGCCGGCGCGCTTGAGGTTGCGGGTGGAGTCAGAAATCCTTGCCGAGCAGATGTCTATAAGCGGTTCGCCGGCTATGTCACCCAGGTTCTGGAGGCGGCTGACAAGCTGCAATGAGGATGGAGAGACAAGTATGGGTATCTCAAGGGGGAAGAGGCTGTTAAGGACTTCTGAGAAGTCGGCGGTCTTCCCGGCGGATATCCCTTCCGGTATGAGCAATGCCGTCAGGCCAAGGCTCTCTTTGGAGTCTGCGACCTGTTGCAGGCTGATCACCGGCAGTCCGTCAAATGTTTTTTTATGGTTGTGTGTGGAGTCACCTGCGGCAGGGTCGACATAGGCGACCACCTTGTGGCCGCGCCCCTTGACCGACTCCATGCGGTGGCGCAGTCGCCTGGCATCGTTGTTGATACCGATGACGACCATTGGCCTGGTCAGTTTGCCACGGTTGATTTTCTTCAGGCCATATATCGTGATGCTCAGCCTGACCAGGTAGACCACCCCGAACAACAGGGCGAAGAGTATCGCGACCAGCTCGATGTTGCTTGCCCTGTCGGGAATCGGGTCGTTGACCAGGGCGAGGAAAAAGATAATCACCGAGCCGATTATGGCGGTGGAGACGGTGGTCAGCAGTTCGTCAAGCCTTGACCGGAACAGCGGACGGTTGTAATATCCCGAAAGGTAATACAGCACCATCATCATCAGCGGGAAAAAAACCTGTCCCAGTATGACCGGGTCGATCGAGTAGTATGCCGAGAAAGAGGGAAATGCCATCCCCTGGGGAACGACAATCTGCTTGTAGCGGATGATGTTGAACAGGAACCACGCCAGGGAGGTCGCCAGGTAGTCTCCGGCGACATATCTTATCCGTTGTCGTTTCTCTGTGATCATCCGCGGTTTCAATCTGTTGGGTGAGGTGGATGGTGTCTGGCCCCGTCAGGGACGCAGCACCTTGAACACGCCGCCGGATGAAAGCCTCATTACCGTCGACGGTTGCCGGCGGCTCAGGTCGTCACGCCGGTAGTCTACCACATAGTCGACGCCGTTGAGTATCTCCTCGGAAATCTCCGGGAAAAGGGCCGGGGCCGGTTGGCCAGAGATGTTGGCGGATGTGGAGACCAGCGGGCGTCTGAGTCGGCGGCAGAGGCTGGCTGAGAAAGCCTCGCGTGTCACCCTGATGCCCACACTGCCATCTTCTCCGAGCAGCTCTGGGGCCAGGCGGACTCCACGGTCATAGACGATTGTCAGCGGTTTCTCCGACACCTCTATCAGGTCATGGGCCACGTCGGGCATGGACTCCACATAGCAGGCCACATCGTCGGCCGAGCCTACAAGGACAATCATAGCCTTGTTGTCGGCGCGGCGTTTCAGCTCGAACACTTTCCTGACCGCTTCGGGATTTGACGCGTCGCAGCCGATGCCCCACACCGTGTCGGTGGGATAAAGAATCAGCCCCCCGCGCTTGACGATGTCCGCGGCTTTGGCCACCTCCTCTGCCATCTTGCGCTCGGAGGCGTTAAGGTTGTCGGTCTTTGTTTTCTTTTCCATTTCCGCTAACAAAGGTAGCAAATCCCGCGCAACTGACAAAATAATCGTCTTGGCGGGATTTGATTATGGATGTGGTTCCGGGGCCGGTCAGCGGGTGGCTCGTTCCTTCACGATGCCGTGACGGTAGGCGTAAAGCAGCCGGGTAAGTTCGTCGATCTGTATCTGCAACTCATTCCCCTTGTCGGTGTCCCTTACTCGCTGGCGGTGGTTTGCCAGCTCCACGATCTGGGTGGTGCCGAGGATGTCGGCTGCCGACGATATGGCCTCCTCGGTGGATGAGAACGGCTCGTGCTGCACAAGCTGCAGGCCTCGCGAGTGGTAGACCAGGGTATATCCGGCGATACCAGTGGTGTGGTGATATGATTTGGCGAATCCTCCGTCAATCACCAGCAGCATGCCGTCGGCGCGCACAGGGCATTCCCCTTTGCCGACCTTCACCGGCACATGGCCGTTGATTATGTGGCGATGCTCCCCTTCGACCCCGAACGCGTCGAGAATCATGCCGCAGACTTTAGGGTCGTCGCGGAGAGTATAATATGCTCCTTTCTCCTCCTTGTGGGTCTCCTTGTCGGCTATGAAATAGCGTTCGAATGTGGTCATGCGCGCCTTGTCGAAAAGTGGCGAGCATGGGCCACACCAGAGATACCAGAAATAGTCGGTGGCGAAATCCTTGCGGTCGGCAGGGGTGTCTTCGTTGAATGCCGCGCGCATGGTCATGCCCACGCGGTGGAGCAGCTCGCGCCCGCTGTATTTAGTCCCTTCGAGGTCAACCTCCTTGAGCGTGCCGTCAGGGTTAAGCGGCACAGACGCGTGAAACAGCAGGTTGGAGTTGATGATTGTGTAGAGGCATCCGTGGGAGAACATCAGGTCGACATGGCGGCGCAGCTTGTCGCTCACCAGGAAAGAGTGGCGCAGCCTTGCCACAAGGCTCTCCTCCTCGGGAGTCAGCCTGTATGGGTCGGCGGGGTCAATCGTCGGGAAGTTGTTGTCGAGCAGCGGGTGGATTACACCGTCGATTTCGATGGTGGCGTTGGGAATGTTCATCTTGTGGAGCAGCTTGCGCTCGTCCATTTCCCATTCGTGCCTCTTGTCGATGAGGGCGGCCTCAAGTTTGAACTGTATTATGGAGATGGCTTTGTGCATCCGCGCCATGAGCATGCGGGTCTTGTCGTCGATGTCGCAATCCTCGGGAAGCTTTGGGAGAAACCGGCTGCACTCGTCGTCGCCGTAGGTCTCCATCGCGAATGTGGCCAGTGGCACGAGGTTGATGCCGTAGCCGTCATCGAGAGTGGCCATGTTGCCGTAGCGGAGTGATATCCTCAACACATTGGCGATGCAGCACTCATTGCCGGCCGCCGCTCCTATCCAGAGCGCGTCATGGTTGCCCCATTGCATGTCAAATCGCTCGTAGGTCATAAGGCGGTCCATAATGATGTGTGCGCCCGGCCCCCTGTCATAGACATCGCCGAGGATGTGGAGCCAGTCGATGCTGAGCCTCTGTATGACCTTGGAGATGGCCACGATGAAAGCGTCGGCCTGGCCGGTGGAGATTATGGTCTCGATGATGCGTGAGTAATATGCCTGTTTGTTGTGGTCATCATGCTCCTCGTGGAGAAGCTCCTCGATGATGTAGGCAAACTCCTTCGGGAGGGTCTTGCGCACCTTGGAGCGGGTGTATTTGGATGAGACGGAGCGGCATACCTTCACCAGGCGGTGGAGGGTGACGTTGTAGAAATCATCCATCTCCTCCTCGGTCTCCTTGATTTCCTCGAGTTTCCTTTCGGGGTAATATATGAGGGTGCAGAGGCGGCGTATCTCCTCGTCGCGCATGGTGTTGCCGTAAATCTCGTTGACTTTGCGCCGGATGTTGCCCGACGCGTTGCGCACGATATGGTCAAACGCCTCGTGTTCGCCGTGTATGTCGGCGATGAAATGCTCGGTGCCTTTCGGCAGGTTGAGGATTGCCTCGAGGTTTATTATCTCAGTGGATGCCGCGCTGACAGTGGGGAAATTCTGGCTGAGGAGCTCCATCAGCCGTCGGTCATCAGCGAAACTGTCTGGGGTGAAATGATGATTATACATAGCTTCCGGCATTGTTTATGTATGATTATCCGCAAATGTAATCAAAATCCGATAAGGATGCAAACAAAATCGCGGGGAATTTCTGACGGAACCTAAGCTGGACAGAAAAAACATAGCCCGCGGTCCGGTAGGGGACTGCAGGCTATGGATATGGCTTCGCGTTGCCTTTTAAAGTTAAAGCTCGCTGGCGGGGATTTCGATTTCAAACGACTGGCCTGAGGGCTTGCCGGTGTATTTGAATACGATGTTGGCGTCGGCCTTGCGGCAGAGGTCAACCATGGCGGCGATGTCTTTGTCTGAGCCGGAGAGGATGGCTTCCTTCATAGCGTCGCCCATCTGGTCTTTGGCGGCGGTGAACTGCTGGATGGCGTCTTCGCCGTAGATTGACTCGTCAACCTCTACATTGTAGACAACATTGTTGTCGGCATAGTCAATCGACACGATGGACATGCCATAGTCGGCCTGGACGGGGCACTGCTTTGTGGCCTCCTCACATGCCTGTTTGAGTTTGTCCTGGCTCGAAGAGCAGGAAGACAGGGAGATGGCGAAGATAGCCATCAGGAAAGTGAAAAGAATTGATTTCTTCATAATGGGATATGATTAAATGGAATGAATCAGTTGAAAGTCCCTAAATGACGGAATCGCTAAAATCACATTGGGCTGTTGAGTTTTAGCGATTCCGATTGGAGCGGTAAACGAGGCTCGAACTCGCGACCCTCAGCTTGGGAAGCTGATGCTCTACCAACTGAGCTATTACCGCGTGATGTCTTTTTTCGACTGCAAAGTTAATGCTTTTTTTGATAATGTCAAGGAAAAATGGATTTTATTTTGATTTATTTTCATAATTGAACGTCTATCCTGAATGGCGGCTGAATGGGCGAGGGCTGGCTGATGGCAGTTTTGGTGAAACAATTGACGGGCATAAAGGTGAGGGGACTCAGAACATTCGGCGCGGATGCTTGTTTTGCATTCAGAGGGATGACTTGCTGTCGCCTCACACGTTTCATACTATTACAGTCTCATTCATTAAATTCATTCCATTATGTTGTCCGCATTGTTCTGCAGGTTGAAATTCATGTGCCGGGTGTTGATTTTGTCGCTCCTGGTGGCGCTGGTGTCTCAGGAGGCCGGTGCCGCAGTCGTCGACGAGCAAGCCGATTCGTTGTCGCGGCGCACCAAGGTGGTGGCTGTCGACGGCGGCCGCCTGAGCCGTGAGGAGATTGACTCGGTCTACCATATGATAGCCTCGTTTTATTACGACCAGTTCCGCCATGCCCAGGATCCCAACTCCCCTTATTTCATGTTTCTGTCAAAGGAGGCCGGGATGATGATGGGCATCGGCGGCGTGGTCAGGATGAGGGGATGGTATGACTGGGGAGGCGCGGTGCAGGTCAACGGGTTCGCCCCTGCCTTGATTCCGATTCCTGCAGACCCGGCATACCGCGACAGGTTCGGCACCACTCCCGCCGGCACGGCCCTGTTCCTGAGAATGGCGGGCAGCAACCGGGTGCTTGGCGACTATCAGCTTTACATCGAAGCCAATTTCAACGGATATGGGATGCGTGACCTGAAACTGAAGAAAGCCTACGCCCAGGTGAGGGATTTCACCGTCGGCCTGGCAAGTTCCACGTTTTCAGACCCGGCGGCATTGCCCCCGACGGTGGATGCCCAGGGGCCTACCAACAAGCTTGCGTCCAACAACGTGTTGCTGCGGTATATGCCGACATTCGGTAAATTCTCGTTTGGAGTATCGGTCGAGACCCCCGAGGCTTCGATAGGGGCTGATGGGATTGAGACCAAAGCCACGTCGCCGTGGGTGCCTGACGGGGCGGCCCTTGTGCAGTATGAGTGGGCTAAAGGCCAGCATGTGAGGTTGGCAGGGATCGTGCGTGGCCTCGGCTACCGCAATCTGCTCCTGCAGGAGAATGTCAGGAAAACCGGATGGGGAGTGCAGCTCAGTTCGGTGGCGCATCCGTTTTCACCGGTCACCACATATTTCACATTCAACTGCGGAGCCGGCTACGGCTCCCTGTGCAACGACCTGATAGCCGTGACCAACGACCTTGTGCCGGACCCTGAGCATCCGGGCGAGCTTTATGCCCCGTTTGCCTTTGGTTATTGCGTCGGGGTGCAATACAATTTCCGCCGCAATCTATACTCGACCGTGCAGTTCTCGCAGACACGCTATGACCCGTCGCATCCGGCCCAGCCAGACAGCTACAGATATGGATACTGCTTGGCCGTGAACCTGTTCTGGAATCCGGTCGAACGAATGGAGATAGGAGCCGAGTTTGATTTCGGCAAACGTCAGAATTTCTCGGGTGCCCAGGCGTGCGCGCGCCGTGCCGGGGCATATGTGCAGTTCTCTTTCTGAAGTCGGAGACCCGGGGATTTGGATAAGTCGTGAAAAAGATGTTACTTTGTAGGACTAATTCCAATGGCCGTTTTGTCAAAGGATGGCCATTCACGAAAAACTTATCCTTAACTTAGAGTCATGAGAAAATTTTATGCCGTGGCGATGCTGGCCGCGGTCTTTGTCCCTGCCGGGGCTAAAGTGTTGCTAAACCCAATGGTCGGAGACAATATGGTGTTGCAGCAGCAGGCTTCGGCAAGACTGTGGGGTAGAGCCACCCCCTCCGGAAAAATCGAGATAAGGCCGTCATGGGCCGACACGCCTGTAATCGCCGACGTTGACGCGGACGGTCGCTGGCAGGCTAAGGTGGAGACCCCCTCGGGAAGTTTCGCCCCCCAGTCCATCACTTTCACCGACACGGCCGACGGGGATGTGAAGACCGTCGGGAATGTGCTTGTGGGGGAGGTGTGGCTTGCCTCCGGGCAGTCAAATATGCAGATGCCCCTGAAGGGATATGAGCCTTGTCCGGTCAACGGCGGCTACGACGAGGTGGCCGAGGCTGGCCGGCGCGCCGGTTCGATAAGGTTCATCACAGTGCCGCTCACACAGAGCTATGTGCCGCTTGACACCGTCGCCGCGTCATGGGTGGTGCCTTCCCCCCGGACCGCCCCGGAATTCAGCGCCGTTGCGTGGCACTTCGCCAAACGTGTCTCGGATGTGGAGGATGTCCCCGTCGGGATAGTAAGCGCGGCCTATGGGGGCGCCCGTGTCGAGAGCTGGCTTCCCGAGGAGATTGTCAAAGGATATTCCGACATAAGCCTTGACCGCGACAGCATCGAGGCTATGACCCATTGGATGCGCCCGGTGTTGATGTACAACGCCATGTTCGTCCCTGTCAAGGATTACACTTACAAAGGGATTCTCTGGTATCAAGGCTGTTCCAATGTCGACAGCTGGCAGACCTATGCCTCGCGTCTTGCCACAATGGTCGGCCATTGGCGCGACATGATAGGGGAGGGCGACATCCCGTTCTATGCCGTGGAGATTGCCCCGTATGATTATGGCAATGACAAGTCGCCCTACCTGCGCGAGGCGCAGTGGGACGCAGTAGGGATGATTCCCAACAGCGGGATGGTGGCCACCAACGATATGGCCCTTCCTCATGAGCGGCACAACATCCATCCCGCCGAAAAACGCACCATCGGCAACCGCCTTGGGAATCTCGCATTGAACCGCACCTACGGCCACACGCAGTTTCCCGTCGATGCCCCGCGCTTCAAAAGCGCCGTCCCTGACGGAGACAAGATAAGGGTAGACTTCGTGGCCCACCGCGACGGCCTGTGCCGCAACTATGACATCGAGGGGTTTGAGGTAGCCGGGGAAGACAAGGTCTTTCATCCGGCCAAAGTGGTAGGGATAGATGACCAGAAGGCATATGTCATCCTCTCCTCTCCCGAAGTGGCGGCCCCGCTGTATGTCAGGTATTGTTTCCATGACTTCCAGCTCGGCAACATGTGTGGCGCCGATTTCCTCCCGCTTGTGCCATTCCGCAGCGATCGCTGACAACTGACGAAACTCACTTGCTTAGACAGATACATAAACTAACTCAAAACCAACATTATCGTGAACAAGACAATTGCAACAATCCTGATTGGGGCGGCTGTCATGTCATCCATGACAGGCTGTGGCGGCAAAAAGACCGCCGAAATGACAAACGGCGAGACTGACTCCGTGGAGTCGGTGTCTCATCTGCAGGTAGATGGTCTTCTGCTGAAGAATGCCGCCGGTGACACCGTCGTCCTGAATGGCCCGAGCCTTGGCTGGCATTCCAACTGGGGGCGTTTCTACAACGACTCCACAGTGATGGCTTTCAAGCAGAAATGGGGGGCCAACATCACCCGTGCCGCAATAGGCGCGCATACCTCGGGTGATGTCGTCAACTGCTATGACGCTGACTCGGCTGATGCCATGGCGAAGCTTTATGCTGTCATAGACGCTGCCATAGAGAATGGGATGTATGTCATCTGCGACTGGCATTCCCATGAAAACCGCCTTGCCGATGCCAAGCAGTTCTTCACTACCGTCACCGATAAATATGGCGACACCCCCAACATCTTATATGAAATCTGGAATGAGCCTACCGAAGTGGAATGGCAGGAAATCAAGGAGTACGCCAACGAGCTGATTCCGGTCATCCGCGACAAGGCTCCAAACTCGGTGATAATCGTCGGCACCCCGCGCTGGGACCAGGATGTCGACCTCGCGTCGGAGTCGCCGCTTGAATTCGACAACCTCCTTTACAGCCTCCATTTCTATGCCGCCAGCCATGGCGACGAATATCGCGCCAAGGCAGAGAAGGCCATAGCCAACGGCCTGCCCCTGATAATCTCTGAATGCGGCTCGATGGAGAACACTGGCGACGGCCCTATCGGATACGAATCATGGGACAAGTGGGTGAAGCTCGCCGACGACAACCACCTGTCAATGCTTATGTGGGACATCGCCGACAAGGATGAGACCTGCTCGATGGTCACCCCTGATGCATCCGACAACGCCATGCACTGGACCGACTCCCAGCTCAAGGAGTGGGCCCGCCTGGCCATGAAGACCATCCAGGCCCGCAACTCAGCCAACTGACAAGACGCAAGAGTCTGGAACATCAGCCGGCCCCTGAACCCGTCACAGGTTCAAGGGCCGGTTTTCAATTATGTGGCATCCAGGTTCTTAATGTTGGCATGTGTTGCTGGCTATGAAGTCGGCCCGGTCTTCATTTGTGAAAACCGGGCCGATATGGTCAAATCAATTCGAGGTCAGGTGTGATTGTAAGGAATCTGCCTGATAAATGGGTAAGTGGCTTACATCATGCCGCCCATTCCTCCCATTCCGCCGGCGGGCATTGCGGGAGCGGGGTTCTCCTCCTTCTTGTCGGCGATGACACACTCGGTGGTGAGGAACATCCCGGCGATGGAGGCGGCGTTTTCGAGAGCCACGCGGGTCACCTTGGCGGGGTCGATGACTCCGGCTGCCATCAGGTTCTCGTAGACATCGGTGCGGGCGTTGTAGCCGAAGTCGGCGTTGCCTTCCTTGACTTTCTGGACAACCACTGCGCCTTCAACGCCTGCGTTGGCGACAATCTGGCGCATAGGCTCCTCGACGGCGCGGAGGACGATGTGGATACCTGTGTCCTCGTCGTCGTTTGAGCCGCGGAGGCCTTCGGCGTTTTTCATCGCGCGGATGTATGCCACACCGCCGCCGGGTACGATGCCTTCGGCGATGGCGGCACGGGTGGCCGACAGAGCGTCGTCTACGCGGTCTTTCTTCTCTTTCATCTCAACCTCGGAGGGTGCGCCGATATGAAGCACTGCTACACCGCCCGCGAGCTTGGCAAGACGTTCCTGGAGCTTCTCGCGGTCGTAGTCGCTCTTGGTCTGCTCGATCTGGGCCTTGATCTGGGCGACACGGGCAGCGATTTTCTCCTTCTCGCCGGCTCCGTTGACGATGGTGGTGTTCTCCTTGTTGATGGAGACTTTCTCGGTCTTTCCGAGTACTTCGATGTTGGCCGCGTCGAGGCGCATGCCCTTCTCCTCGCTGACCACTACACCGCCGGTGAGGATGGCGATGTCTTCAAGCATCTCCTTGCGGCGGTCGCCGAAGCCGGGAGCCTTGACGGCGCATACCTTGAGGGAGCCGCGTAGGCGGTTCACCACGAGGGTGGCGAGGGCTTCCTGGTCGACATCCTCGGCGATGATCAGCAGGCCGCGGCCGCTCTGGGCTGTGGCTTCGAGGATGGGGAGCATATCCTTGAGGTTGGAAATCTTCTTGTCGTAGAGGAGGATGTAGGGTGACTCCATCACACACTCCATCTTCTCGCTGTCGGTGATGAAGTAGGGTGAGATGTAGCCTCGGTCAAACTGCATGCCTTCCACGATGTCAACCGTGGTCTCGGTGCCCTTGGCCTCATCTACGGTGATGACACCCTCTTTCTTGACCTTCTTCATGGCCTCGGCGATGAGATGGCCGATGGCCTCGTCGTTGTTGGCCGAGATACGGGCCACATCCTCGATTTTCTTGAAGTCGTCGCCAACCTCTTCGGCCTGAGCCTTGATGCCTTCGACGATGGCGGCAACGGCCTTGTCGATGCCGCGTTTCACATCCATGGGATTGGCTCCGGCGGCCACATTCTTGAGGCCGTGGGTGATGATGGCCTGCGCGAGGACAGTGGCGGTGGTTGTACCGTCGCCTGCGTCATCTCCGGTCTTGGAGGCAACCTCCTTGACGAGCTGTGCGCCCATGTTCTGGAACGCGTCCTCAAGCTCGATTTCGCGGGCCACCGACACACCATCCTTGGTGATGTGGGGAGCGCCATATTTCTTCTCGATAATTACGTTGCGGCCTTTGGGACCCAGGGTTACCTTGACGGCGTCGGCCAGGGCGTCAACGCCTTTCTTGAGCTCTTCGCGAGCCTTGATATCGAATTTTATTTCTTTAGCCATTGTGGTATGTTTGTTGGGAGAGTAGGTTGGGGTTCTGTATGGTTGAGTTGTCTTTATTCAAACACGCCGAGTACATCGGTCTGACGCATGATGAGGTATTTCTCCCCGTCAAGCTCGATTTCGGTTCCGGCATATTTGCCGTACAACACCTTGTCACCTTCTTTGAGAATCATTTCCTCATCCTTGGTGCCTTTCCCGGCGGCAATCACGGTGCCTTTGAGGGGTTTTTCCTTGGCAGAGTCGGGGATGATGATGCCTGAGAGAGTGGTTTCTTCGGCCGGAGTGGGCTGAATCAGCACGCGGTCGGCCAGCGGTTTGAGTTTCATGATTGATATTGTGGTTTTAAGTTTTTAGTTGTCTTGCGGGGGTGAATGCCGTTGCGACGCTTCCGCGTTGTCAGGCGACTCCCTGTTTGTGATATATGCGAAAACTGTGCCAAACTTGCGCGGACTGCCACAGGTGTCGCTGTCGACTGCCACAAGGCACTGTGAAAATCTGCCAAATTAACATTTTTGTCAGTAATAATGTTCATTGACCAAAGCAATCCCCCTGACATTCATCCCGGTATGTCGGGGGATTTGTGTCAGGGGGATTATGTCAGTAATGAATGTATGCCGGTCAGGCCTCGGTGGCAGCCTCTGTCTCGGCGTTTTCGGCGGCTGTGGGCTTGAGCCAGCGGTCGAGCCAGCGGAAGAACACGCGCTGCCACATGATGGCGTTCTGGGGCTTCAGGATCCAGTGGTTCTCATCCGGGAAAATCAGCATCTCGGCGGGAACTCCGCGGAGGCGGGCGGCGTTGAATGCCATCTCGCCCTGTGAGGAGAGGATGCGGAAGTCATATTCGCCGTGGGTGACAAGGATGGGGGTGTCCCAGTTGTCGACAAACTTGTGGGGGGAGTTGGCGAATGTGCGCTGCGCCACGGGATTGTTCTTGTCCCAGAAGGCGCCGCCCATGTCCCAGTTGGCAAACCACATCTCCTCTGTCTCGAGATACTGGGCCTCCATGTTGAAGATTCCGGCGTGGGCCACAAAGGCTGCGAAGCGGCCCTGGTGGATGCCTGCGAGCATGTAGACGGAGAATCCTCCGTAGCTTGCGCCGACGGCTCCGATATGGGCCTCGTCGACGTAGGGCTGCTGCTTCATGTAATCGACAGCGGAGAGGTAATCCTGCATGTTCTGGCCGGGGTAGTCGCCTGAAATCTGGGCGTTCCACTCGGTGCCGAATCCGGGGAGTCCGCGACGGTTGGGGGCGATGACGATGTAGCCCTTGGAAGCCATGAGCATAAGGTTCCACCTGTAGCTCCAGAACTGGCTCACGGCCTGCTGCGGGCCGCCCTGGCAGTAGAGGAGGGCGGGATATTTCTTGGTCTTGTCAAATTTCGGGGGATAGATGACCCAGGTGGTCATCTCCTTGCCGTCGGTGGTCGGCACGAGCACCTTCTCCATCATCGGGGCGTCGATTTGGCCGAGGATGTCTTTGTTGACCTCGGTGAGCGCGGTGGCCACATTGTCGGTCACAGAGAATATCTCGTTGGGATAGAGGAACGAGTGGCGCATCGTGATGAGGGTCTTGCCGTCGACGGGCGCGAGAGCGGCGTAGTCACAGATGTCCTGTTTGCCGGTGATGAAGTCCACCTTATGGCTCTCGACATCGATTGAGAACACCGGGGTCACACCCTGGTAGGGCGCGATGAAGTAGATTTTCTTTCCGTCGGGATACCAGGCAAACTGGTCGGCGGTGTAGTCCCAGTCGGCGGTGAGGTCGGTCTTCTCACCGGTTGCCATGTCCATCACGAAAATTCGGTTCTTGTCGCTCTCATAGCCATCGTGTTCCATAGAGAGCCAGGCGAGCTTGCTGCCGTCGGGGGAGAACGCGGGATTGGTGTCGTAGCCCATCATGCCTTCGGTGAGGTTGCGTGTCTCGCCAGATTCGAGGTTGTAGCAGTAGAGGTCTGAGTTGGTTGAGATGGCGTATTCCATGCCTTCTTTTTTGCGGCTGACGTAAACCAGCTCGCGCGAGTCAGGCGACCAGGCGAATGACTCAACGCCGCCGAAAGGTTTCATCGGTGACTCGAAGCGCTCCCCCTCCATTATATCCTTGATGTTTGTCAGGCGGTAGTTGTCGAAGTCGGCGATGAAGGGATGGGGTATCTCGGTGACCCATTCGTCCCAGTGTTTGTACATCATGTCGTCGATCAGGCGGCCGGTAGCCTTGGTGAGGTCGGGATATACATCCTGGGCGGTGCGGTTGTATTTTACGGTGGACACGATGACCACCTTCTTCCCGTCGGGCGACACTTTGAAACCTCCGACACCGTTTTCGAGGCGGCTTACCACATGGCGGTTCGTGCCGTCGGCGTTCATTACCCAGAGCTGGGGCTTGCCGTCATGGGCGGCGACGAAGGCGATTTTACGGCCGTTGTCAATCCACACGGCGTCCCCCTCAGACATCGCGGTCTTTGTGAGGCGTTTCACATCCGTGCCGTCGAGGTTCATCGTGTAAAGCTCGTTGTTGCTCTTGTTGAGCTCCACGCTCTCATAGCTCACTCCGTAGAGAATCTTCTTCCCATCAGGCGACACCTGCGGGTTTGACACACGCCCCAGCGCCTCCAGGGCTTCCATGTCGAAAATGCCTGTTGCCGACGAGAAGTCGGGTTTCTCGATCATTTCTTCCTGTTGTCCGCAGCTTGTGGCGATGGCCATCAGCGAGGCGGCGGCGACGGGCAGAAGGGATTTGTTCATGGTGATATTCAGTTAAATTTTTGTGACTGTAATCACCCCGGAATGGCCTCCGGGAGATTCTTCACGGCAAAGTTAGTCAAAATTCGCTTATTTTTTGTAATTTTGCGGGCAAAATGAACCTTATGAAAGAATTAGCATCCAAATACAATCCGGCCGAGGTTGAAGACAAGTGGTATGCCTACTGGATGGAGCATAAGCTTTTCAGCTCCAAGCCAGACGCAAGGGAACCCTACACCATAGTCATCCCTCCCCCCAATGTGACCGGTGTGTTGCATATGGGCCATATGCTCAACGAGACCATCCAGGACATCCTCATACGCCGTGCGCGCATGCAGGGCAAGAACGCGTGCTGGGTGCCCGGCACCGACCATGCCTCTATCGCCACCGAGACAAAGGTGATTGCCAAGCTCGCGGCGCAGGGCATAAAGAAGACCGACCTCACCCGTGAGGAGTTTCTCGAACATGCCTGGGACTGGACCCGTCATCATGGCGGCATAATCCTGCAGCAGCTCCGCAAGCTCGGCGCTTCTTGCGACTGGGACCGCACAGCTTTCACAATGGATCCGCTCCGCTCGGAGGCTGTCACGAAAGTGTTCTGTGACCTCTATGAGAAAGGACTGATTTACCGTGGCCTGCGTATGGTCAACTGGGATCCTGTCAACCGCACGGCCATCTCAGATGACGAGGTCTACTTCGTCCAGGAGCAGTCAAAGCTTTATTACCTCCGCTATTATCTGGCGGAAGGGGAGACCTCCGACGCGGTGAGCGAGGAGGGGGGCAATGTAGTGCATGTCGACAAGGATGGCCGCAAATATGCCGTGGTGGCCACCACCCGCCCCGAGACCATCATGGGGGACACGGCGATGTGTATCAATCCCAAGGATCCCAAGAACGCCTGGCTCAAGGGCAAGAAGGTGGTCGTGCCTCTGGTGGGCCGTGTGATTCCTGTCATCGAAGACCGCTATGTCGAGGTTGATTTCGGTACAGGCTGTCTGAAGGTCACTCCGGCGCATGACAAGAATGACTACATGCTCGGCAAGACCCACAATCTCCCCTCGATAGACATCTTCAACGAGGACGCTACCCTCTCGGAGGATGCCGGGCTGTATGTCGGCATGGACCGTTTCGAGGTACGCGACAAGATTGCCGAGGACCTGCAGAAAGCCGGTCTGATGGAGAAGGTGGAGGATTATGTCAACAATGTGGGTTTCTCGGAACGCACCAAGGTAGCCATCGAGCCGCGCTTGTCGTTGCAGTGGTTTGTCAATATGAAGCACTTCGCCGACATCTCCCTCTCTCCGGTGATGGACGACATCATCAAATTCGTGCCCGAGAAATACAAGTCGACCTACCGTGTGTGGCTTGAGAACATACAGGACTGGTGTATCAGCCGCCAGTTATGGTGGGGACACCGCATCCCGGCCTATTATTACAACGACCCTGCCAATCCCGGCAAAGAGACTTTCGTTGTGGCTGAATCGCTCGAAAAGGCTGTGGAGAAGGTCAAGGCCCTCACCGGATGCCAGGACATTTGTGACTCTGACCTCACCCAGGATGCCGGCGCGCTTGACACATGGTTCTCCTCATGGCTGTGGCCCATCACTCTGTTTGACGGAATCAACAATCCGGGCAACGAGGAAATCAGCTACTACTATCCCACCGCCACTCTCGTGACCGGGCCTGACATCATCTTCTTCTGGGTGGCCCGAATGATCATGGCCGGATATGAATACACAGGCAAGGAGCCGTTCAAGAATGTTTACTTTACCGGCATCGTGCGCGACAGCCTCGGACGCAAGATGAGCAAGTCGCTCGGAAACTCGCCCGACCCGCTGGAACTGATTGCCAATTTCGGGGCCGACGGTGTGCGTCTCGGCCTGATGCTTTCCGCTCCCGCCGGAAACGACATTCTCTTCGACGAGAAACTTTGCGAGACCGGCCGAAACTTCTCCAACAAGCTCTGGAATGTGTTCCGCCTGATTGCCGGATGGAGTCCTGACTCAGCCGTGTCGGCCCCAGCATCCGGAATCAACGAGGCCGACAAGGCGGCCATCGACTGGTTCCGCTCGCGCCTGGCCGCTGCTGTGGCCGAGGTGAATGACCTTATGGAGAAGTTCCGTATCTCTGAGGCCGCCAATCTGCTTTACCGTCTTATCCGCGATGATTTCTCATCGTCGTATCTTGAGATGGTCAAGCCCGCGTTCGGCACCCCCATCAATCCGGCTGTATATGCCGAGACTGTAAGCTTCTTCGACGCCCTGTTGCGTCTGCTCCATCCATTCATGCCTTTCATCACCGAGGAAATCTGGCAGAACCTTGAGGAACGTCGTCCGGGCGAGTCCCTGATGGTGCAGATGATGCCCCAGGCTGCTGAAGTTGACAACGCGTTGCTGAAGGAGATGGATTTCGCCATGGAGCTGCTGACAGCCGTCCGCGGTGTGCGCGCGTCAAAGAACCTGCCGCAGCGCGACGCTCTCCAGTTGCTTGTCATCAACCGCCAGTCGGGATTGTCGGCCGGGGTGGAGGCGCTTGTCCGCAAGCTCGCCAACCTCTCGGAGATTGTTGCCGACGCAACCAAGCCCGAAGGGCCGGCAGCCGGTTTCATAGTCGACACCACGGAGTTCGCCATACCCTTGGCCGCCAACATAGATGTTGAGGCCGAACGCGCCAAGGTCGAGAAGGAAATCGCCTACCACAGCGACTTCCTGCGCAAAATCGAGGCCAAGCTCGCCAACGAGCGTTTCGTGTCGAAGGCCCCTGCGGCGGTCATTGATGCCGAACGTCGCAAGCAGGCCGACACCATCGCCCGCCTTGACGCGCTGAAGGCGACCCTCGCCTCGCTCGGCTGACACGCTACCAACGAGTAATAATCAACAACAAAACGCCCCGGCTCCAAAATCAGAGCCGGGGCGTTTTGTTGTTGATTTGTGTCTGTGGCAGATTACTTGAGAGTTCCGTTCTCAGCCTGCTGGATCATCTGCTGGTTTGCGGTGATGTAGATTTCCACACGACGGTTCTGGGCGCGTCCGGCAGCGGTGTCGTTTGATGCGACATAGTCGGCCATCGGGATGCCCTGGTAGGTAAGACGGGTGGGGGAGATGCCGCTGTCTACCAGGAAGCGGTCAACAGCCAGCGCGCGTCCGTCTGCCACACGGGTGTTGACTTCAAGCGAGCCGGTGTTGTCGGTGAATCCGAAAATCTGCACGTTGGTCTCGGCGTTCTGCTTGAGCGACGCTGCGAACTGGGCCAGTTCGGTCTGCGCGCTGGCGCTGAGGGTGGTGCCATTGGTGGGGAAGAGGATTCCGCCGGGGAAAGTCACCTTGATGGCTGCGAGGCCGTTCTGGTCGTCAACGCGCTCAACCTGGGCATTCTGGAGCTGCTCTTCGAGCTGCTTTGCCTGCTTGTCCATGCGGTTTCCGATCAGCGCGCCAGCTCCGGCGCCTACGGCTGTGCCGATTGCCGCACCGATACCTGCGCCTTTTCCGCCGCCAATCAGCGCGCCAAGGCCTGCGCCGAGAGCGCCGCCGCCACCGCCGCCGATGAGGGCGCCTTTGCCGGTGTTGGTCATTGAACTACATCCGGTGAGCAGCATACCTGCCGCAACCATACCGAGGCATAAAGTCTTAAAAGCTTTCATACTTTAGTATAAATAGTTAGTTGATATTTGGATCATTTTATCAAGTCAGCACTTTGGCTTAATCCGGCAAGGAATGCCGTCTGTTTCAGATACTATTGGAAACAATCAAACCTCGCTGATTGTCGGAGTCGGCTGCAAAGTTAACGAAATTTATATAAAATTCATCATTCATTTTTATAAAATTTGGAAAACCAGCCGGAGTTAACTAACTTTGCACCCGAATTGTTATATACATAACAAACAAGATTGACCACCATGCTTAAGAAAATCCTTTCCATCTCCGGCAAGCCCGGACTCTATCGCCTTGTCAGCCAGGGCCGCAATATGCTCATCGTAGAGAACATCGCAACCGGCCGCCGACAGCCAGCCTACGCTTCAGACAAGGTCGTTTCCCTGGGCGACATCGCCATCTACACCACTGACTCCGACACCCCGCTGGCCGATGTGCTGGAAAAAGTAAAGGAAGCCACCGGAGGAAAAGAAGTGGATGTCAAGGCTCTCGGCGACGACACCAAGGTGCGTGAATATTTCAAGACCATTCTCCCCGATTACGACGAGGAGCGCGTCTACACCACCGACATCCGAAAGCTCTTCTCTTGGTACAACCAGCTTGTGGCAGCCGGAGTCACCGAATTCAAAGACAATGAAATCGCCGAGGATGAAGCCGCTGAGGCCGCCGAAGCCGCCGACGAGGCAGCCAAAGCCTGAGCGACATCTTTCTTGTGACAAACAAAGTCCGACCGCCTCTTCGCTGCCAGCAACGGCAGGGAGGAGGCGGTCAGACTTTGTTTGTGTTGCGTTGCCTTGGAGGGGGAATCAGAGGCGGTTTGTCTCGTAGAAGCGGAGGATGCGGTAGCGCAGTAGGTATTCGTAGCGGGAGGAGATGCGTGAGATTTCGACGCGGAAGAGGTTGTTTTTGGCTTGCTCGAAGTCGGTGGGGGTGGCGCGGCCGAGGGCGTAGCGTTCGCGGGTGGCTTCGAATGAGAGGCGGGTCTTGTCGAGGGTCTCGCTTGATGTCAGGTATTTGTCGCGCGCTCCGGTGGCCTGGGTGTAGGCGAGCTGGATGGTTTTGTAGAGTTCGCTTTCCCTGCGGTCGAGTTCGAGCTGGGCCGAGGTCTCCTGGAGTCTGGCGCGCCGGATGTTGTTGCGGGTGGAGAATGCGTCGAAGATGGGGATGGAGAGGCGCAAGCCGAGATATGTTGAGAAGTTGTTGCGCATCTGGGTGGCGAAGGGCTGGTTGTCATATCCGGCGACCGTGTAGTAGCTCGACCCGACTGACGCGTCGAATGACAGCCGTGGCATGTATCCGCTGCGGGCGTATGATACTCGGTCTCGGGTTGTGACTATGCCTTGCCTTGCCGAGAGGATGGAGTGGTTGTGTTCCAAGGCGCGGCTGTAGACCACATCCGGGCCCGGTATCTCGGGGTTTTCCTCGTCAAGCGGTGCAACGTCGAAGCCGTCAGCTGTCGGCAGCTGCAGCAGGTTGGCGAGATTGACAAGGGCCACTCTCACGTCGTTTTCGGCAGTGATTACCTGCAGGCGGTCCTGGGCCTGCTGCGCCTCCGCGTCGTAGAGGTATGCCTCGGCGACTTTTCCCTCGTCGACGAGTGCCTTTTGGCGCTCTACCTCATATGTCGAGTATGACAACTGGGATATGGCGCTTTTCGTCACCTCTTTGTTGTAAAGCACCTGGAGGTATTGGGCCATTATGTTGAGGGTGAGGTCATCTTTGGCGGCCTCGAATTCCATCAGGTATTGTTGCATGGAGGATTTGGCCACTTTGAGCTGCCTCACGTCTGACAGTCCCTGGAAGAGCGGCAGCGACATGTTGACTCCCCATTGGAAACTGCTTGTGTTGCGGTCGGCGTAGGTGTTGTCTGATGTCAGACCGCGTCCGAAGTTGAATCCCTCGGAGGCGCTGGCCGACAGTGTGGGGAGAAACGCGTCTTTGGCCGATGTCACTTCTATTTCAGACTGGTCTACCTGCAGGCGGGAATTTTTGACAGTCAGGTTGTTCTCCAGCGCGTAATCCACGCAACGCTGCAACGTCCAGGTCTCGTCGGCTGTCGCGCTGCCAGACATTACGACGGCAAGCAGTGGGGCTATGATTGATTTTTTCATGTTTCTGTGGATTGAATGTTAATCGGCCTTGTTGCCGCGCAGCTTTGAGTCGGTGGTGATGGTGGCCGGGCCGAGCAGGGCCACATCGATTCCGTTAGAAAGACCTGTCTCGACGGCAACCTTCTTGAACGTCTGGTGCTTGTCATCGCCCGAGGTCAGCAGATAGACAAATGTCGAGTCATTTGAGTACTCGATGATGCGTTCGGGAACAGAGACAACATTCTCGGCTCTCTCGAGAATGACGGTGGCGTTGGCGCTGTATCCCGCGCGAAGCTTGGCGGTGTCGGATGATTTCAGGGCGGCCTTCACCTCGAAAGTGTTGGTGCCGTTGTCATCCGTGGCCATAGGGGCGATTTTCTCGATGACGGCATTGTAGTCAGAGCCTTGTATGGCCCCCACGGCGATGCGCACGTTCATGCCCTCGTTCAGCAGGTCGACCTCGGTCTCGTCGATTTTGCCCTTGAAAATCAGGTCGGTCATGTCGGCGATTTTGGCGATGGTGGTGCCGTCGTTGAAGGTGTTTGACTGTATCACTGATGTCCCGACCTTAACGGGAACCTCCAGCACGATGCCTGTGACGGTGGCCCTGACCAGGGTGTTGGAGCCTTGGGTGTCGAAGGCCGAGACACCGTCGCGCACGATTCGCAACTGGTCGTTGGCCTGGTCGAGTTCCTGTTTGGCGCGTTCGTAGGCTGCTTGGTCTGCCTCGAATTTCTCGCGGCTCTCATATTTCTTCTCGAAGAGCGTCTTGGTGCGCTCATAGGTCTGGCGGGCCTCCTCAAGTGAAATCTTGGCCACTCGTATGCGGCTTTCGGCAGATGAAAGCTGTGTCGCCTCCGGGATAACCTTGATTTTCGCTATGATGTCGCCATTGTTGACATGGTCGCCCGGCTCGACGAGTATTTCGCTGATGATGCCGGAAATCTGAGGTTTGATTTCAATCTCGTCGCGCGGCTCTATGTCGCCGGTCAGCACCGTGGTGCGCTCAATCGTGCCTGTCGTCGGGGAGACAAGCTCATAGGTCGCCACATGGCCTTTGGAGTTGATGAAAAGGTAGACAAATGTGCCGATGAAAATGGCGGCGATGACTGTCCACATCAGGATTCTGAAAAACTTCTTCATAAGTTCAGGATTGTATGCTGCTGTTGTTGTTTTGTTTTCACTTGTCGTTGAGGGCCTCAATCGGTTTTATTCGCATGGCCTTTATGGCGGGAATCAGTCCGGCGAGTGTGCCCAGGATGACAAACACGCCGATTATCGCCAGCGCCTGCCAGAGGGTCATCTGGAAACGCGGAGTGGAGGTGGCGTTGGCGGTCACGGCGGCTGACACACCCAGCACCAGGCATGCCAGTGAGATGCCGGCCATGCCGGCTATCGCGGTCAGCGTCACCCCCTCGGATAGAATCTGGACGGTGACATCAGCCGGTTTGGCTCCGATGGCGCGCCTTATGCCGAACTCCTGTGTGCGCTCTTTCACAATCACCCACATGATGTTGCCTATCCCGATGATTCCCGCGATCAGGGTAGACAACCCGATGAAAAGGGCGAGGAAAGATATGCCGATGAACAGTGTGTCTACTTTGGCGAACAGGTCGGAGATATCGAGATACCACATCGCGCTGTTGTCGTCGGGTGCAACCTGGTGGCGCGAATAAAGCACTCGCCTGATTTTCGGCTCAAGTTTGGAGAAATCTGCCGTCTTGTCGCCGACCATCATTATCACGTCTACCTTGTCGCCGCGGTTGAAGGCTTTCTGGAAGGTGGAGACAGGGATGATCACCACATTGTCGATGCGGTCGTTCATCTGTATCTCGCTTGTCTGGTAAGCGGTGCCTATTATGGTGTATGATATGCCGTTGACGAGGATGGCTTTCCCTATGATTGATGATTCTCCAGGAAACAGCTCGTTTGCCACCTTCTTGCCGACCACTGCCACCTTCCGCTGGGAAAGCACATCAGCCTCGTTTATGAAGCGGCCGCTTTCGATTTCAGGGAGCATCACATCGGTGAAATCCTTTTCCACCCCCCATACTTGCCCGGAGAAGCTGTGGCGACCGTTGCGAAAACTGATGTTGCCTTCGGCCGACTGCGAGGTGACGGTCTTCAATTCAGGGAGCAACAGCCTCAGACGCTCGATGTCGGTATGGTCGGCCTGCCAGCGTCGTCCCTTGGCGTGGCCCATATAGGGAAGTGTGGTGCGGTTGGGAAACAGTATGGCGCTGTTGGTGGAGAATCCTTCAAAGTTTCTTCTCAGGAGGTCTTCCGCTCCGCGTGCGCCCCCCATGAGGCATGCGAGCATGAACACTCCCCAGAATATGCCAAAGGCTGTGAGGAAGGTGCGCGTCTTGTTGCGCGCCAGCGTGGAGCCGATTTCCTTCCAGTTCTCTATGTCGAAAAATGGTGTCTTCACTGTCGTGTCATGGTTGAAAATTTCTCATTCGTCGCGCAGGGCTTCGACCGGTTTGACCTTCAGGGCCCTCAACGCCGGGAAGAGACCTGCCAGCGCTCCGGCCACAATCAGCACCACGGTGACTTGGGCGGCAATGCCGAGGTCGACATGGGCGTAGTCCATGATGCCGTCCCCTATGTTGGCGGCCAGCACCTCGGTCAGGACAGTCCCAAGCACGATGCCGATATATCCGAAAAGGGTGGTTATGACAACCGATTCGGTGAGAATCTGTGTCAGTATCTTTACAGGTTTGGCCCCGATTGCGCGCCGGATGCCTATCTCATGGGTACGCTCCTTGACCGACACAAACATTATGTTGCTTATGCCGATGATGCCGCTCAGCAGTGTCAGCAGTCCCAGAATCCATACCCCGATGTTGAGGATGCTCATACCGCCCTGAACGGTCAGGGCGTTTGATACGGCATTCCATATCCATACACCCGATTCGTCGTCAGGGTCAAAACCGTGGGCCGAGGCGAGGGTATGGCGGATATCTTTCTCAATTTTGTCGGCCTGCTCGACCTCGGTCACTCCTTTGAGCAGAAGGACTATCTGGTCGAGGTCGGTGTTGTCTGACGCGAATACCTGGGCCGTGGTGTAAGGTATGTATATGGTGCGAAACCTGGATTCGTAGACCCCCACGACCAGAAACGAGAGGCCGATGCAGTCGACCCGCTGGCCTACTGCCTTTTTCCCGTCGGGCGGGAAAAGCTGTTCGGCATACTCCTTGGGAAGCACCATCACCTTGGCCTTGTTGTCGAGGTCGGCCTGCGAGATGAAGCGTCCGTCAACCATGTCAAGCCGGTTGAGGTCGCGGGCAGAGGGGAAAACACCGGTGAATCCGGCCTCGACATATGTGGTGTTAGTCGACACGCCTGATTGCCTGCCGTTGAGTTCGGAGGTCACCTCTTCCACCACATCGCGTTGCTCGCGGCTGAGGGTGTTGATGTCGTCGTTTTTGAGATTTATGCTTCTCCCTTCGCGATATCCACGGTAGGGCTTGGTGGTCACGCCGCCCCACACCGAAATCTTCTGGTTGTCGCTGTTCATCATATTCTCCTCGAAAGAGCGTATGATGGCGTTGGCGGCGCTAACCAGGGTGATCAGCATAAATATGCCCCACGCCACCGACAGGCCGGTGAGAGCTGTGCGGAGCTTGTTGTGGCGCATTGTCTGTAATATTTCGTTGGCTAAGTCAAACACGTCGCTGTCAATTGTCTGTGATGATTGATTCGTCGGGAATTATGAGGCCGTCAGAGATGCGTATCACTCGGTCACACTGTCGGCCGACTCCGGGGTCATGGGTGACAATCACTATGGTCTTCCCTTCCTGGCGGTTGAGCTGGCGGAAAAGGGCCATCACGTCGCGCGAGGTCGAGGAGTCGAGCGCCCCTGTCGGCTCGTCGGCGAGGATGATTGACGGGTTTGTGATCATGGCCCTGGCGATTGCCACACGCTGTTTCTGACCTCCCGACAGCTCGCCCGGCAGATGGTGGGCGCGGTCAGCCAGTCCCATTTTCTCGAGCTGCTCCATGGCGAGGAGATTGCGCTTGCGGCGTGACACACCTTGATAAAACAGCGGCAGGGCCACATTTTCCACGGCATTTTTGTAATTGATGAGATTGAAAGACTGGAACACGAACCCGATCATGCGGTTGCGGTATTCGGCAGAGCGGTTTTCTGACAAGTCTTTTATCAATGTGCCGTCGAGGATGTATTCTCCCGAATCATAGTTGTCAAGGATGCCGAGGATGTTGAGCAGTGTCGATTTCCCTGAGCCGGATGCGCCCATGATGGATACAAGCTCGCCACGCTCCACATGCAGGTTGATGCCTTTGAGGACATGGAGCGGCACAGCGCCCGGATATGTCTTGTTGATGTCTGTAAGTTTTATCATAATGGATGAAAAGCCTCCTGTTTTTGGTGGCATTCATTGACTTTGACGATGAAAATCACCGATTGGTTGCACCATTGATGAAAAAAATCATCTCCGTCTCTTGCATATTAAAACGAATTGCCTTAATTTTGCGTTATAAAAACAAACGCCCGAGGTTGGAGAACCTCATCCAGGAGGCGCAAAAGACTTGATTGCATACATTGATGACGATATTTGCCACACCAAAGTTGATTGGGAAACTCATCAAATTTTAATGAAATGCCGAGACAACCTCGCTTTCCAATGGCGGGCCCCATCCTCCTCCGGGAGGACGCAGCCAATCCTTCGGGATTCCCTGCCAGGCGGATTACAAAGGACTGCGAGAACTCAAAACCTGTCTTTCGGAGTTTCATCGCATCCTTTGATGTGGCATCCTATAACAGGACGACCCCAGACGGATTGAATCCGCTTGAGGTCGTCCTGTTTTTGTGCCTTGCCGTGGCTGCCGTCAGAAAGAGGCTGAGATGGTGAAACCCAATGCGGGAGATGACGAGGCTCCTGGAGAGGGTATGAGGAGCGGTTGCGACTGGATGCATCCCGGGCCGATTGTGCGGCAATCAGACGGATGGCTCAGGAGTCCCACGACCTCGTTGACCGGGTCGAGGAAAAACGCGCATATATGCCCGATGACCCTGGAACCAAGCACATAATAGTCGCGGTCGACTATCAGTCGCTTGAGCCGGTAGAAGCCCTCACCCATAAGGCTGCCCACCACCGGAGTGATGAAAAGGTCTTGGTAAGATGGACGTTCCATGCAGGCTTCGATGCCAAACTCCCATCCGATTGTCGATATGCACGCGCTGTAAAGAAACGACTGCCAGAAGTTGAAGCCGCATGTGCGGGCTGACATGAAATAGGCGGCTCCGGCATATGGGTGTAGCACATAATTGAAAACGAATTTGTCGTGGTCCCATTCCGGCCCCTTTTTGAAAACATTCTGGTACCAGCGTTTCCAGAAGGGATCCTGGCGAAGTTCGGCGCGGTTCCACGCGGTGGCATCCTCGGGAAGACATTCCAGCACAAAAAGTGTGCCGATGAATGCCCCCGCGTAAACGGCTGTGTTTATCCACATGCCGTGCCACCATGGCTCGGAATAAGTCCAGGATGCCGGACGGCCATATATCGTGTGTGGGCGCCCGGTTATGGCGAACAGTGTGTCAAGCCCCATCGGGTTTCCATTAAGCGCGGGGGCTTCGGGAGGAGTGAAATCCTCATCCGGGTTATTCTCCTCAACCTTGATTCCGGTGGGGGCTGACTTGACGAGAAGCTCGTTGTCAGTCTCAACCCTGAGCGTGTCGACATCCTGGGCGACAGCCGGAAGGGCCAATGCTGTCAGCGCGATCCCTGTCAGCAATATCAGGAGGGCGAATTTCAGCTTTAGCTTCAGATGTAATTTCGGATTGATTTTCATTATCCCTGAAATTTAGTGAAAAGACAAAATATATGGATATAGTTGAACACGTCTGGTTGGGTTCACACAGTCGGGTGGTGTTTACCATACAACGCTCCCGGGGGGAGGTAAGGTTTAGTTTCAGGGTGGTTCCACGGGTGATTTTTTTTTGTTAACTTTGCCGCGTGAAGACAGAAATGTTCATAGCGAGACGGCTGCGGCTCGCGCCCGGAGATGGCGCGCGTAAGTCGCCGGCAGTCGGCATCGCGGCGGGAGGTGTCGCCCTTGCCGTGATAGTGCTTATGATTTCCATCTCGGTAGTTGTCGGGTTCCAGGACGCCATCCGCCATAAAGTGTCAGGCTTTGAGTCGCAACTGACCATCGGCCCTCTCGGCAGGTATGTCGATGGAGAAGGGGATGTTGTGGAGTTCCTTCCCGCGATGCGTGAGGCGGTCAATGAAGCCGTCCCTTCAGGAACTGTGGCCATGTCGGTCAGGCAGCCTGTGGTATTGAAGACATCAGGCAACTTTGCCGGGGTCGTGCTGTATGCCTACGGGGATGGCCATGATTCCTCATTCGAGAAGGGGAACCTCATTGAAGGGGAGTTGGGCAGCGACCCCACCGACATTGTCGTTTCCTCTGTGACTGCCGGAAAACTATCCCTGTCGGTGGGCGACAAGGTAGACGGGTGTTTCTTTGTGGATGGGGCCTTGAAGCTGCGACGACTGACTGTGAGCGGCATCTATTCCAGCAATTTCAGCGATTATGACCGCCTGACCGCTTATGGCGATTTCGGCATGCTCAGGAAGTTGCGCCAGATGGGGGAATATGAGGCCGACGCGGTGGAAATCCGGGGTCTGGCCACTGACGAGATTGCCACAGCCGCCGGGCGGCTTGAAGAAGAATTGTCAAAACGCTATCGGTCGGGCGCTCTGACCTCCGGCGTGAATGTGACCACCGTGTTTGACACCGGGGCGATGTATTTCAACTGGCTCGGGCTGCTTGACACGAATGTGGTGGTGATACTCGTGATAATGAGCCTGGTGAGCGGTTTCACCTTGATAAGCTGTGTGTTCATCCTGATTCTCCAGAGGGTAGGGATGATAGGGGTGATGAAATCGCTCGGGGCCACTGACCGCCAGATCCGCACGATATTCATAATGCTTGGCGGCCGGGTGGTGGGCCTTGGACTCCTGGCAGGGGATGTCATCGGTCTGGGGTTGTTGCTGCTCCAGAAATATCTCCATCTGGTGCCGCTTGACCCTGAGGCGTATTTTCTTGCTTATGTCCCGGTGGAAATCAATGTGTGGCATATCCTGGCGTTGAACGCAGGCGCTGTCATCCTCGGTGGCTTGCTGATGTTGTTGCCCGCGTCGCTTGTGTCGCGTATCTCCCCGGCAAAGACAATGCGTTATGAATGACTCTCAATCCGGGCTATGCTGTATATCCGCCTCTTTTTAACCATTATAAAGATTTATTTGGCCTGTTGGCTTACTTTTTGGCCTGATTTTTGTTATTTAAATATAAACCGTCGTTGAACCGCTGCTTTTTTCAGGAGCGTTTCAATATTTTTGCTAACTTTGCACGTCAAACATTTCAACTATTAGATGACTAATACAACAACCGTTACCACAGAGAACAACATAAGCTCGCTCCGTCCGATGATTATCGAAGGCATTCAGGAGCGTAAGGGCCGCGCCATCGCGGTCGTTGATTTGTCTGAAATAGAATCTGCTCCTGTGTCTGAGTTCATCATCTGCCAGGGCAATTCCAGCCAACAGGTGGCCGCAATCGCTGACTCCGTGCGCGACTATCTGCTTGACAATTATGGCATAAAGCCCTACAATTACGACGGATACCGCAATGCCCAGTGGATTGTCATCGACTATGGCGACACCCTGGTGCATGTCTTTACCCGCGAGACACGTCAGCTCTATAACCTCGAGGAGCTGTGGGCCGACGCACCTATAACTGAAATACCCGATCTCGACTGACCATATGGCTTCACCGACTCCACAAGGGGGCAGCCCGAAGAAAAAGCCCCAGATAAAGTTCAGCATGTACTGGATGTATGCCGTTATTGTGCTGTTCCTGTGCGCTATGTTCTACCTCGACGACAATTCGGTGTCGAAAGAGGTGAATTACTCCGAATTTGAAAATTACATCACAGATTCCATAAACGCCCGCAACCACGGAATTACCAAAATCACCGTGGACAAGAAGAAGGGTGTCGCCGAGGCGCAGCTTTCTGACTCCCTGGCCCGCCAGGTGTTCCACCAGAGCCAGTACAAGGATGGGGTGGATGCAGGAATCCGCACCACGCTCCCTTCGACTGACGAGTTCGCCCGTAAAATCGACGCCTGGAAGCAGCGGGGGCTTTACACCGGCCCGGTGGTCTATGACGAGGGGTCGGATGTCACCTCGTTTCTATGGACTTTCGGCCCGATTCTTCTGCTGATAGGATTTTGGTTCTTCATCATGAAGCGGATGAATTCGCGCGATGGTGGTGGCCCCGGGGGTGTCTTCAATGTGGGCAAGTCCAAAGCCCAGATGTTTGACAAGGATGGCCCTGTCAAAGTGACATTCAACGATGTGGCCGGCTTGTCAGAGGCCAAGACCGAAATCGAGGAAATCGTGGAGTTCCTTAAGAACCCCCAGCGTTACACCAACCTTGGAGGCAAGATTCCCAAGGGTGCGCTGCTCGTGGGCCCTCCCGGAACCGGTAAGACTCTGCTGGCCAAGGCTGTGGCGGGAGAGGCCAATGTGCCGTTCTTCTCGATGTCAGGTTCGGATTTCGTGGAGATGTTTGTGGGTGTCGGCGCATCCCGCGTGCGAGACCTTTTCCAGAAAGCCAAGGAGAAAGCTCCCTGTATCGTTTTCATAGATGAGATTGACGCTGTCGGCCGTGCCCGTGGGAAAAATCCCAACATGGGTGCCAACGATGAGCGCGAAAACACCCTCAACCAGCTGCTTACCGAGATGGACGGTTTCGGGACCAACAGCGGCGTGATCATCCTCGCCGCCACCAACCGCGCCGACATCCTTGACAAGGCCCTGCTGCGTGCCGGACGATTCGACCGTCAGATATATGTGGAGCTGCCTGAGCTTAACGACCGTGTGGCGATATTCAACGTACACCTCAAAGGCATAAAGACCGATGCCACGGTCGATGTCGACCTGCTGGCCCGCCAGACCCCCGGCTTCTCAGGAGCTGACATAGCTAATGTCTGCAACGAGGCCGCCCTGATCGCCGCCCGCCACAACAAGGAGGTGGTGCAGCGCGAAGATTTCATCGCGGCTGTTGACCGAATAATCGGTGGTCTTGAGAAGCGCTCCAAAATCACCACGGAGGAGGAGAAACGCTCGATTGCCTGCCATGAGGCCGGACATGCCACCGTCTCCTGGAATCTCCGCTATGCCAATCCTCTTATAAAGGTCACGATTGTGCCGCGCGGGAAAGCCCTCGGCGCAGCCTGGTACCTCCCTGAGGAACGTCAGATCACGCCGACCCAGGCTCTACTCGACGAGATGTGTGCCACACTCGCAGGCCGTGCGGCAGAAGAGCTGTTCCTGGGCCATATCTCTACCGGAGCCGCCAATGACCTGGAGCGTGTCACCAAGCAGGCATACGCGATGGTCGTTTATTACGGTATGTCGAAAAACCTGCCCAATCTCTCATATTACGATTCCACCGGCCAGGCTTACGGTTTCTCCAAGCCTTACAGCGACCAGCGGGCCAAGGAAATCGACGAGGAGGTGTCGCGCATCATCAACGAGCAATATGAGCGAGCCAAGCAGATTCTGCGCGAGCAGGCCGCGGGCCACAACAAGCTGGCGGATGTGCTGTTCACCCGTGAGGTGATATTCACCGAGGATGTCGAGAAAATCTTCGGCAAACGCAAATGGGCTTCGCGCACCGACGAGATTCTCGCGGCCCAGCAAGCTGCCGAGAAAGCCCGTCAGGAGGAGAAACAGAAGGTAGCTGATGCCTCCGCGGCCAATGATGCGAATGCGGCATCGGTAGAAGATGTGGAAGCCACCGAAGTGTCAGAGCCAGACAAGAGTCCCGTAGGGGAGCCGTCTCCGAAGACTTCCGACGAGGGCAAGCAGACGGAGCCACCGGCTGACATCCCTCCGATTCCCAAGAAATAAGCCCTGCATATGGCATAATGCAATATGGATAAAACAGGCCCGGCGCTATGATGACGTAAGTGCCGGGCCTGCTTTTTGATTTGGAGCAATCCGGGAAAATCGCTAACTTTGCAAGATAAAGTGAACGAAAAAGAAAGGAGAACATAGATGAAAATGTCAGTAGTCCTCAGGTTTCTGGTAATCGGGCTGATATGGGCGGGCGCATGTGGTGTCTTGATTGCCCGTATGATCGCCGAAGGGACTGCGGTCAACCTTATGACGGTATTCCCCATAATAGCCTCCGGCATAATCGTCTTTGTCCCTCTCTACAAGAAATACATCAGGAATGACAAGCAGCGATAAACCAGTCGACAGCAATTCTTGCCCCATACTGAGCCATATTGATTCACCTGCCGATTTGCGCAAGCTCGCGGTGGAGGCCCTGCCGGGCCTTTGCGGTGAGATCCGCCGTTTTCTCATTGATTCCCTGTCATCCAACCCCGGGCATTTCGCGTCGAGCATGGGTGCGGTGGAGCTGACGGTCGCCTTGCATTATGTGTTCAATACGCCGTATGACCGCATCGTGTGGGATGTGGGCCATCAGGCTTACGGCCACAAGCTGCTTACCGGCCGGCGCGACCAGTTTGCCACCAACCGCTGTCTCAACGGGTTGAGCGGTTTTCCGAATCCCGACGAAAGCGAGTATGACACTTTTATGGCCGGACATGCCTCAAACTCCATCTCGGCAGCTTTGGGTATGGCTGTGGCCACGGAGCTTAACTCCGAGCAGCCGCCGCGGAAGGTGGTGGCGGTGATTGGCGACGCTTCGATATCAGGCGGCCTTGCGTTTGAGGGGCTCAACAATGCTGCCAATACCCCCAACAACCTCCTGATAATACTCAACGACAACGATATGTCGATTGACGCGAATGTCGGGGCATTGCACAGCTACCTCGCGCAGGTGACCACCTCCAAGCGATACAACAACCTGCGCTACAAGCTGTACAAACTCCTGAAGAAGATGGGGGTTGTGTCTGAGAAGCGCAAGGGGTCGATACTGAGGCTGAACAACTCGCTCAAAGCGTTCCTCTCCCATGAACAAAACATATTCGAGGGTCTCAACATCAGATATTTCGGACCGGTGGACGGCCATGACGTTGCCGGCTTGATAAAGACCCTTGACGACATAAAGGACATGACGGGCCCGAAGATTCTGCATGTCAAGACCGTGAAGGGGAAAGGTTACGCCCCTGCCGAGCGTGACCCGGCGGTTTGGCATGCGCCAGGCAAGTTCAATCCCGAGACAGGGGAGAGGGCCGAGGACAAGCCCCGTGAGACAGCAGGCTCGCTTCCTGGCGCCATGCCTATGAAGCCCCGCAAGTTCCAGGAGATTTTCGGCAGCACACTGCTTCAGCTCGCCCGCGACAACAAGGCGATTATCGGCATCACCGCCGCTATGCCCTCGGGGACATCCATCAGCATAATGCAAAAAGAGATGCCCAGGCGTGTGTTTGATGTGGGAATCTCCGAAGGGCATGCAGTCACATTCGCCGGCGGCCTTGCCAAGGAGGGGCTCAGGCCATTCGTGGCAATATATTCCTCTTTCCTCCAGCGTTCTTATGACCAGATTATCCATGATGTGGCCATCCAGCGCCTGCCGGTGACCTTCTGCATCGACCGCGCCGGGCTGGTCGGGGAGGATGGCGTTACCCACCATGGGCTTTTCGACATCGCATACCTGCGTCCGGTGCCCTCACTGGTCATCGCGTCGCCCCGCGATGGCGACACTCTGCGCGACCTGCTGCTTACCGCTTCGGTCTATGACGGGCCGATGGCAATAAGGTATCCGCGAGGAGGAGGGGAGACGCCTGAGACTGACCGCGTCGCGCGCAAGCTTGAAATCGGCCGTGGCGAAGTCCTTGCCGAAGGTGACGACGTGACTTTCATCTCCACCGGACCGATTGCGTCGGAGGTATCGAAGGCAATCGCCATACTTGGCAAGGATGGGATTTCTGCCGGTCATTACGATATGACTTTCATAAAACCGATTGACCGCGACCTCCTGAAAAAGGCCGCCGACAAGGGAGGTGCCATTGTCACCGTGGAGGATGGAACTACCATCGGTGGCCTTGGTTCGGCTGTGGCGGAATTCCTGCAGCAGGAGGGATACCAGAATGTCACCGTGAGGAAAATAGGAGTTCCTGACCGGTTTGTCGCCCAAGGCACAGTAGCCGAGCTGCGCAAGCTGTGTGGGATGGATGCCGAGTCAATCGCCGCGTCGGCCATGGCTGTCTGCCGGACAAACATCATTGGGGTCAACAGATGAAAATCGTCATCGCCGGAGCCGGAGAAGTGGGCTCGCATCTGGCCAAGCTGCTGTCGCGGGAGGAACAGGACATAATTGTCCTTGACCGCGACAAGGAGAAACTCAACCGCCTTGACAGCAACTACAACCTCATGACCGTGGGCGGTTCGCCCACGTCGTTCAATGACCAGCGCAGAGCTGGTGTGGGGAGCGACTGTGACCTGTTCATCGCCGTCACCCCATATGAGAACACCAACCTCATCGCATGTGGCATAGCCAAGAGCCTCGGGGCGAGGAAGACTGTCGGACGCATCGACAATTATGAATATCTCAATCCGCAGAACAGAGGTTTTTTCTCTGCCGTAGGAGTGGATCATCTGATTTACCCCGAATATCTTGCCGCACAGGAGATATGCCAGGCTTTGCGCCGACCGTGGGCAAGAAACTGGTTTGAGCTTCACGACGGCGAACTGATACTGGTGGGAGTCAGGGTAAACGAGAATGCCCAGCTTGTAGGCAAGATGTTGCGTGACCTGACTTTCTCGCAGCACAATTACCATGTCTCGGCCATCAAACGGCGCCATGAGACAATCATCCCCCGAGGCGATGATGCCATCAAGGCTGGCGACATAATCTATTTCACCACTACCCGCGCGTATGTCGACGAGATACGAGACATCTGCGGCAAAAAAGACTTCAAGGTCAGGAACGTGATGATAATGGGGGGCGGACGCATCGCTGTAAGGCTCGCCCATCTCGCGTCAGAGAAGTTTGACCTGACGATAATGGAGAGCGACATGGCCCTTTGCCGCCGGTTGCCCGAGAGGTGTTCGGGCTGCAAGGTGAAAATCATCCATGGAGACGCCCGCAACAATGACATCCTCAGGGAGGAGGGGATTTCAGGGATGGACGCGTTTGTCGCCCTGACCGAGTTCTCCGAGACCAACATATTGGCGTGTCTGACGGCCAAGGAGTTTGGCGTTGACAAGACTGTGGCCGAGGTGGAAAACATCCAGTTCATATCCGAGGCGGAGGGGCTCAACATCGGCACCGTCATCAACAAGAAACTTCTCGCTTCGAGCAAGATTTTCCAGTTGCTGCTTGACGCCGACGAATCGAGCGCGAAGTTCATGGCCCTGGCCGATGCCGAGGTCGCCGAACTTGAGGCGCGGCCCGGGTCGAAGATAACGCGCGGCCCGGTTATGGACCTTAAACTGTCGCGCGAGATGACCCTTGCCGGACTGATACGTGACGGCAAGGGGATGCTGGTCACAGGCCGCACGGTCATCCAGCCCGGCGACCATGTGCTGGTGTTCTGCCTGTCAGGCTCGATACACAAGATAGAGAAACTGTTTGGCTGACCTTGAAGCGCGTAGGCAGATGGCACGTAAAGAAGCGATAGTTAACTGGAAAATGCTCCTGCGGGTGGTGGGCTGGCTACTGCTCATAGAGGGGGCTTTCATGCTGCTGCCTCTGCTCACGACCATTGTCTACAAAGAGGACTGTATGCCGTTTCTCTGCGCCATGGCCGTGACTCTGGCTGTGGGAATCCTTGCGACAGCTTGTGTCAGGCCGGCCCGGTTCGACATGGGCAAGCGCGAGGGATTTCTGCTGACCGCGCTTGTGTGGGTGGTCTTCTCGCTCTTCGGGATGATACCGTTCATGATGTGTGACTCTCCGCTGAATTTTTCCGACGCGTTTTTCGAGGCTATGTCGGGCTTCACAACCACCGGGGCCACGACTATGCTCGACACCGAAATCATCGGCCACGGCATACATCTGTGGCGTTCGCTGATGCAATGGATCGGGGGTATGGGTATAATACTCTTCACGCTCGCGGTGCTGCCGATGCTGAATTCTTCGGGAGGAATGCAGATGTTCAATGCCGAGGTTACCGGCATCACCCATGAGAAGTTGCGTCCGAGGGTCAGCGCCACAGCCAAGAGGCTTTGGCTGGTTTACCTGTTGCTTACCATATTGCTCGGAGTGCTTTATTGGTTGGGCCCTATGGACGCGTTTGACAGTCTTTGTCATTCACTATCCACTATGTCGACCGGCGGATTCTCGACCCGCGCCGAGTCGTTGCAGGCTTGGGATTCGCTGTATGTGAAGGTGGTGACCACTGTCTTTATGTTTATCGGAGGAGTGAATTTCGCGCTGATATTCCGCGCGTCGACCGGCCAGTTCCGCGCGGTGTGGAGCAATGAGGTCTTCAAGCTTTATGTGTGGGTGATAGTGGTGATGTTTGTCATCTTCGATATTGCCATATTCATCAACCCGGAAGTCCCAAACACGGTAGGCTCGCTTACGATTGACCCCTTGTTTCAGATTGTGTCTACGTTGTCATCGACCGGTTACACAGTGGCCGATTTCGACGGATGGGGCTCGTTTCTGCTCGGGGCGGTCATCATAATGATGTTTGTCGGGGCTTGCGCCGGTTCCACATCCGGCGGTGCGAAACTCGACCGGGTGGTTCTGCTTTGGAAAAACTCCCGCAACGAGCTATACCGGTGTATCTACCCCAACCACATCCTTTCGGTTGATGTCAACCGCAGCGCGGCTCCCGTTGAAATCATCAACAAGGTGATGGTCTTCCTTAGCCTCTATGTAGGCGTGATAATTGTCGGAGGGGCATTGCTGACGGTCTGCGGGGCCTCGTTGAGCGACGCGTATTTCTCGGCGTTCGCCTGTGTGAGCAACTCAGGCCTTGATGCCGCCATATCTCAGAACGGCGGGGCATATGCCCAGATTTCCGACGCCGGCAAATGGGTGTTGTCGTTCCTGATGCTGACCGGCCGTCTGGAGATATTCACCGTGCTGGTCATACTGACACCCCGATTCTGGCATAAATGAGGCCGGCGAGAGGTCAGTCGTGATGGTATGGCTCGTTGCGCTGTATGGTCATTGCGCGGTAGAGCTGTTCGGTGAAGAACAGCCTCACCATCTCGTGGGGGAATGTCATTTTCGAAAGTGACAGCTTCTCGTTGGCGCGGGCATACACGGCCGGCGAGAATCCGTAGGGCCCGCCGACGACAAACCAAAGCTGCCGGGGGACAGTGAGGGTCTTCTTTTCCAGATACGTCGAAAATTCGCGTGATGTCATCTCACGTCCGCGCTCGTCGAGCAGCACCACGGTGTCGCCAGGCTGTATGCGTGACAGCATCATTTCCCCCTCGGATTCCTTTTGTTTCTCCTCGGTGAGTTTGCGTGAGGTCTTGACATCAGGCAATTCGAGGATTTCAAACGGGATGTAGCGGTTGATGCGACGGCTGTATTCCTCGATTCCCGCGCGCAGGTTGGCCGAGCCGGTCTTCCCGACCACCATCAGGGTTATTTTCATGATTGTTTGTTAAGTTGGGGTTTAATTAGTAATTTTGCAATGGAAAAAATCACCATATCACATATGAAAACTCGCGAAGAACTTATAGACGACCTGCTTACCCTCGCGTTTGCCGAGGATGTGGGCGACGGCGACGCCACGACCCTCTCAACTATCCCTGCCGACGAACAAGGTGCGCAGCATCTGCTTGTCAAGGAGGAAGGGATTCTCGCCGGGGTCGATATTGCCCGCAAGGTGTTTGAGAAATTCGACCCGTCCCTCAAGATGACGGTCTACATAAATGACGGCAGCCGGGTGAAACCGGGCGACATCGCCTTCAAGGTGGAAGGCAGTGTCAGGTCATTGCTACAGACCGAGCGTCTTATGCTGAACATCATGCAGCGTATGAGCGGTATCGCCACCCAGACCGCCCGTTATCAGGATCGCCTTGAAGGGCTGAAGGCCAAGGTGATTGATACCCGAAAGACCACTCCTGGTCTGCGCGTCCTTGAAAAGGAGGCTGTGAAAATCGGGGGCGGAGGCAACCACCGCATGGGGCTTTATGACATGATACTCATAAAAGACAACCATGTCGACTTTGCCGGAGGCATTCCTCAGGCCGTAAGCGCGGCCAAGGAGTGGATGAAGGCCAATGGAAAAGACCTTAAAATCGAGGTCGAGACTCGCAACACCGAGGAAATCCAACAGGCCCTTGAGGCGGGTGTAGACCGTATCATGCTTGATAATTTCACTCCCGAACGTACTGCCGAGGCTGTCAAGCTCATCAATGGCCGCACAGAGGTGGAGTCTTCGGGTGGCATCACCCTTGACACCTTGCGCGCCTATGGCGAAGCCGGGGTGGACTTCATCTCAGTGGGAGCGCTCACACACTCGGTCAAGGGGCTTGACATGTCGTTCAAAGCCTGCTGATATCATCGGCAAGTTCGGCAAGCGAATTCACTATCCTGTCGGCTTTCCCCTGGAGGGAAGCCGCGGGATTGGTGGTCGCGAGCGCGATGACACGGCTTCCTGCGCGTCGGCCGGCCTCAAGGCCCTGGAACGAGTCTTCAAACACGATACATTCTGACGCATCACAGCCGACCTTGGCCGCGCCTGTGATGTAAGGCTCCGGGTCGGGTTTTGATTTCGTCACGTCTGCGGCGGTAACGATTGCATCGAAATGGCTTTTGAAACCAGGATGCTGGGCGAAAAGGAACTCCATTTTCTTGTCGTCGCTGCTTGTGACGATGACGGTTTTCATGCCGGCCTCGCGGAGGGTGTCGACAAACTCAAGCGCGCCGGGGAACACCGGGTAGACGATTTCATTCTCGAATTCGTGGAGCATCCTGTCCACGTCGGCCCTCACCTCGGGTTCCGGGAAATATGTAGTCAATATGTCGTTGAGGGTAGTGCCCTTGATATCATATGCGAAAGTCGGGGAGGGGAGATGGTGAGATTTGCCCACCTTCTCCCAGAAACCTGTGTATAGCGTCTCGCTGTCGATGAGCACGCCGTCGAGGTCAAACAAAGCTGCCTTGTATTTCATGAATTTCTGTCTGATTTTCGTTTCGGATGCAAAGTTAGCAACAATCCTCTGAATAAGTCAAACTGAGCGGAAACTTTTCAGGTAGTCGCAGGGTTATACACATCGGGAGGATGTATGAATTTTAAACTGTGTTTAATTAAGTGAGTCAAGATACGCAAAAAGAGATTTCGGCAAAGAATCCGATGTCGCTCGGGACGCTTCCGATTGGCAAACTGCTGTTGGAGTATTCCGTTCCGGCCATCATTGCGTCGGTGGCGATGTCGCTGTACAATATCATCGACAGCATCTTTATCGGTCGCGGTGTAGGCCCTATGGCCATTGCCGGGCTTGCGATCACTTTCCCGCTGATGAATCTGTTGGTGGCATTCTGTACGCTAATCGCGGTCGGAGGAGCCACAATCAGTTCGATTTTCCTTGGTCAGAAGAATGTTTCAAGGGCCACTGATGTGATCAACAATGTGCTGGTCTTGTGTCTCATTCATTCGGCAGTGTTCGGCGGACTTAGCCTGCTGTTTCTCGACCATATACTGGTACTCTTCGGAGCGACACCAGAGACCATCCCTTATGCGCGGGAATTTATGAGGGTCATACTTTACGGCACCCCCATAACTTATGTCTTCATTGGCCTTAACAACCTTATGAGGGCGACAGGCTATCCCAAGAAAGCCATGATCTCGGCTTTGCTTTCGGTGGGGGTGAACATCATACTGTGCCCCCTCTTCATATATGTGCTTGACTGGGGGATAGCCGGGGCAGCGTTTGCCTCGGTGTGCGGCCAGTTCACCGCATTTGTGTGGGTGACCATACACTTCTGCTCCAAAAGCAGTTTTGTGCATTTCAAACGTTCAAACCGATGGTTCACTCCATCAATAATCAAACGGATATATTCGATTGGCCTGTCGCCGTTTCTGATGAATGTCACTGCCTGCGTGGTAGTGGTCTTCCTCAACAAGGCATTGCTTGATTATGGCGGTGCGGACGGCAATCTCGCCGTAGGGGCATACGGCATACTTAACCGCACGACTATGTTTTTCGTGATGGTGGTGTTTGGCGTGACCCAGGGAATGCAGCCGATTCTCGGATTCAATTATGGCGCTAACCAGTGGGACAGGGTGCAGAAGACACTGCGCCGTGGTATCATGATAGGTGTCGGCATCACGGTCATAGGCTGTGTCGTCACGGAATGTTTCCCTGACACCATCAGCCGTATGTTCACCACTGACGCGCGGCTTATCGAAATCGCCAACAACGGATTCAGGATTTATTTCATGTTTTATCCCGTGGTGGGTTGCCAGATTGTGATACAGAATTATTTCCAGTCGATTGGCAAGCCAGCCATCTCGATATTCCTGTCGCTCACGCGTCAGCTGATTTTCCTGCTGCCTTTCCTGTGGGTGTTCCCAAGGATATGGGGCATCAAGGGGGTGTGGGCCTCAATGTGTGGCTCAGATCTGTTGGCGTTCATAGTGGCGGTTGCCACACTGTTGTTTGTGGTTCATCGCCACAAGAAGGAAATCGCTGCCCGCAGGGTTGAAAACAGTCCAATATCTTCAAAATAAACCAATGTCGAAGACAACACTTCAGTTGAGGGTTGATCCGGAAACTGCCGGTACCCGTTTACGCCTTTTGGCCGATGTCTCCACCCGTATGGGTGTGGATATCAACCGCATAAAGGAACTAAGGATTGTAAAGAGGTCAATTGACGCCCGTCAAAGGCGGGTGATGGTCAATCTGACGGTGGATGTGTTTCTTGACAGTGAGCCGCGACCTGACGATTCAATTCTGTCGCCGGTAGAGTATCGCGAATTGCCTGCCGACGCGCCATCAGCAATAGTGGTCGGGGCCGGACCGGCCGGACTGTTCGCTTCCTTGCGCCTGATAGAGGAGGGGGTAAGGCCGATTTTGCTCGAAAGGGGCAAATCGGTGGAGGACAGGAGCAAGGACATGGCGCGCCTGTCGCGTGAGAATGTGGTTGATCCTGATTCAAACTATTGTTTCGGGGAGGGGGGCGCCGGAGCGTATTCCGACGGCAAACTTTACACACGAAGCAAGAAAAGAGGCCCGGTGGAGAAAATCCTCAATGTCCTGGTGCAGCACGGGGCGAAGGAGGATATCCTTGTCGACGCGCATCCCCACATAGGTACAGACCGGCTCCCGCAGGTGATAAGGGGCATCAGGGAGAGAATTATAAAATGTGGGGGAGAGGTGAGGTTCCAGACCCGTGTGGAGAGGCTGGTCATCGAGGCTGGACGCGTAAAAGGGGTGGTGACCGCCTCAGGCGAGGAAATCAATGGCCCGGTGATTCTGGCCACTGGGCATTCTGCCCGCGATGTCTACCGTCGTCTTGAGGAGGACAAGATAAAAATCGAACCGAAAGGTATCGCAGTCGGGGTGAGAGTGGAGCATCCACAGGAACTCATTGACCGCATACAGTATCACAGTCCGAAAGGGAGAGGCAAGTTTCTGCCTCCGGCTGAATATTCCATGCTTACCCGTGTCGGCGGGCGGGGCGTGTATTCGTTCTGCATGTGCCCCGGAGGATTCATTATCCCGGCGGCCACTGCTCCTGGGCAACTTGTGGTAAACGGGATGTCTCCGGCGTCGCGTGGCACAAAGTGGGCCAATTCCGGTATGGTGGTCGAGGTGTTGCCTGAAGACCTGTCTGAGTATGATGATTACGGCAACCTGAAGGTGATGAAATTCCAGGAAGATATAGAGGCACGGTTTTCAGAGGATGCGGGAGGCACCCAAAACGCGCCCGCCCAGCGGCTGACTGACTTCGTCGAAGGTCGGGACTCGACATCCTTGCCGTCGACCTCTTATGCGCCGGGTATACATCCGGCGCGTCTCGACAAGCTTTTGCCCGGATTTGTCGCCGACCGTCTCAGGGAAGGATTCCGTGAGTTCGGCAGAAAATCAAGAGGCTATCTCACCCGCGAGGCGGCTGTGATTGGTGCGGAGACGCGCACCTCCTCCCCGGTGAGGATTCCGCGTGATTCTGAAAAGCTGACCCATATTGAAATCGACGGTCTCTATCCATGCGGAGAGGGCGCGGGATATGCCGGCGGTATAGTCTCCGCAGCCATTGACGGCGACCGTTGCGCCGCGTCGCTCGCAGGTGTCATCAAAGAATGATACCACAAAGAATGATACCACGTTGTGGGCGTGGTCAGATTTCTGGCAACCCCTCGGTGTAAAGTTCCCATTCAGGGTCTTCCTCTGCCTCAAATTCCAGAGGAAGAAGGGGAAGCGACTGCAGGGCCTGGTTTATCTTCTTGTTGAAGATGCCGAGGCTCTGGGTCTGGAACACCCATTCGCGGCGGTCGTCGCCGGTTGAGATTTCGGTCAGCACGGCCACGGGGTCTTTACGGAATGTCTCGGCGAGCAGGTCTGTGGCCTGCTCCATCAGTTCGGAGGTAGGCTCGTCGGGCATACCGTCGGTACCTCCCTGGTATGGCCACGCGATTGTCATCCTGTAGAGGAAGCGTGGGTTTTCCCGGAATTTTTCGATGTCAGTCCTGACTGTTACGATAATCGTGCGGTCGTTCTCAGTGCTTTCGGCGGGATATGTCTGCCATTGTCCCTGGAGTTCTGTCATGTTGGAATCTTTTTTGCCGGCGTTGGCTGGCATTGTGATTTATTTACCTGCAAATATAAGGAATATTGGCGGGATTTCGTAAATTTGTGGATGGAAAAAGGGAGATGTCTCTTCCGTTGCTTATGAAACAAAAAATCAGACTATATGTTTTGTCGGTGATGGTGGCGTTGGCCGGGATGGTCCAGGCCGTCGCGCAGATCAATGCCGAGCAGATTGTCAAAGTGGGGCAGAACGCGCTCTACTTTGACGACTATATACTGTCGATACAGTATTTCAACCGGGCCATAGCTGCCAAGCCTTATCTCGCGCAGCCTTATTTCCTTAGGGCCATCGCCAAGTTGAACCTGGAGGATTACCGGGGAGCTGAGACGGATGCGTCAGAGGCCATCAGCCGAAACCCGTTCATCCCGGAGGCTTATGAGGTCAGGGGTGTGGCGCGGCAGAACATGGGACAATACCAGGAAGCGGTAGAGGACTACGACCATGCCTCCTCTCTGTTGCCAAACAATCGCAATCTCTTGTTCAACAAGGCCCTGGCTTTGCAGCAACTTGGCAAGGCCGACAGCGCGATGGTGGTGTTTGACGGATTGCTTGAGACTCATCCCGGATATGCCAACGCTTATGTGGCGCGTGCGCGCCTGAAAGCCGAGCAAACTGATACTGTCGGGGCTATGGCCGACCTTGACCGCGCTCTCGGGATTTCGGCAAAACTCGCTTATGCCTATGTCATAAGGGCCTCGTTGGAGATGTCTTCACCTGCTGGTTACGAGAGTGCGGAGCAGGATATTTCCGAGGCGATACGTCTGGAACCCAAGGAGGGGAACCTGTATGTCAACCGTGCGTTCCTGAGATACAACCGTGACGATTATTTCGGTGCAATGGCCGATTATGATTATGCCATCCAGCTCGATCCGCTGAATTCCGCCGCGATATACAACCGGGGATTGCTCAGGATGGAGAGCCGCGACAATGACCGCGCTATCGCTGATTTCTCGCGGGTGCTTGAACTTGATCCGGAGGATTACCGGGCGTTGTACAACAGGGTGTTGCTTTACAGCGAGACCCGCAACTACCCCAAGGCGCTTGAGGATGTCAACAGGCTGATTGAGCGTTTCCCCGAACTGCCGGAGGCCCTTTATATGCGCTCTGACATCTACCGCAGCCAAGGGAAGATGTCGGCCGCCGAGACTGATTACAAGCGTGCGCTGGCTATGGCCAAGGCATTGCCCCCGGGAGGGACAGCCGTGGAGGGGAATGATGTCGCTGGCGCAGGGAATGTCCGAGATTCGGTTGACGGGAGGACTGGAGGCCGCGAGGAGGAGTTGTCTGCTGAATCTGTCGCCCGGCGGTTCACTGCCCTGCGGACAATGGACAGCGATGTCGACCTGCAACAGGATTTTCTTAACCAGGGAATACGGGGCAAGGTGCAAGACCGTGACCGGAGAATATCCCTCGAGCCGATGTTCGCATTGGGGTATTACTCATCATCGGCCAATACAGCCACTGATGCCAGAAGTTATATCAAGGAGGTCGATGACCTGAACGCTACGCGTATGCTGCCCTTCTTGTTGATGGTGGGCAACCGTGGGCTTACCCCCGCCGACGAACAGCTGCTTGACCGGCATTTCCAGTCGGTGGAGAATTATAACAGGTATATGGCCTCCAATGAGCCAAGGGCGATTGATTTCTTTGGCAGGGCGATGGATTATGTGACCTTGCGTAATTATCCGGCGGCTATCGCCGACCTTGACAAGGCGATTGCGCTCACGCCCGACTTCGCGCTCGCGTATTTCATGCGCGGGGTGGCCCGCCATGATATGTTGATGTCGGGCGGCGGATACCAGCCTGGCGGCGCGACATCAGGCATGAACGCCGGCGCGACGCAGGGGCCGGATGTCAAGATGGAACTTCGCAATGTGATTTCTGATTTTGACCGTGCGGTGGAATTGTCGCCACGTCTCGCGTTCGCCCATTATGACAAGGCCAACGCGCTTGTGGAGCTTGGCGACCTCACCTCGGCCATCGCGGCTTACCGCAAGGCTCTGGAACTAAAACCTGACATGGGTGAGGCTTATTACAATCTGGCTTATGTCTATTTCCAGTTGGGCAACCGGGTTGAGGGGGCCTCTAACCTGTCGAAAGCGGGAGAACTTGGCATTGTGCCTTCATATAATCTACTCAAAAGAATGCACTGATGCGATGCATTACAGTATCCGTCCGAAAAAAGCCGACTTGATTATAGATTTTCAAGTCGGCATTAGCTT
>CATZGB010000010.1 GCA_958418815.1 uncultured Bacteroidales bacterium | reverse complement strand
TTGTGACAGATAACCAGCTAACTTTGTTCTGATTCCTTATATCGAACTCACGTTAACTATTAGCCCCGGGTTGGCGCGCGGGAGTCCCTTGCGGGCGACCAAGCGGAAACCCGGGGTTGCTGACATCTGGCGTGAGATTCTGAAAGAATCTTTTATATAGACAACCACATTTAAATCAACATCTATAAAAGATTCTTTCAGAATCTCACGCCTGGCGTATTCACCGGGGGTTATCGGCCTGTCGGCCGCCAACCCCCGGCTAATGGTTAATGAATCCTACGGATTCGGGATATAGTTCATGTAAGGCATTTCTTGGATGGACTGGGGAGCCTGTTGCCTTGGTGATTCCTGTAATACTTCACATGGAGATTCCCCACGCCAATAAACAACAGTCCCGCAGGCGGAGTGTGACTCCGAGTGCGGGACTGCCGTGTTTTCGTCTTGTCAGGGGCGACGCTTATTTCAGCGAGCCGGCCTGGATGTCAGACACCTCGATGTCGAACACGAGGGTCTCGTTCGGGCCGATGAGGTTGCCTGCGCCCTCAAGTCCGTAGGCGAGGTCGCCGGGGATGATGACGGTCATCTTGCCACCCTTGGCGAGCATTGTCAGAGCCTCGTTGAAGCCGGGGATGAATGCCGACGCAGATGCGGTGTATGGGGCATCCTTGGTCTCGTCGAACACGGTGCCGTCTACTTTCTTGCCCTTGTAGAAGATGGATACCTTGTCGGTGGGCTGCACTTTCGCGCCGGTTCCGGCGTTCTCGATTTTGTAGACGATGCCGCTGGGAGCCTTGGTGTAACCCTCTTTCAGGGCCTTTTCGGCATATTCATTGCCGGCCTCGATGTTCTTCTTGTTGTCGTCAGACTCGGCGATGCGCTTCTTCTCGATTTCGCGGGCGCGCTCCTGGAGCTTCTGGTATGCTTCCTGGTAAGCTGCGTAATAGGTATCGGCGCTTGCCAGAGAGTCTTTCTCATATACCTCCTTGAAAGCCTTGTAGACAACCTTGGGGTCGACGGGATAGCCATAGTTCTGAGATACGGCCATGATGGGCTGGAGAAGCTGGAGGCCGGTCTGCACACCCTGGTAGTATGCCACGCGCGAGGTGTCTGACTCCAGCACGGAACGGAGGCCTGCGAGGAAGTCATCCTTCTTGAACTTGGCGAGCTCCTCTTCGCTCATCGAGCCCTTCATGCGGGTGAAAGTAGACTGCTGCTGGGCACCGGCGAATTCGCCGAGGGTGGTTGCGAGGGTGTCGGCGAAAGCCTTGTCCTCACTTGATGCCGACGACGAACCCTTGTCGCCGCAGGAGGTGAGTGAGCCGGCAGCGAGGGCGGCCACTCCGAGAGAAATTAAAAGTTTTCTCATCACGTTGTCTTGTAATTGATTTATATTGGATTATTATTCTCTGGTTATTTGACGATGTCGAGCAGGGTGACGGTGAAGTCGAGTGCGGCTCCCTGGGGAATCACGCCTCCTGCCCCGCTCTCCCCATAGCCCAGCGACGCCGGGATGAAAAGCCTGTAAGTGCCTCCCGGCTTCATCATCTGCAGCCCCTCGGAGAACCCTTTGACCACTCCGCTGACCGGCAGGTCGATGGGCTTCTCGGTGGAGTCGAAGATGGTGCCGTCGGCCAGCGCGCCGGTGTATGTCACGCGTGCCGTGTCGGTCGGGCCGGGGGTGTCACCCTCACCCTCGGTGATTACCTCGAAAAGCAGCCCCGACGGGGTCTCGATGACCCCCTCGCGAGCCTTGTTTGCGTCGAGGAAAGCCTGCTGTGACTCGGCCGACGGGGCTTCCGGGGCCGGATACATGCGGTCCATCACCTTGTGGAGGTAGTTGTCGGCCGACTTTTGGTCCATGCCGAATGTGTCGCCGTCGAGGGCGGCCTGCAACGCGTCAAGGTAGCTTTGCGGGGTGAAAGGGAATCCCATTCCGGTCATCGCGTCGAAACGGTCGAAGTTGGCCATCGCGCTCCTGACCCCGGCAAAATAGGGCTGGTCTTCGTGGCGGATTTCGAAGGCGTGGCGCATGCCGTCGACAAACTCTTTCACTGCGCCCACCGAGTCGGCGGGGAAGTTCTCCTTTATGTAAGGGCCGAGGTAAGAGGCCATCACTGTGGCGTAGGCCCGGTTGATGGAGTCGGTCTCGGCCTGGGTGAACTTCACGTCGGCCTTGCCCGGAGTGGCCTGGCCATCCTGCGCCAACGCCCCGGGGGCGCAGAGGAGCGCTCCCGAGACGATTACCGAGGATATGAGTGTCTTGCAGAGAGGTTTCATAGGAGTGTCCTCCCGGCGTTATTTCTTGTAGACCTTGATAAGCTCCACGTCGAAGAGCAGGGTCTGGTTGGGGCCGATGGGGCCTCCGGGGGTGCCGGTGGGGCCATAAGCGAGCTGCGAGGGGATGAAGAGACGCCATTTGTCACCCTCCTTCATAAGCTGAAGGGCCTCGACCCATCCGGGAATCACCTGGGTGACACCGAAGGTGGCGGGCACGCCGCGGTCAACCGACGAGTCAAACTTGGTGCCGTCGAGCAGGGTGCCGGTGTAGTGTACCTCCACCTGGTCTTCAGGCGCGGGCGACTGGCCGTTGCCCTCGTGCAGCACCTCATACTGGAGGCCCGAGGGGGTGGTCTTCACCTCAGCGCGGGCGCCGTTCTTCTCAAGGAACGCCTTTCCCTCGGCCTCGTTGGCCTCGCCGATTTTAGCGGCCTGGGCCTTCTGCTCGGCCTCCATGGCGGTGAAGAATTTCTGGATTTCGGCCTTGGCCTCGTCATATGTCATCTTGGGCTGGCTGCCGTTGAAGACGGCTGCGACACCGTCGGCGAAGTCGCCCACATTGAGTTGCTGTATACCGGATGCACGGAAATTGTTGCCCATGCTCAAGCCCAGCGCGTAGCTGATGCGGTCTAAGTTTTTTTCGTCCATTGTTTTCAGGTTGTTTATCGACACGTCGACCGGCGGCCGGAGTCAGGCACCGGCGGCCCGTGTCATCTTCAATGTGCAAAGTTACTGCAAAATCCGTAACGGCGTTAACAAAATTGTCAAAAAATCCTTAAATAAGATTCTCTCCTTTCGGGATTTGTGGCCGCCGGCGCAGAAACCTGTCTTGTAGACAAAACAACAGATGAGTTTGCCATAAAGTTCCCGCGATGAATTGTCTTTATGTCGCCTCGGGGTGCTGTTTGATGTATTCCTGTATTGCGGTTGCCACAAATTTACCCAGGTTTACCGGTACAGCATTGCCAATCATCTGCTCGATTTCACTTTTGGAGCCAATGAAATTGAAAGACTCAGGAAAAGTTTGTATCATACTTCTCTCTTTGGTTGTCAAAGGCCGTATTCCGTCAAGGGAATCTGTAGGGTCATTTGGATGTAATTTGTATCCACCTGGCAATGGCCTGTTGACACCGCGGATGGTTGGGCTTGGCTCATTCACGCTGAATATCCCGCGTCTGGCATAACTTCGGGGATGCCGGTAGTAAAATTCAAAATCGATTTTATCTCCGAAGTAATCCTTCAGAGTCATTTCTTTTGATGACAGGTGTTCTGACAAGGTGTGTGATATGAAATCGTCAGGCGCTCCAAGCTTGCCAATCAGGAAAAAACGTTTGCGCTTTTGCGGCACTCCACACAATGCTGCGTTCAATATGACCTGGGTCATTCCGTATCCAGCATTTTTGAATATCTCTTTGGCCTGAGACAACTTGTTAGTCCTGGTTATGGTTGAGACATTTTCCATAACAAACCATCTGGGCCTGACAGTGGAGATTATTCTGGCGTATGACAATGTTAGGTCTCCTCGGCCATTGTCCTCGTTTCGGAGGCCTGCGCTACTGAAATCCTGGCATGGAGGTCCCCCAATTATCATGTCAGGATTGAATTGCCTGATATGTGATGATGCCCCAGTCTCGTCAGACAAGTCAATTGTGTGAACAGGATGGTCAAAGTTCATCGTGTACACCCATACCGCAGCCGGCCAATTGTCATAAGCGGCCACCACCTCCATTCCGGCCTGGGAAAAACCTAAGCTAAGGCCTCCGCAGCCGCTGAATAAATCTACTACTTTCATCACTCAAACAAATCCGGGCTGTTGACAATTACTGCGTCAAAACGTCGTTCAGGGCTGAGCAGGTTCTGACCTCCTCCGAGGATGATGTTTTTTATTTCATTCTTGGATATTCTCGGATGTGACAGCTCTGCGCAGTTGAGGAACTCATATGTCTGTATCCCGCTTAAAGCATACGCCTTGTCATTGGCAATGTTGTATGAATGTAGTCTGACAATACGCCGGTAGTCAAATTGGCCGTAGACAGACACATAGTCGAGCAGCATAAGGTAAATCCATATGATGGCGCGCATTGGGCGGGTGATTCTTTTGCTGTTGTAGCTGTCTTTCCTGTTGCACATCTGTATGACCGCAAGGTTGCTCCACACGAATACGTCAAGGCAGTCTTCCGACAGTATGGACTTGCCGCCTTGTGTTTTCCATACCGGCTGGATTATAAGGGGAGTCTGGTTGCGTTGAAGATACGTGCTGATATTCAGGATTGACTTAAGTATCAGTTGGTAATGAGGCAGTACTTCATCAGGTTCTTCCCAATGATTGATTTTGGGCACAATGCTTAGCATCTCTCGGAGAATCTCTTTCTCGTCGTTTGAGTTGAAGCAATTGCAGATGCTGCACGCGATGAAATTTATTGTTGGCGGTCTGACCACAATTTCGCAGCTGTATTTCTCTTCAGACAAATGCTTGGTAGTTGAGTCGGGCAACGCGGTGAGCTTGATTTCCAATCCGATTAATGCGGAATTGGAAGGGGTTGAGGTGTCGAGCATCACCAGGTCGATTTTTTCACGTTCGCCTGTGTAAAATCGGTCGTATGCCGAGAAGCTGGACTCAAAGTTGTAGAACGCGTATTGAGAAAGAGGATCAATGCGAAACAAATCCGTGCCGCTTATGGTCTTGTGTATAACGTTGTTTTCGCTATCGGTGCAAAGATACACCGGCATAACTCCTTTATGGCTCATATATGCCACCAATGATGCCGGGAATGAACTGTTGAACTGGTTTTTACCCCAATAATATTCCTGGCTGTAATCTCTGCTGGAATTATTGTGGTCTTGCCCGAATAGCCCGGGTTCATTTCTTTTTGCGTTCATAATCATCGTTGCATTCGTTATAGACATACAAAGTTACGAAAAATTGGGATAACCCCAACTGTTGTGGTGTTGATTTTGGCGGGGATGTTTTGGGATTTGAAATATTTGGTGTAAATTTGTGAAATCGAAACATAGGTATGTGTTAAAACGACTTCATAAACCGACAACGACATGCGAGCAAAATATAAGAGAGTGCTGCTGAAGCTCAGCGGCGAGTCACTGATGGGTGCCCAGCATTACGGCATCGATCCCATACGCCTGGATGAATACGCGGCCCAGATAAAGGCCGTGGTGGAGACAGGTGTGCAGGTGGCCATCGTCATCGGCGGGGGCAACATCTTCCGCGGGATGCAGGGCGCAGCCAAGGGCTTCGACCGCGTGAAAGGTGACCAGATGGGAATGCTGGCCACCGTCATCAACTCGCTGGCCCTCTCCTCCGCCCTGGAGGCGAAGGGGCAGAAAGCCCAGGTGTTCACGGCCATCGCCATGCACCCCATAGGCAACCATTACAGCAAGTGGCGCGCCATTGAGGCGATGGAGCGCGGCGAGGTGGCGATCCTCTCGGGAGGGACAGGCAACCCGTTCTTCACCACCGACACCGGGGCCGCCCTGCGCGGCGTGGAGGTGGAGGCCGAGGTGATGCTCAAAGGTACTCGCGTCGACGGCATATACACCGCCGACCCGGAGAAAGACCCCACCGCGACCAAGTTCTCGGAAATCACCTACGACGAGGTCTACACCCGTGGCCTCAAGGTGATGGACCTTACCGCCACCGCCCTCTGCAAGGAGAACCACCTGCCGATCATCGTCTTCGACATGGACACTGTCGGCAACCTCGGCAAGGTGCTTGCGGGCGAACCCATCGGCACCCTTGTCTATTGAACCTCAGAATATAAACTTTAAACGCTATACAACCCCATGACTGACCCAAAGACATACCTCGGACCGGCCGAGGAGAAAATGGAGATGGCTGTGATTTATCTCGACGAGACCCTGGCCCGAATCCGCGCCGGTAAAGCCAACCCCAAGATTCTCGAGGGAATCCGTGTCGACTACTACGGCTCGGCGGCTCCCATCTCGAACGTCGCCAACATCTCGGTGCCCGACGCGCGCACCATCGCCATCACCCCCTGGGAGAAATCGATGTTCAAGGAAATCGAGAAGGCCATCATCAACTCCGAGCTGGGCATCATGCCTGAGAACAACGGCGAAATCATCCGCCTTTCGATTCCCCCGCTGACCGAAGACCGCCGCAAGCAGCTCGTGAAGCAGTCGAAGGCAGAGGCCGAAGACGCGAAAGTGTCGGTGCGCAACGCCCGCCGCGACGCCATCGATGGCCTGAAAAAAGCCATCAAGCAGGGTATGCCCGAGGATGTCGAGAAAGACGCCGAGGCTACCGCCCAGAAGCTCCACGACAAGTTCATCAAGAAAATCGATGATCTTTTCGCTGCCAAGGAGAAAGAAATCCTGACCGTCTGACGGTCAAAAGCGCGGGAGGGCGGCAAGCCCTGGCCGCCTGGCCCCATCCTCCGAAATCGATTTACCGATATGCAGACCGTACTGTTCCACGAGACTATTTTCGGCCCGATACACTCCCGTCGTCTGGGGACATCGCTTGGTGTCAACCTGACCCCCGACGACGGGAAAATCTGTTCGTTCGACTGCCTGTATTGCGAGGCCGGGTTCAACGCCCAAGGCCCCGGCACCACCGGTTTCGCCCCCAGGGCGGAGGTGGCGCGTATGCTTGAGGAGAAGTTGCGCGGCATGAAAGAACGAGGTGAAAAGCTCGATGTCATCACCTTCTCGGGCAACGGAGAACCTACGCTCCACCCTGAGTTCCCCGCAGTGGCGGAGGATGTCATGGCCCTGCGCTACCGGTTTTTCCCCGAGGCGAAGGTGAGCGTGCTGACCAATTCCACCCGCCTGGCCGACCCCGCTGTCGCCGAGGCGCTCAAGAGGGTCGACAACAACATCCTGAAGCTTGATTCGGCCATAGACTCCACCATCCGTGTGCTTGACCGCCCCAATGCCCCCGGTTTCACCGCCGACAAGGTGATAGGGCAGCTAAGGCAGTTTGCCGGCACAGGCATCATACAGACAATGATGCTGAGAGGGGAGTGGGAAGGCCACACGGTCGACAACACCACCCCCGAGGAGGTGGCCGCGCTGGTGGAGGCATATCGGGCCATCTCTCCGCGCGAGATAATGCTCTACTCGATCGACAGGCCGACCCCGGCCCGCACGCTCGAGAAAATCCCTCCGGAGGAGCTGGCCGAAATCGGCCGGAGGATAGAGGCCGAGACCGGAATCCCGGTGCAGGTCAATTGAAATACACAACCCGTCAACCCCTATGGTGAAACTCGCTCCGGGCGACAAGGTGGCAATCCTCTCCCCGGCTTCAATGATAAATCCCGCGTATGTCGAGGGGGCGGTGGCCACCCTGCGGCAGTGGGGGTTGCGTCCGGAGGTCATGCCCCACACGTTGGGACAGAGCGGGTCGTACAGCGCCACAGCCGCCGACCGTCTCGCCGATTTCAGGACGGCCCTGCTCGCCGACGATGTCAAGGCGATAATATGCAGCCGCGGTGGCTACGGATGCGTCCACCTGCTGCCTGAGCTTGACCGCGTGATGTCTTCGGGCAGGGTGGCTCCTAAATGGCTTGTGGGATTCAGCGATGTCTCCGCCCTCCATGCCCTCTGGGGCAGGCACGGATGGCCCTCGGTGCATGCCTCGATGACAAAGCATCTTGCCCTCGCCGGGCCTGACGACAGCCTCAACCTGCGGTTGCTCTCGATCTTGCGCGGCGAAAAGCCCGGGCTTGAGTTCTCCACGGGATTCTCAGGTTCAGAGGCCGGCAAGTCGAGCCGCGAGGGTGTGTGCCGCGGGATGGTTGTGGGTGGCAACCTGGCTGTGCTCGGCGGCCTGGTCGGCACCCCGTTCAACCCGATAAGGCCCGGCACGATTCTGCTGGTCGAGGATATCGCCGAACCGATTTACAAGGTGGAGCGTATCCTGTGGCAGCTCCGCATGGCCGGGATTTTCGACAGCCTCGCGGGGCTTATTGTGGGGCAGTTCACCGACTATCGCGCCCCGTCGGCCGACCATGCCGATATGTATGCGATGATCAATGCGTTCCTCTCACAGGGTGGAGGGAATGCCTCTTTCCCGGTGGCGATGGATGTCCCGGTGGGACATGTCGACACCAATCACCCTGTCATCCTTAACCTTGCGGCGGAGCTTGAGGTAGGCGAAGGCTCCGCGACACTCCGGTATCAGTGAAAACCAGTCGTGACCGTAAAAAACGAGTATGTGTGTGATGAAAACCTCTGATTATGACAAAAGGGAGACACCCCTCTTCTCGGTGATAACCGTCACCTACAATGCCGAGAAAGAGCTGCCCGCCACCTTGAAAAGTGTCAGGGAGCAGACATTCGACAGCTACGAGCATCTGATTGTCGACGGCGCTTCGTCTGACGGCACCCTGAGGATTGCCAAGGAAGACGCTCCAGACTCGCAGACGCTTGTCTCCTCGCCCGACCATGGGCTGTATGACGCGATGAACAAGGGGCTCGACCTCGCCACAGGCGACTACGTCGTGTTTCTCAACGCCGGCGACGCGTTCCATTCGCGCGACACGCTCAGCCTCCTGGCCCGGAAGATTCTCGACAACGACTTCCCCGGGGTGGTCTACGGGCAGACCGACCTTGTGGACTCCTCGCGCCGCCGTGTCGCCGGGCGCCATCTCGAAGCCCCCTCGCAGCTCTCCTACGACAGCTTCAAGGAGGGGATGGTGGTCTGCCACCAGGCATTCGTCGTGTTGCGGCGCATCGCCGGGTATTTCGACACAAGCTACCGGTTCTCGGCCGATTACGAATGGTGTATCAGGGTGTTGCAGCACTCGCGCAACAACTGCTACGTCGACAGCGTGCTTGTCGACTACCTCATGGAGGGCATGACCACCCGCAACCGCCGCGCCTCGCTGGCCGAACGGTTCAGGATAATGTGTCATTATTACGGCACACTGCCCACCATATGGCGTCATCTGGGCTTCCTCCCCAGATTCCTGCGCCGCCGCAGACTGGAAAAACAATTGTCGGCCTCTGCCGGGGCCTCATCTTCGGAATAAGAAATGACGATACTCAACACCACATTCATTGTCGCCGACCACCTTATGGAGCAGTTCCTCGCGTGGGCGCGGCAAGCGTATATGCCAGCCCTGCGCGCCGCGGGGATTTTCACCGCCCCCACGATGGCCAAGGTTCTCGCCAAGGTGGAGCCGGGGGCCACATCCATTGCCATCCAGGCCCGTTGCCACGCGCTGGAAGAGGCCTCGCGATGGCATGACGAGACCGCCTCGCTGCTCAAGGATGACCTGACTGCCCGTTTCGGCCAGCAGGTATTGTTTTTCACCACCTACATGGAGGTGCTGGAATGAGTGACGAGAGGGTGATAATCGGCATCGACCCCGGCACGAACGTGATGGGTTACGGCATACTGGGGGTCAACGGCAAGACACCACGCCTTGTGGCGATGGGGGTGATAAAGCTGTCGAAATTCGACAGCCACTACCTGCGCCTGAGGCGCATCCACGAGAGGGTGCTTGGCCTTGTCGAGCAGTATCTCCCCGACGAGATGGCGATCGAGGCCCCCTTCTTCGGCAAGAACGTGCAGTCGATGCTGAAACTCGGACGTGCCCAGGGGGTGGCGATGGCCGCCGCCCTTGTGCGCGACATCCCCATCACCGAATATGAGCCGCGCAAGATAAAGATGGCCATCACCGGCAGCGGCGCCGCATCCAAGGAGCAGGTTCAGGAGATGCTCCGGCGCATCCTGTCGATACCGCGTGAGCAGCTGTTGCCCGAACTTGACGCGACCGATGCCCTCGCCGCCGCCCTCTGCCATTTCTACGAGACCTCCAAGCCGGTCTCTTCCTCCTCGGCAAAATCCTGGAAAGCCTTCATCGCGGCCAATCCCTCCAGGGTAAAGAAACAGCTATGAACAAGCCGGGCTGACAGCTTGTGTGCCGCCAGCCCGGATATGCCGTCGATGTCTCAGGTCATCAATAATAGATGATGGAACGCTCTTCGGTGCGCGGTTCCCAATCTTCTCCATTCTGATTGAGACGCTCTATACGTTTTGTCCAGTTTCCGTTAGCGTCTTTCCCTGAATTGTATTCGAAATTGTGGGTGTCGACCGATCCGTCGGGGTATGAGCGGGTCACCGTTGCCACATCTCCCTCAGGGGTGTATTCCATCCGGTAGACGATACCACCCTCGGCGTCGTAGTTGGGCTGGTATGTCACCGAGGCCACACGGCCTGAGTTGTCATACTCGTATGTGTAGTTGATGTCCTGGAACAGAATGCTGGAGATACGTCCCTCGGAGTCGCGTGAAATCGATGTGGGATATTCGATTTCCTCGTCGCATTCGTCGACAACCATGGTGAATGACTCGAGTCTGCCCTTGTCGTCATTCTTAAGTTCTTTGGCGGAGCCGTTTTCGACAGCCCATCCGAGTTCGTTGATGTACCCGTCGGTGTCAAATCCGATTCGTGACATGCCGAGCATATAGATGGGAGCGTCGGCATATTTGACGTTGCCGTTAAATCCCATGCTCTGGGCATCGGTCATCACCGTCGCGTTGTCAGTGGACTGGGCCTCGGCGGAATTGTTTGAGTTGCTGCTGCAAGCGGCCAGCAAAATCACTGCCGCGATACTTGAAATCATTTTTCTCATAAGTGTGTAGGATTGGTTTATGTGGTTGTTTTTGCCGGGAGGGGATGCTTGGTTATGCTTCCCGGCGGCTATGATTGTGTCGGTGGAAGCGAGGAGGCCAGGTCATTTGCCTTGCGCGTCGGCCTGGCGTAGTAGGGAGGCCAGACGGGCCACCCCCTGCGTGGCCGGCAGGGGGATGACGGTGACCCCGGCGGGCACGGAGGCGGGGTTGGGGTCTATGTAGTAGACGGGGACCCCGGGGCGCACATAATGGAGCAGCCCGGCGGCGGGATAGACATTCAGCGAGGTGCCTATGACCACGAAGATGTCAGCCTCCTGGACAAGCTCCACGGCAGGCTCGATATTGGGGACGGCCTCCTGGAAGAACACGATATGGGGGCGCACATGGTGGCCGTCGATTACCGTGTCGGGCGTGGTCTCGAAAAAGGGGTCTGACGGATGCAGCTCGTAGACCTTTGTCTCGTCGTCGAGCGCGCGCACCTTCATCAGTTCGCCATGCAGGTGGAGTATGTTTTTCGAGCCGGCTTTTTCATGGAGGTTGTCGACATTCTGGGTGATGATGTAGACATCATAGTCCTTTTCGAGGTCGACAAGGCCGAGATGCCCGGCGTTGGGCTGCGCGTCTATGAGTTGACGGCGGCGGTCGTTGTAGAACTTGTGGATAAGTCCGGGATTGCGGCGGAAGCCGTCGGCCGAGGCCACTTCCATCACATCATAGTTTTCCCACAGCCCGTCAGCGTCGCGGAAGGTCTTTATGCCGCTCTCGGCGCTTATGCCCGCGCCGGTTGAGATTACTAATTTCTTTTTCATGATGGTCAGAAGGTATGTAGTGGATATTATAACGCCTGCGGGTCAGCGATAGTTGGCCTGTCCGCCGATGGTGCATGCCAGGTAGAAGAAACAGAGATGGCTGAGCAGCAGAAGCGCGAGGATGATCCAGCACATCAGCGTGCGTCGGCCGTAACACTGCCAGGCCAGCATGGCCGAGGCGATGGTGTAGAGGGGGTAAAACCATGTCAGTCCCTCTATGGTCATGTCGCCGGAGGCCAGCAGGTTGCCCATCAGGGGGAATGACACGCCCGGAAGCGCGCAGAGGATTATGATGGCCAGCATCCACAGGGGGACACGTCTGCCGGTGTTGGTGTTTTCTTCCATTGTGGTCAGAGGATTGTGGCAAATGGCGGTTCAGAGGCCGGCTCGGTAGGCGCGTACTGTCTCGCGGATGCCGTCGCGCAGAGAGAACCTGGTCTTGAATCCGAAGTCGCGTTGGGCCGCCGAGACATCGGCGTTCCAGTTGCGTTGCTTCATTATCTTGAATTTGTCGCGGTTGAGGGTCGACGGCTTGGCCCGGAAATGCCCGATTTTCTCGGCGGCATATGATGCCACCCATGTCAACCACAACGGCAGCCTTACGGGTATGACCCATTTCGTGCCAAGCTCCTCGGCGACAATCCTGCGGAATTCCTTCTGGGTGTATGACCGCTCCTCGGAGATGATGTATTTCTTCCCCTCGACCCCGGCGGCCAGCGCGTCAAACATGGCGCCGACCAGGTCATCGACATAGATGAATGTCAGCATCTGGGGCCTGAAGCCGACCCCGAAGTCAAAGTGGGAGTCGATTGACTTCACCATCATCAGGTAATCCTTCTCGTGGGGCCCATAGACCCCTGTCGGGCGGAATATTATGTAGGGTATGCCCCCCTGGAACTCGAGATACTGCTCGGCCTTGACTTTCGACAGGCCGTAGCGGGTGTTGGGATTGGGTATCGACGACTCGTCGAGCGGGGTGTAATTCTTCTCGTCGCCGGGGCCGAGCGCGGAAAGCGAACTCATGAACAGCAGCCGCGACGGCACCCTGGAGGTCTTTTTCAGCGCCTCCACAAACCGGCGCAGATACTCATAGTTGACCAGATTGAACTCGGGGAAGGTCGCCGCCTTGGTGGCCCCGAGGTTGTAGATGATGTAATCCCAAGGCTCGCTTTCAGAGAGGGCCGACTCGAGCTGCGACGGGTCATCATAGTCGAGGACGAGAAACCGCAGTGACGGGTCGGTCAGGTGGCGGCGCGATGTCGACTCCCTGACGGCGGCGGTGACCTCCATCCCGCGGGCTATCCCCTCGCGGCAGATGAATCCGCCGATGAATCCCCCCGCCCCGACCACGAGGAGCCGTTTCCCGGCGAGTGTGGCGGGAGAGGACACGGTCTGCATGGATGTTTTTTCTGTCTCTTTCATTGCCTGTTGTATTCTTCGATTGCCCGGGTGTATGTCGCCATTGTCCCGGCGGCCATATTGTCATCGTTGAAACGCCTGACAAACTCGCGGCCTTCGCGGGCGATTTTCTCCCGTATGGCCGGATAGTTGATCATCTCCTTGATGGTGTTGAGCCATTCCTCCACATCGTCGGGGTCGACGGCGGGAGCCGACGGGCCTGCTGCCTCCTCAAGGCATGAGCCGGTGGCCACAACCACGGGTGTGCCGACGCTGAGGCTTTCGATGACCGGTATGCCGAAACCCTCGTAACGTGAGGTGTATGACGAGCAGAATGCCCCGGCATATAGGGCCGGCAAGTCGGCGAAATCGGCGTTCTCGATGAATTTCACACGCGACTCGATGGAATAGGCCGAGATATATCCGTCAAGCACCTTGGCGTAGGGGGTGCGGCGCCCTACCAGCACGAGGTCGAACTCGTCGGGCAGTCCGCGTATCCCCCTGACGGCCATCGCCTGGTTTTTGCGTGTCTCCACCGTCCCCACCGATATTATGTAGGGGTTGTCGAGGCCGTATTTCTTTTTCACACGGTCGATTTCCTCGGGCGCGGGTGTCTGGTGAAACTGGGTGTGGCAGCCTTGATAGACCACATCTATCCGCTCTTCTGGGATTCCGTAGAACTCGATGATGTCTTTTTTCGTGCGCTCCGAGATGGCGATGATTCTCGTCGCCTCCTGGGCCGACCGGTTGAACTTGTGGTCGTATATTTTGCGGTCTATGAAGTGGTAACACTCGGGAAACCTCCTGAAAATCACGTCATGGATGGTCAGCACGGTCGGGCCGTCGAAGCCGCCGATGTTGAAAGGCAGCTCCCCCGACAGACCGTGGTAGAGGTCTACCCCGTCGCGGGCGAGGCATGAGGTTATCCCCCCCGAACGCCATATGCTCCCCATTGCGCGCCCGAAGGCCGACGCGGGGGTGACCACATCGACGTTGCGGTGGCCGAGGATTCCCTTCAGACGGGGATTGGGCCTCATCGAGGGGGCATAGAGCAGGTACTTGTTGTCGGGGTATTTTGCGGCGAGAACTTCTGTCAGGAGGCGGGAGTAATTGCCAAGCCCTGTGTTGTTCTCGATGGCTCGTTTCCCGTCGAAACCGATGATCATAGGTTGGACTGGTGGGTGGTGGACTGGTGGTGAGGGTGTTGAATCAGGGGTTCTGCAGCGGGATGTTGCGGTAGATTGAGTTGTCGAGAGAGATGAGGGTCTCGGTGCCGGTGACTCCGGGAATCATCTGTATCTTCTTGTTGAGCAGTTCCATAAGATGCTCATTGTCGCGCACGAAGAGTTTGATCAGCATCGTGTAGGGGCCTGTGGTGAAATGGCATTCGATGACCTCGGGAATCTTGTCAAGCTCGGGCACGACATCCTTGTACATTGCGCCGCGCTCGAGGTTTACGCCGATGTATGTGCAGGTGGAGTAACCGAGCAGCTTGGGGTTTACCGTATAGCCCGAGCCTGTGATGATGCCAAGCTCGATCATGCGCTGGATTCGCTGGTGAATGGCAGCGCGTGACACTCCGCATTCCAGGGCGATGTCTTTCGACGGGATGCGGGCGTTATGCATTATGATCGACAGGATATGCCGGTCAAGGTTGTCGATAGAAGCGATTTTGTCCATATGTAGTAAGATAGAGTTGTTTGGGCAGTATTTTCGTAATTTCTGCAAAATTACAAAAAAAATCCGGAATTCCTGGCATTTTGCCATCAAAAGCCATCGACCGGACTGTCGATGTCGTGTTAGTCCGTCTCTGTGGCTGTGTGTGGAGGCCGGAAATGCCCCTTGTCAGCGGATGCTGTCCATTATGGCCGAGGCCGCTTTGGCCGGGGCGTCGGAGAGGGTGAGCCTGGATTTCATGCGGCTGTATCCTTCGAGCATCTTGTCGCGGCCGGGGCTGCCGGGCAGTATGCGGCGCAGCGAGTCGGAAAGCTCGTCGGGATTGCAGTGGTGCATGAGCAGTTCGGGCACCACCTCGTTGGCAAACCTCTGGCCGTCGAGCCCGTTGGCGATGAGGTTGGGGAGGGTGACATGGGGGCATTTCAACACATGGCTCATGATGTTGTAAAACAGCCTGGAGCCTGACGACCGGTAGCACACCACCTGCGGTGTGCCGAGCAGAGCGCATTCGAGGGTGGCGGTGCCGGAGGTGACAAACGCGGCTGTGGAGAGCGCCATCAGCGGGAATGTGGAGTCGGAGATGACCGGCATATGCTGCAGGCCGGGGATTTCGAGCGAGCGGTAGAAATCCCTGGGGATGGCCGGCGCGGCGGCAACCACCGGCTGGAGGGAGGGGAACCGCAGGGCGGCCTCCACCATCACCGGCAGGTTGCCTTTGATTTCCCCACGGCGGCTTCCCGGGACGAGGGCGAGCAGCGGCCGGTTGGGGTCGAGACCGTGGAGCAGGTTGAACTCGGCGCGCGACGGCATCGACCCCTTTTTGCGCTCAACCTCGGCCACTGACGGGTTGCCGACATACTCCACGTCAAGCCCTTTGCCGCTGAAGTAGCTGACCTCGAAGGGGAGAATGGAGAGGATTTTGTCGCAATAGCGGCGCATCTCCTTGACGCGCCACTCTTTCCAGGCCCATACTTTGGGCGAGATGTAGAAAAACACCGGTATGCCGAGCGTCTTGGCGTGGCGGGCGAGCTTGAGGTTGAACGATGGGTAATCTATGAGTATGAGCGCGTCGGGACGCGTGGCTGTGATGGCCTCTTTGGCCTGCCTGAGAATCCGGGCGATGGAGGGGAGATGGCGCAGCACCTCGGCGAAACCCATGTAGGCCATCTCGCTGTAATGAACCAGTGGAGGGCGGCTCGCTTCACGGGCCATGAGGTCTCCTCCGAGGAATGTGATTTCTGCCCCGGGCGACTGGCGGCGTAGCTCGGCTACGAGGTCGGCTCCGTGGAGGTCGCCTGAGGCCTCCCCGGCTGATATGAAGAATCTGTGGTTGCGTTCGCTCATGTCTGTGTCTTGATTGGTTTGCCCGCGTCAGTGGGTCTCGCAGGCCGGGAGGATGTCTCCGGCGTTGAACTCCATCAGCAACGGCAGGTTGTCCCAGGTGCATGCGTCAGTCTCGAAGATTGAACCGTTGTCTGTCCCCACGGTCCACTCCGCCGGAAGCTCGTCGCATGCGCGGCGGTAGGCGGCCAGGTTTGGGTCGTCGGCTTCCGGGATACCGTCAGTGGGGTAGACGGCGATGACAGCCGTCGCGCGGGAGGGTAGCCCGGCGGTTATCGCCGGGTCGGCCATCAGCTTCTCCTCCAGTTGGCGGCATTCCCCGCAGTCGGGGTCGAAAAGCAACAGCCATACACGCGTGTCGGGCTGCAGGGCGCGCAGCTCGGTGTGGAGGGTTGTCGGCCGTCCGTCGCGCGTGGTGAAGCTGAAATCCGTTTTCGGGGTTTCCCCCCGTGTTGTGGCGGCGGAAATCGTCGCCAGGGCCAGGGTGGCGGCAAGTCTGGTCAGGAATTTCATCTGCTGTTGTTTTGGTCTATGGTCAGATGTCGAGTCTCAGCCCCTCATTGGCGAGGATGGTCTCCGGGAAAATCGCCCTTGCCTGCTCGAGGTGTTGGCTCTCATCTTTGTATGCTTTGGAATAATGCCCGATGACCAGCCGTTTCGCCCCGGCTGCGCGGGCTACGCGGGCCGCCTGCGACGCTGTGGAGTGGAATCGCTCGCGTGCCTTGGCCGTGGCGTCGTCGGCATATGTGGCCTCATGGTAGAGGAGGTCGACCCCCTTGACGACATCGGCCAGGGTGCGGTCGAAAAGCGTGTCGGAGCAATAGGCGTAGCTTGCCGAGGGGTCGGCGTCGCGGGTCAGGCGTGAGTTTGCTATCACCTGCCCGTCGGGGGTGATGAAGTCGGCGCCATCCTTGATGTCCTTCATCCGGGCCACCGGCACGTTGAAGAATTTCACCGCGTCGGCTATTATGTGGCGCTGTTTGGGTTTCTCGCGCATCAGGAAACCGACGGTGGGCACCCGGTGGTGGAGCGGAAACGCCTCGACGATGAGGCTTTTGGTCTCAAGGGCGGTCTGGCGCACAGTAGGGTCGAGGATGTTGAACTGCAGGTCGAACGACCGCTCGCGGCAGAAGAAATCCACCATCTTGCTGAAAATCTCCGCTCCCTCCTCGAAGGTGTGGACCGTCAGCGTGCCCCCCATCTGATGGAGGGAGAGGGTGGATAGCAGCCCGGGCAGGCCAAGGCAATGGTCGCCGTGGAGATGGGATATGAAGATGTGGCGCAGGCGGGTGAAGTTGAGCCCCTGCATCATCATGCTGCGTTGCGCGCCCTCCCCGCAGTCAATCATCAGCAGCTCGCGGTTGTGCTCCACGACCTGGCACGCGGGCAGGTGGCGGCGCGAGGGTGTGGCCGAGCCACATCCCAATATGTTCAATGTCAGATTGCTTTTTCCTGCCATTATTGTCTTTGTCGTTGGTACACTGGTCTTTTTCGTCGCTTCAGGGGCGGAGATGCTCACTGGCGAGTGGCGGAGGAGGAGAGGTAGCGGTCTACGGCTGCCGGGTCGGCCAATGCCTCCCCCAGGGTCATCGGCACCTGCATGGTGGTTGTCACCCGCGAGCCGGGTATCACCGCTTTCAGGATTTCCTCGGGGGCGGGGGGCTGGCTGAGGCGGCGGTACTCGTCGTAGGTGTAGGTGGTGAATACGGTCTGGGGGCCTACTCCCACCGGGCTGAGCAGCCAGCCGCTCTCGAGCTGCACCGGGGCGGCGTTCTCGGGGATGTCGGATGGAGCCGGGTAGCTAAGCAGTGAGCCGTCGGCGTTTACCTGCACCGGCACGTTCTGCTGGAAGTCGCCCGATGTCTTGTAAATGATAGCTTTCGGCATCACTGCGACAGGGCCATGTGAGAGCGATGGCCTGAGGTTGTTGACATCGATTTTGAACTGGCCTTCCTGTTGATTGCCGCCCGACGCGGTTTGCTCCTCCGTCGGCGGCACGTTGGCGCGGCGGGAGGCACATCCGGCTGTCAGGGCCATCGTGGCTGCCGCCGCCAGAAGGTATGTGAAGAAAAGTCTCATTTCTGTCAGGGTCTGTTGTGTTAAGACTGATAATCCCGGCCAAAGTTTAAACACCTTGGCCGGGAGTTGGTTCTTGCGTGGGGTTGATGCGGTCAGGCCGGGCCTGGCCACCCCGTGGCGGCTGTCAGCCGTATGTCGGTCAGCGTACCACCTTGGCCGATGACACCGAGCCGTCGGCGAGGGTCACTTTCACCAGCGTGATTCCAGCCGGGAGGGTGGCCAGGGGCGCGCCGGCGCGGGTGCCGTCAATCTGGATGTCGAGCGCGGCGCGGCGGCCGTCGAGGGTGAACGCCTCCACCGACGCGATGTCGGAGGGAGCGACCACTGACAGTATGCCGTTGGCACGGTCGGCGATGATGATGGTCTCGGCCTGGGTGTCGGCGAGGTTCTCGCCGATGCCGGAGAATCCGGTGCCGATCTTGAAGTCGAGTGACGCGAGTGTCTGGATGTAATATCCTGATACATATCCGAAAATGGCATAGTAGTAGTCGCCGGCGGCGGCGTCTGGCATGCTTCCGCTGATAATGCTTGTGGCGGTCTGGTTGGCATCAAGGAAATAAGTCTCCGCGGAGTTGAGCGTGTGGGCCACCGTGCCGTTCTCTCTACAGATGTACACGGTCAGGGGAGCAGCCCAGTAGCCTTCCGTAACCTTGAGGCCGCAGTTGAACTCAAGGTTGTTGGCGTCGGCATTGGCCTGGTCGCCGGCCATAGAGAAGTTGGTGCATGAGGCTTTGAGCGATTTGGGGGCAGCCTTGACGGTCACGGGGATGTAGTCGAGGATGGCTCCGGTGCTCATCGACACGATGCCGAGGTATGCCGAGCCAGAGAAAGAGGATGAGCCGCTGTCGGCGTAGAGGGTTGCGACAGTCTCCACGTCGCGTGATTCGCCCGGAAGCATGTCGGCGGCATATGAGTCGGCCATGCCTTTCAGGATTGCCTGACCGTTGGAGATGGTGAATATCGCGGGGGCGATGCCGTCATAAATCTCTGTCTCCCCGTTGTTCTCGAGGGTGTAGGAGAGCTTGATGGGATATCCCATGTAAATAGAAGAGATGGCTGTGAGGTCGTAACCCTCGATTTCGTTTCCGGCCACATTGCTGATTGACGAGATGTTGCCGTTAGAGATGGTGGCGTTGACAAAGTCCACGCATGAGATTTCATGGCTGACGGCGGTCCATTCCCCGTTGGGATAGTCGCGGGTCACCAGGTACATGCGGTAGTTGCCTGATGTCAGCCCGTCAGGGATGGAGAGGGGGAAGGAGGCGTAGCCCTGGTACATCGAGAGGGAGATTCCGCTCCCGTATCCTGCTATGGTCTCTTTTCCGGAGGCAATGTTGACGGCTTTGATGCCGAACTCCACATTTACTGTCTCGCCGGAAGCGTTGTAGCAGAACACGCCCATGGAGGATGCCTGGTCGGAGCTGAGGCTTATCCCTTTGTTGCCATACTTCGAGCCGGTGAGGTTGCCGGTGAGGGTGATTGGCGAGGTCGCCGGCAGGTCGATGGTGGGGGAGCCGGGGGCAGTCATGTTCAGCACGATTTCCTGGTCGAAGTTGAAGCCGCCGGCATTGCCGCCGATTCCCTGTCCCTCGGGGGTGAGGGCGGTGAGCTTGAAGTAGCCGTCATATGCGCCGCCCCATCCCCAGTTGAAATGGAAGAAGCCGTCAGATGAATATCCGTCGCAGACGAATGCATGGCCTCCCTGGATGTTGTCGGCTCCGGCGTAATATACCGGGCCGACGGTCTTGAGGTTCTCGTAGATGAGGTCTTCCCACTCGGCCAGGGGGAAGTTCTGTCGGTTGAGCATCGTCGCCTTCTCGTTGTAGCCGAAGTACTGCTTCACTCCGGCAAGCATCGCCGGAGACTGCGCGCCTGAGGCCTCGGGGCTGTAGGACATTTGAGAGGCGTATCCGACTGCCTGCATCAGGTATGCCACGGCGTCGCGCTGGGTCGAATTGTAGGTGACATTGTAGCTGTCGAGCATATTGTCCCAGTCAAACGGTTTGCCGTCGAGGCTGAGGGTGCGGGTGGTGTTGTTGTCGGTGTAAGTGATGGTTCCGGTTCCGGCCGGGGGGTAGTTGTGGTATTTCATCACCTGGGCGGCCGCTGTGGCGACGCATCCGGTCATGGACTTGGAGCCGCTGACCACTGGGCAGTTGTAGTTGTAGGGGGAGTCCTGGTTCCAGCGGGTGGAGACCATGGGGGCTATCGGGGCCTTTGTCGTCTCGGCTTTGCGTGACGGCAGGGTGATGTAGAGGCCGCTGCCGCTTTCAGGCTGGGCCATCACATAGTCGATCTGGCGGGAGTATTCCGACAGCCACCATTCCATCTGGGGAGGAAGCTCGCCGTCGGCGCAGCCGTCGATGTAGCCCAGCACCGGAGCGACACGGTCGTCGGCCGGCACCACCAGGGCGTTGCCGTCTGAGGTGAAGAGATAGACCGTGGCGGCGTTGTCAGGGTTGAGGAGAACGCGCTTTATCTCCATGGCCGCGGCGTTGGCCGGGGCTTTCTGCATGCCGTTGACTGGTTGTGACACAGCGCGCGACAGGGCCTCCTGCGGCGTGAGATGCTTGGCCGAGAGGCCGCAGGCGGTCAGAGCCGCCAGTGATGACAATAGAAATTTCCTGTACATTTGTTCTCTGTTGTGAGTCTGATTCGGGATATCCCCTGAATGGCCAAAGTTAACCATAATTTATTTAACAAACAATAATGCGTGGCGGTTTTCGCGACGATGAACTTTTTTTGAGGATTATTAGAGAAAAAAATCGTTAATTCTTGTAAAGATGGTGGATATTGATTAATTTTGTCGGATAATAGGAGTCTCCACGGCCATGGAGCGGGGGCGTTTAAACGCCCTGTGACAACGGTTTGCGAGGCTTACGCAAGATATTCGCTGAAAAAAAGAATAAATCAACCTTAATAACAACACAACTCTAAATCAAAAACACTTATGTGGTTAACATCCTCATCCATAGGTAGGAAGTTGGTCATGTCGCTGACCGGTGCCTTCCTGATCCTATTCGTGACGTTCCATGCGTTGATGAACGGGGTGGCGATTTTCTGGCCGACCGCCTACAACGTCATCTGTGAGTTCCTTGGCGCCAACTGGTATGCGCTCGTAGGCTCGCTCGTGCTCGCCCTCGGGTTCATCCTCCACATCTGGTATGCCACCTGGCTGACCATCCAGAACCGCAAGGCCCGTGGCGCTGCCCGCTACGAGGTGACCTCCCGTCCTCCCCAGGTGGAATGGTCGTCGAAGAACATGTACATCCTCGGCCTCGTGGTGCTCGCCTTCCTGGTGCTCCACCTGGTTCACTTCTGGGCCAAGATGCAGCTCGCTGAGATCTGCGGCTTCCAGGCCATGGACAACGGCCAGGCAGTGCCCGCCGCCGCCGGCACCTGGTTCCTGCAGATGACCTTCAGCAACATCTGGGTGCTTGTGGTCTACCTGATCGCTTTCGCCGCCCTGTGGTTCCATATGACCCACGGCTTCTGGTCGATGTTCCAGAGCTGCGGATGGAACGGCAAGATCTGGATGTCGCGCCTCAAGACCATCGGCAACGTATGGACTACCCTGGTGATCCTGCTGTTCGCCGCCGAGGCCATCGTGTTCACCGTGCAGGCCCGCAAGGGTGTCTACACCTCATGCCCCGCGCTCCAGGAGCAGTACATGGAGATGATGGCCGCCCACGACGACACTGTCTTCGCTCCCACCTGCGCCGCCACCGAGTGTGAGCAGGCCGCCGCTTGCGCCGAAACTGCTTGCGCCGAGACCGAATGCGCTGGTGCGAAATGCGCCAACGCCGAGTGTGGTGACGCTGCCTGTGACCCCGCCGCCTGCACTTGCCCCGAAGGCACCTGCGGCCAGCCCGGTGTCTGCCAGGAGAACAACTGCGCCGGCGGCCCCTCTAAAGTGGCCGCCGCCGAGATGACAGTAACCGAAACCGTAACCGAATAAACCACAACTCAGATATGGCAGATCTCAAGAAACTGGAGGGAATGATCGACTCTACCCCCATCATGAAGGACTACGCCGACATCGAGTCGTCGAAGCTTCCCGAATTCCAGATTGACAGCAAAATCCCCGAAGGTCCCGTAGCTGACAAGTGGACCAACTACAAGGCTCACCAGAAACTGGTCAACCCCGCCAACAAGCGCCACCTCGACATCATCGTGGTCGGCACCGGTCTTGCCGGCGCCTCAGCCGCCTCTACCCTCGGCGAGCTGGGCTTCAACGTGATGAACTTCTGCATCCAGGATTCACCCCGCCGCGCCCACTCCATCGCCGCACAGGGTGGTATCAACGCCGCCAAGGATTACCAGAACGACGGTGACTCGGTTTACCGCCTCTTCTACGACACCGTCAAGGGTGGTGACTTCCGCTCCCGCGAGGCCAACGTCTACCGCCTGGCCGAAGTGTCGAGCAACATCATCGACCAGTGTGTCGCCCAGGGTGTGCCTTTCGCCCGCGAATACGGAGGCCTGCTGGCCAACCGTTCGTTCGGTGGCGCGCAGGTTTCCCGCACATTCTACGCCAAGGGCCAGACCGGCCAGCAGCTCCTGCTGGGCGCGTACTCCTCGCTCAACCGCCAAATCGAGAAGGGCACCGTCAAGAGCTACAACCGCCGCGAGATGCTCGACATCGTCATGGTCGACGGCCGCGCGCGCGGTGTGATTATGCGCAACCTCGTCACCGGCGAGCTTGAGCGTTACGCCGCCCACGCCGTGGTTCTCGCCACCGGTGGTTATGGCCGCGCTTTCTTCCTCTCGACCAACGCCATGGGCTGCAACGGCTCGGCTGCCATCCAGGCTTTCCGCAAGGGTGCATACCTGGCCAACCTCGCATTCACCCAGATTCACCCGACATGTATCCCCGTCCACGGTGAGGACCAGTCGAAGCTGACCCTCATGAGCGAGTCGCTCCGTAACGACGGCCGCATCTGGGTGCCCAAGAAGAAAGAGGACGCTGAGGCCATCCGCGCCGGCAAGAAGAAGCCCACCGACATCCCCGACGAGGACCGCGACTTCTACCTGGAGCGCCGCTATCCCGCTTTCGGTAACCTCTGCCCCCGCGACATCGCTTCCCGCGCCGCCAAGGAGCGTTGCGACGCAGGCTTCGGCGTGGGTACCGGCAACGCCGTATATCTCGACTTCAAATACGCCATCGACCGTCTGGGCAAGGATGCCGTCGCCGACCGCTACGGCAACCTCTTCGACATGTACCAGATGATCTCGGATGACAACCCCTATGAGACCCCGATGATGATCTTCCCCGCCTCCCACTACACCATGGGCGGTATTTGGGTTGACTACGAGCTGCAGACCTCCATCAAGGGCCTCTTCGCCATCGGCGAGTGCAACTTCTCTGACCATGGCGCTAACCGCCTGGGCGCTTCCGCCCTCATGCAGGGTCTCGCCGACGGTTACTTCGTTCTGCCCTACACCATGCAGAACTACCTCAGCGACCAGATCAAGGTGCCCCGCTTCAAGACCGACACCAAGGAGTTCGACGAGGCTGAGAAGGGTGTCCGCGACCGCATCGCCCGCCTGATGGCCATCAAGGGCAAGCAGAGCCCCGACCAGCTCCACAAGAAGCTGGGCCACGTGATGTGGAACCTTGTCGGCATGGGCCGCACCCTCCAGTCGCTCGTGAAGGCTGTCGACGAAATCGCCAAGATCAAGAAGGAGTTCTACTCCGACCTGCGCATCGTCGGCGAGGTTGACTCGCTCAACACCGAGCTTGAGAAGGCTCTCCGCCTGGAAGACTTCCTTGAAATCTCCCGCATGATGGCCATCGACGCCCTCCACCGCAACGAGTCTTGCGGCGCACACTTCCGCGAGGAGTACCAGACAGCCGACGGCGAGGCCGCCCGTAACGACGAGGACTACATGTATGTAGGCTGCTGGAAGTTCACCGGCGACGACGAGAAGCCCGTCCTGCTCAAGGAACCCCTCAAGTATGAGGCCATCAAGGTTCAGACCCGTAACTACAAGTCGTAACCCCACGTTGAACCAGATAACATCCCGTAATCAATTATGGAAACTACAATTAGCGTAAACCTCAAGATTTGGCGTCAGCGTGGGCCCAAGGAACCCGGGCAGTTCGTCAAGTATCACCTCGATAATGTCTCCACCGGTTCCTCTTTCCTTGAAATGCTCGACATGCTCAACCAGCAGCTCGTCGACAAGGGTGAAGAGCCTGTGGTGTTCGACAATGACTGCCGCGAAGGCATCTGCGGCATGTGCTCGCTCTACATCAACGGCCATCCCCACGGCCCCGTGCAGGGCATCACTACCTGCCAGCTCCACATGCGCAAGTTCAAGGATGGCGACGAAATCACCATCGAGCCCTGGCGCTCGGCTGCCTTCCCCGTGATTCGCGACCTTATGGTTGACCGTCACGCTTTCGACAAGATCCAGCAGGCCGGCGGCTATGTGTCGTTCAACTGCGGCGGCGCGCCCGACGCCAACAACCTCCCCATCTCCAAGGAGGTGGCTGACGAGGCTATGGACTCCGCTACCTGCATCGGCTGTGGCGCATGCGTGGCAGCCTGCAAGAACGGTTCCGCGATGCTCTTCGTTTCGGCCAAGGTAAGCCAGTTCGCCCTCCTTCCCCAGGGCCAGGTTGAGCGCGCCCGCCGCGCCCGCGCCATGGTCCGCAAGATGGACGAACTCGGATTCGGCAACTGCACCAACACCGGTGCCTGCGCCGCCGAGTGCCCCAAGAACATCTCGCTGAGCAACATCGCCCGCCTCAACCGCGAGTTCATCAAGGCCAAGCTCGCCGACTGATAGGCGACAGCCCTTTTTACGGATATAAGCCGCCACACCGGCGACGGAACCCCGTTCCGTCAGGTGTGGCGGCCTTTTTTTGCAGGCCAAGGATTCCGGTTCAAGCAAATGTTCGAGAATGGAGGTGGTTGTGGTGGCATATTTGCTGAGGAGATGCTGTATTTGTGGCAAAATAGACGCAAATTCACATTATTTAACAGATTATATGGAATTTTTTGGCTCCGGAATGTTTACATTTGCGATTATCAAAGCCTTTATGAGACTGACCGGGGCAAAAGAGCATGCGTGACACCCCCGGAAATTCAATAGAAAAGACCGATCTTCATAGTAACCAATCATCTTGAGTAACTGGTTGAAATTGTTTTGAATTGTTTTGAACAGTTGCTTGCCATATTATTTCACTTCTTATTTTTTTGCGTATGGATAATCATGCTATCCAGAGGAGCAGCTTTTTCAGCAGGACTGTCGTCTCAGTGGCGGCTGCGCTGTTTGCAGCTGTCGCCGTAACAGCCCCAGCGGCAACATTCAAGTCGGGAGGGCTGACCTACACGACTATCTCTGAACCTTCGGGAGATGCCCATGGCACATGCAAGGTCGGGTCGCAACGCGGCACAATCGAAGGTGTCGTCGAGATTCCTGATTATGTGTCAGACAGCAGCGGAAAGATTTACGACGTTGTGGAGATACAGAGCAACGCGTTCAGTTACTATTACAATGAAGACCTTGAGCTTACCGAAGTAAAAATCGGTGACAATGTGAAGACAATCGGCTCATCTGCGTTCGAGGGGCAGTATTACCTCAGCAAAGTGACCTTCGGCGAGAATGTGGAGAGCATAGGCGGGGCTGCGTTTTCAGAGTGCGTGCTGGCCTCGGTGACGCTTCCGTCTAAGCTCAAGACCCTTAACAGCAACGTCTTCAATGAAAACAACTCTCTGCGTAGCGTTACATTGAACGAGGGGCTGGAAAGCATTGGCAACTATGCCTTCTACAAATGCTACAATTTGCCGCAGATCACGATTCCGGCCTCTGTGACGAGCATCGCCTTTGACCGCAGTGCTTTTGGCGACTGCCGCCATATGACCTCCATGGATGTGGCCGAAGGCAACACGGTTTATTCTTCTATGAGCGGAATTGTCTACAATGCGGCCGGGTCAGAGCTTCTGTTCTGCCCCGCCGAGTTGTCAGCCGAGACATTGGTCTTTCCCGATGCCCTCGCGTCGATAGGGGCCAACGCGTTCAAGGGCAACACCAGGATAAAGGCGATAGAGTTTCCCGAGTCGCTCGTCTCCATCGGCAACGACGCTTTCAAAGGATGCACCTCGCTGACCGCGCTGGTGTTTCCAGGGGCGTTGCGCACGATTGGCGAACATGCGTTCGACGGCTGCACGGGGCTGGAGTCGGTGTCGCTTAATGAAGGTCTTGAGGAGCTGCAGCACAGCGTTTTCAAAAATTGCACCTCGCTGACAGAAGTCGCCATTCCGGCTTCGCTGGTCAGCGCCCAGTGGTCTACCTTCAACGACTGCTCGTCTCTGACGGGATTCACCGTCGCTCCGGGCAACACCCATTTCCGCACCTATGGCGGCGCTCTGATTCTTGATGACAAAATCATAACATATGCCGTGGCCAATCCGGCCAAGTCATTCGCGGTGCCTGACGATGTCAACGCGATAGCGTCTTACGCTTTCGAGAAAGCCGGAAACCTTGAAGTGGTGAACACCGGCCGTTACGTCACATCCATTGGTGACCTTACTTTCTTACAGATGCCGTTGCTGCGCGATGTGACTCTCGGGCCGTCGCTCAGAAGCATGGAGCAATCGTTTGCCATCTGTGACGCGCTGGCCATAGTGCGCTGCGAGTCGGCCGTCATACCCTCCTGGGGCATGCGTGAGGCTTTCGGCGAGAACACGATGGCAAACGCCACTCTGTATGTGCCTGACGTCGCGCTGGCCGATTACAAGCAATCTTTGACATGGGGGAACTTTGCTGACATTCGTCCGTTGAGCCAGGCTCCGGCCATTGAGATGCCTGAGGAACCCGGGCCCGGGGCTGCCGTGGCCCACGCCTACCAGATGGGCAGCACCGACCAGAAGTGGGGCTTCGTGCAGTTCCCGGTCAATGACCTCTCAGGCTTGACGGTCGACAAGGTCACCACAAGCTATGACGACCAGATCGGAGCCGGAGAGTATGTCGACGGCAAATACTACACATTCACCCTGGAATACGATTTCATCATGGGCGACGGACTCGAACCGTCGGAGTATGTGGTATGGGATGCCGCCGACAATTTCAGAAAGGAGAGCAGCGCAGCCGCCACCTCAGGGCGCGTCGTTGACATGGCCTTTGATTACACCAACAACACGATGTATGCCCTCAAGGAGATAAACCGAACTGACAATGGCGCGATAGGACTGACCGCCCTGAATGTCGTCGACATGGCCTCCGGGGAGATGACCCTCGTAGGGCTTCCCGGCGAAATCAAGGCTGTCAACGGCAATGGCGTGACCGTGGATGAGCATCTTGTAGGGCTTGCCTCCGACCCCTCCGACGGCCAGCTCTACGCGATGGGTGAATACCGCCAGCTTTACAAGCTCGACCGTCTTACCGGAGCTGCCACTCCGGTTGGCGAACGTAACCGCATCGCCATCACCAACGATTTCCAGTCAATGGCCTTCTCGGCCGAAGGCAAGCTCTATCAGGCGCAGATGCATCCCGATTACGAGTATTTCATGGAAATAGACACCCAGACGGGTGCGCTCACCAATCCTGTCACCGGTGAGCCGGTGGTGGTCAATTCCGACTTCACCAACAACGCCGCGAGATTCCCCTATGACCCGCAGCTCACCGGACTCTATTTCGAGGGCAAGGAGCTTGACAAGTCGTCGGCCAAGGCGGCCACCGGCCTGACAGCGGTTGTGAGGAACGGCACTTCCAACACTGTCGACTTGTCCTGGACAAATCCCGTGGAGACATATGATGGTGGCGAGGCGCAGCTGACCGCCGTCAAGGTGTACAGGTTCGGTTCGGCCGAAGTCCTGGCCGTGTTGCCCGCTTCGGCGACCTCCTATACCGATGAGGCTGCCCCTGACGGCGATGTCACCTACCTTGTCGTGGCCGAGACTGCCGGTCACGCCGGATTCCCCGCGTGGGCGACTGTCTTCTCTGGAGCCGACCGTCTGAAGGCCGTCACAAACCTCACTGTCGAGCTTGAGGGCAATGAGGCGGTTATCTCGTGGACTGCCCCGACAGAGACCGTCAACGGAGGATACAGTGATTATGACAATATCACCTATGTGGTTTCACGCACCAAGGGGACTGAGACTGTGGTGGTTGACGATGGCCTCGCATCGACAAACATCTCCGTTCAGTTGACAGAAAACGGCACATACACCTTCACGGTGGTTCCCGTAAGCTGCGGCGTGGAAGGTGTTCCGGCCACCACTGAGCCGGTCACTCTCCAGGGTGTCGAGCAGCTCCCTTATGAGACCGGATTCGAAGACAACGACGGGGGCACGCTCTGGACCGTGGTAAACAACCAGGATGGGTCGTATGGCTGGAGCGTGGTCACTGGTTACGCCTATCAGCAGCTGTCGGGCAAGTTTGCCCAGTTCAAGACCGGAAACTCAAGCACATTCCCTGCCGATGACTGGTTCATATCCCCGGCCATCCATATGCCTGCCGGGAAATGCATGCTCAAATATTTCGCCAACGGAGGAAGCTATGACACCCATTCATACAAGGTATGGCTTGGAGAAAACTCAACCAATCCTGAAGACTTCCAGACATTGGTGTTCAGTCTGGAGAATGAGAAGGTCTACACTGAAGACACCACGGACAAGAACTATGTGGAGATGACCCACGCGTTCAATGTGCCTTCCGAGGGTGACTATCGCATCGCTTTCCAGGGAATTGGCGCCTCGACCTATGCCACATTGAAAATCGACAATCTCAGCGTGGTCTACAATCAGAGCAGCGGTCTGGAGGTTGTCGGCCTGGAGGATGGCATAAACTGGAATCCTGCGACATGTGTCGCCATATGTGCAGGAGCCTCCTCAATCGAGCTGTATGACATGCAGGGACGGATGCTCGCCTCTGTAAGCGGGGATTCTCTCCATGTCGCAGTCAAGGGGATTGTCTTTGTCAAAGCCATCACCCCCGATGGAGTGAAAATAAGCAAGATTGCGGCAAAGTAAACTTCCGGTTTCCTGACCGCGCAACAGCATGATGCCTGTATAGACTGAGGCCATCCGGGATGAGATATTTTCCGGATGGCCTCTTTGTTTGTATGTCGAAATCCTTATGTTCTCCCGGTCAGGAGTCGTCCGGAGGTTGGCTCATTCAAAGGAAATCACTTTGGATTGCGAGGGGTCGGGGGCAGGGGTGGCCGCGTTGCTGTCGGGCTGGGAGGAGGGGGAGTATGACGGGCCCGCCGCCGGGGTTGCCGGCGAGGATGGACGGGTGGAGCCGGAGACAGACGCCTGGGCGTGGCGCTCGCGTCGCAACTCGTCAACGAGACGCTTGTCGCGGTTGTAGGCCGGAGTGCTTTCGATGGCCTCGATGGCCTCGTCATCCTCAAGCTGCTCGGGTGAGAGGACGATGTAGCGTGAAGCCTCGCGGTCGCGCTCGATGTTCTCCACCTTGTCCTGGCCGTAGATGTCTTTGATCACGTCGCGGCCCGAGTCGGCAGGTTTCGCGGGCCTCTCGGGCTGCGGTTCCTTGTGGCCACCGCCGATGAAAGCAGGTTTCTCGGGCTTCTTGCCGATGGTTCCGCCGGGAGCGGCGGGGCGTTGCGAGCCTTTGATGACCAGTTCGAATCCGGCGGCGAGGATGGTGATTTTGATTTTGTTGCCGAGCGAGTCGTCGAAGCAGATACCGTAGATCACATCCACCTCGGGGTCGAGGTTGTTGATGAACGATGTCAGCTCGTTGGCCTCTCCCATGGCGAACTCCGGGTCGGCGTTGCGCGAGAAGTAGAGGTTGAAGAGCAGGCGTTTCGAGCCGAAGATGTCGCGGTTTTTCAGCAGCGGCGAGTGGAGCGCGTCGTTGATGGCCTTGGTGACGCGGTGTTCCCCCTCGCCGTAGCCGGTGGAGATGATTGCCGCGCCGCCATCCTTGAGGGTGGTGTTGACATCCTTGAAGTCGAGGTTCATGTATCCCTCTGAGGTTATCAGTTCAGATATTGAGCGGGCAGCGTCGGTAAGGGTGTCGTCGGCCTTTCCGAAGGCGTTCATCCAGTTGAGGTCGGAGTAGATTTCGGTGAGCTGCTCGTTGTTGACCACCAGTATCGCGTCGACATATTTGCTCATCTCCTCGGCTCCGTCGAGGGCCTTGAGGATTTTCTTCTGCCCCTCGAAGAGAAACGGGATGGTGACGATGCCGATGGTCAGCATGCCCTTCTCGTGGGCGATGCGGGCCACCACGGGTGCGGCCCCGGTGCCGGTGCCGCCGCCCATTCCGGCGGTGATGAACACCATCTTGGTCTCGTCGTCGAAAAGCTTGGCTATCTCCTCGGCGCTCTCCTCGGCGGCCACACGGGCCACCTCGGGGTTGTTGCCGGCTCCGAGGCCGTCGTTGCCGATAAGCACCCGGGTGGGCACAGGGGAGTTGTTGAGGGCCTGGCGGTCGGTGTTGATGATGACGAAAGAGACATGCTGTATGCCTTGCTCATACATGTGGCTGATGGCGTTGTTGCCGCCGCCTCCCACACCGATTACCTTTATGATGTTTTCCTGACGGGCACCCCCGACGAAGTTGGAGGTCTTGTCGATATCTTCGCTTGTCATTGGTTCTGCTTTGCTTGTTGGTTGCTGTGTGCCTCTGGGCGGGCTGTTATCACTGGAAGCTGTCGTCGGCTCCCCATACTCCCGACAGACGGTCTTTTAGGATTCCGAAAATCGATGAGCGGTGGCTGCTTCCGCGGTTTTCGTCATCATCGTCGCCGTCATCGGATTTCTTCTTTCGTTTGCCTGATTTCTCCTTCTTTTTCGAGGGGCGGGGATCGTCGTCTTCCTCGTCGTCGTAGCCGCGTCCGATGCGTGAACCTTCCTCGCCGTCATCCTCTCCATCCTCGGCGTAGATGTCCTCGTAAGAGCCGTTGCCACGGCGGGCGGGCTGCTCATCCTCGGCGGGGGGGAACTCGATGCATTCCGCCTCGGGAAGCTTTGAGGCGGCCAGCAGCAGCGAGATGACGTCGAGATTGTCGGCGGGGTGGATGGCTCCGTCAGAGATGCGCACCGGGCCTTGCACCGAGCCCATCCTGACTTTCATCTTCCCCTGCTTGCCCAGCAGGTCGTTGAATCCGCGCAGGCGCGAGCCTCCGCCGACAATCACGATGCCGCCGGGGAGGTCGGCAGCCTTAAGGCCGGCGTATTCGATCTGGGCGAGTATGTTCTGGATGATTTCGGCGGCGCGGGCGTGGACATAGTTGTTGACCTCGGTGTAGTCAATGCCGTCGGCTCCCGGGCGGCGTATCCCTTCGGGGGGCATCGCGTTGCCCGAGTTGCGCTTGATTTCGTCGGCGCGCTCCTCGATGTAGTTGAGCGATGTCAGGTCGATGGTGATGTTGCGTGAGCCCATCGGCAGGGTCACGAGGTAGACCGGAGCGCCGTTTTTGTATATCGCCACGGTGGTGGTCTCAGCCCCGAAGTCGACGAAGAGGCATCCCAGGCGGCGCTCGTCATCGGTCAGCGCCATGGCCGCCTCTGCCAGCGGGCGGACAATGTAGCCGTTGATGTCGAAGCCGAGACGCTCGGCGAGCACGCGGCGGAGCATGCGTTTTATCTGGGGCATGCAGCTCACGGCGGCCATGCGCGCGCCAAGCTGCTGGCCGTATGAGCCGACGGGGTTGTTTTGTGCCTTGTTATCGACGGTGAACCGCACCGGGACCACGTCCACGACATCGCGCGACGTGTCGACCATCGCCTCGGCCTTGGCCTTGAGGTCGGCCACGAGCTGGGCGGTGATTTCCATCTCGGCCGGCAGGGTGGTCGACACCTCCACTATCTTGCTTGAAAGCGATTTGCCTCCGAGGCCGACATACACCCCGGTGATGGTGGCGTCCTTGAGGCGGGGATACGCCTCAAGGCGTTCGCAGACGCGGCTGATGGCATTGCTGACATCGACATTCTGTATGCAGCCGTAGCGGACCGAGTCGATGAGTTTCTCCTCTTCGGCGGCGATGACATCTACCATCCCCGCTTCGTCGGCCATTGCGACGGCCCCTCGTATCTTGGAGCTGCCTATTTCGATGGCAACTATATATCTTTCTGGCATTTATGGTTGGAGTTTAGCGTTTGAAGTTGTGAGTCATGTTAAGGCGCGGAGAGTGAGAGGGGTTTCAGTGGCTGACGGCTGTGGTGTCGGAGTCGGTGGCCACAAGCATGGAGTTGATGTCTTCCTCCTCGATGTCCCCCTCCTGGTCGAAACGTATCGCCGGTTCGGGTATCGACTTTGCCCTGCGTGTGGCCACCACCTGGCCGGCCCATTTGACGGATATCGTGTCGTAGTACTCCCATCCCTTGACGGGCATCACCTTGCGGTACATGGTCATCACCCTTGTCAGCTTGTCGGGGATGCCGGATGTGTCGCCGAGGTTGACGACATGGCCGCGAATGAGCGGCACCAGTATCACGTCGCGGGTATGGGGGTCGACCATCACCTGGCTGGTGATGGCGTTCCACTGCGGGTCGGAGTGGAGGCGCTCGACCAGCGGAATCAGTGAGGCCGGGGAGTGGATGCTGTCGAAGTTGCCCGAAATCACGGGCACGTCGATGTGGTATCGGGCGTTGGCCGTCAGCCTCTTGCCGTCGCGGTTGATGTAGTAGGAGTTGCCTTTGAAGTCGAAGACCCTCGCCACCGGTATCATCGGCATCACGGTGAGCCTGATGGTGTTGTCGGGCATCCTCTGTACCATCGCGCTCTCGATGTTGACCACCCCAGAGAGGTGGTCTTCGATTTTCTGGAGGTCGATTGACGAGGCCGGGCGGTCGGTGTCGTCAAGCGACCATTCCTTGAGCAGGCGACGGACCTCGGCCTGGGTGACGAAGTCGCGTGAGCCGTCATCCTGGAGTATGCGGATGTCGTACCCGCGGCATTTGTCGCGGGCCGATTGCTGGTTGGCCATCACCACCGCCACGCCGATGTAGGCGACAAGCAGCAGGGCCATCAGGCAACGTATGACACCTTTTTTCGTCATCTTCCGTAGGGGCTGTCTGAGGGGTTACTTCCTGAGCTGTTCGACAAGCCTGGGCACCTCGGCGCCGATGTCGCCTGCCCCGGCTGTCAACAGGATGTCAAAGTTACGGTTTTTTATCGTCGGAATCAAGTCCTCCAAGGGAATAAGTGTCTTTTTTTCGACGTTTATCTTGTCAAAAATGATTTGAGAGGTCACTCCGGGGATGGGTTCCTCACGGGCCGGGTAGATGTCGAGCAGCACTACCTCGTCGGCCAGCGAGAGGGCTTCGGCGAAGCCGGGCGCGAAGTCGCGGGTGCGGGTGTAGAGGTGGGGCTGGAAGGCGACGGTCAGCTTGCGGTCGGGATAGAGGGCCTTGATGGATGAGATGGAAGCCCTCAGCTCGTCGGGATGGTGGGCGTAGTCGTCGATTACGATGCGCTCGCCGTCGTCGAGTACTTTCTGGAACCTGCGCTCTGCCCCGAGGAATGAGCCGATGGCCTCGCGGGCCTTGGCGGCGTCGAATGTGCCTGTCAGCCAGCATGCGGCCAGCGCGGCCACGGCGTTCTCGATGTTGATTTCCACCGGCACTCCGAGGGAGATGTTGCGGACTGTGCCTTCGGGATGCACGAAGTCGAATGAAATCACTCCGTGGCCCTGGCGGATGTATGAGGCGTGGAAGTCACCCTCGTCGCGGGAGTAGGTGTAGACCCTTACCCCTTGCTGGGGCCGGGGTGTGAGCTTCATGCCGGTGTGGAGCAGCAGGGCACCGCCGGGGGTGACAAGTTCGGTGAAGCGGGCGAATCCCTCGAGGTATTCTTCCTCGCTGCCGTATATGTCGAGATGGTCGGGGTCGGTGGAGGTGACCACGGCTATGTAGGGGGTGAGCTGGTGGAATGAACGGTCAAACTCATCGGCCTCCACGACAGAGAATGGGCTGGTAGGCGAGAGCAGGAAGTTTGAGCCATAATTGCGGGCCACACCGCCGAGGAAGGCGTTGCTGCCTGTCCCCTGGGTCTGGAGTATGTGGGCGGCCATCGTCGAGGTGGTCGTCTTGCCGTGGGTGCCGGCGAAACAGAGCGATTTCGACGCGCGGGTGATCATGCCGAGAACGACGGCGCGTTTCACCACCTCGAAGCCGTTGGCGCGGAACCATGACAGAATCCGGTTATCGTCATGTATCGCCGGGGTGTACACCACCAGGGTGTCAGCCGGGTCGCGGAAAGCGTCGGGGATGGTGGCAACATCGTCAGTGAAGGTGATTTCCACCCCCTCCTTCTCCAGAGCGTCGGTCAGCTCCGAGGGAGTGCGGTCATATCCGGCCACTTTGCGGCCTTTCGACAGGAAATATCTTTCGAGGGCGGCCATTCCTATGCCCCCTGCGCCTACGAAATAGATGTTGGCTTTCATTGCAAGAATTTTTAGCGGTTGATGATATGGAGCAGACGGTCCACAATTTTCTCGTCGGCGGCTGGGAGGGCCATCTTGCGGGCGTTCTCCGAAATCGCGCGCCTGCGTGACTCGTCATTCAACAAACACAATACGGTACGGGAAAGTTCATCGCGGCAGTCCTTGTCAAGAATCATCACTGCCGCGTCGCGCGAGGCGAGGGCCTCGGCGTTCTTCCGCTGGTGGTCTTCGGCGACGTTGGGGGAGGGGACAAGCACCGATGGCACCCCGGTGAGCTGTATCTCGCTGATGGTGGAGGCCCCGGCGCGGGAGACGATGATGTCGGCCCCCCGGTAGACCAGGTCCATGCGGCTCACGAAGGGCATGGCCTGGAATCTCTCGCTTCCCCATTTCTCCATGAGCGGCGTGGCGAATGCCAGGCAGTCATCGGCATACAGCTTGCCGGTCTGCCACAGCACAGAGGCTCCAGACTCGAGGATGGGCTTGACGGCGAGAAACATGGCCTCGTTGATGGTGCGCGCGCCCAGGCTGCCGCCGACCACCACCACCAGGGGGCGCGACGGGTCGAAGCCGAGGGCCTTGCGGGCCTCGTCGGCCGGGGCTGAGGCTGTGGCTATCTCGTGGCGCACGGGGTTGCCGGTCTTGGTGATGGCCTCGGCGGGGAAAAACCGCTCCATGCCGTCATAGGCCACGCATATGGCCTTGGCCTTCTTGGCGAGGAGCTTGTTGGTCACCCCGGCATAGGAGTTCTGCTCCTGCAGCAGGGTGGGTATGCCCCTCTTCTGGGCCTCTTTCAGCATGGGGCCGGAGGCATAACCTCCGACACCCACACACGCGTCGGGGGCGAAATCTTTCAGCACCTTGCGGGCCAGGCGCATGCTCTTCCACAGCTTGAGCAGCACCTTGAAGTTGCGCCACGGGCGTTTGCGGTCGAATCCGGCCACCGGCAGGCCCACAATCTCGTAGCCCGCGGCGGGGACGCGCTCCATCTCCATGCGGCCAAGCGCGCCGACAAACAGAATCCGGGTCGACGGGTCGCGGCGGCGCAACGCGTTGGCGATGGAGAGCGCCGGGAATATATGTCCTCCGGTGCCACCACCGGAAATCAGTATTTTCATAATCAGGTAATCGAAATCAGTTGGAATATCGCTGTCACAGCCCCTTCTCGTTGGCCAGGGGATTGGCGGCAATGAAGTTGGATGGAAGCTCGGCAATCTCGGCGCGGATGGCCTGGGCGTCTGCGTCACGCTTGACCGCAGTGCGGCTGACAGAGAGCATTATGCCGAAGGCTATCGATGTCACCAGTATCGAGGAGCCTCCTTTGGAAATCAGGGGCAGGGGCTGCCCCGATACGGGAAACACCCCCGTGACAATCGCCATGTGGAACAGGGCCTGCAGCACGATGAATACCGCCATGCCCATAATCAGCAGTGTGGGCAGCGCGCTGCGGCAGTTGGCGGCGATGGCCCCGGCGCGGCCGAGCAGGGCGAGGTATAGGGCCAGCAGCAGGAAGCCGCCGATGAAGCCCCAGTCTTCGACGATGATGGCGTAGATGTAGTCTGAGAAAGCCAGCGGCAGGCGGGCTGTCTCGCGGGAGTTGCCCGGCAGCACTCCGTGCCAGGAGCCGTTTGCCTGGGCCATGAATGAATACATCTCCTGGCGGTTGAGGGCGGTGATTGGCTGGGCGTATTTGGGTATGGTGTCGCCGACCCCGAGCCAGCGTTTCACGCGTCCCATCTGGGTGGTCTGGCGGTCGATGGTTGCTGTCTCCCCCTTGAAGTTCTTTCCGGTCTCGGTGATGTAGGCTATCTCCTCCTCCGACATCTTGTCGCGGGATGACTTGTACAAGGCCCCGGCACCCCCGATGGCTCCATAGCACACCAGCACAATCATGAATTTGCGCAACTGGATGCCTCCGATGAGCATCATCGCCATCGATATGCCCATGAGCAGCAGGGTGTTGGTGAGTCCTTGTGAGAACAGCAGGCCGCTGGCGAGCAGCACGAAGGCGGCGCAGATGGACACGCCGGTGGTGGTCACCCCCCTTTTTTCCTGGTTGAAGGCCACGACGTAGGCTATCACAAGCACCACGGCCAGTTTAAGCAGCTCGGCCGACTGCAGGGCTATGCCGAAGAGCGACATCGAGCGGCGCGCGCCGTTGATTACCTGTCCTTTGAAAAGCACATACACGGCGATGATCAGGGCGAACCCGACGAACACGGGGGTCAGCGGTATGAGCCATTTGAATTTCATGCGCGACAGGCCGAGGGTGACCCCGAAGCCGAGCAGCAGCATCATGGCGTGGCGCAGCAGCGGCCCGAAGACGTTGGAGGCCTGCACCTCGCGTGACGAGGCGCTGTAAAGCTCCACGACTGAAATCGCGATGAGGGCTATGTATATGGCCCAGATGTATTTGTCGGCCTTGCGGGGCTGGTCTTCAGCCTGGAGAGGCGTGGAGGGGATGTTGGTTTTTTCCATTCGGAGGAGAAGATGAGAGTGTGGAGGTGTGGTGAATCAGTTGTTGTCGATGAGGCGGCTGACAGCTTCCTTGAACTGGCGGCCACGGTCTTCATAGCTCTTGAAGAGGTCGAAAGAGGCGCAGCATGGCGAGAGCAGCACAGTGTCCCCTTCTCCGGCCAGCATCCGGCAGGTATTCACCGCCTCGTCGAGCGAAGCGGTGGAAACCACCTTGTCGACATGTCCGGTGAAGAAGTCGACGATTTTCTCGTTGTGGAGGCCCATCGCCACTATGGCCTTGACCTTTTTCTTGACCAGCGGGAGGATTTCGGAGTAGTCGTTGCCCTTGTCCTTGCCGCCGAGAATCAGGATGGTCGACTTTGAGTCGGGCATCGATTCGAGGGCATACCAGCAGGAGTTGACGTTGGTGGCCTTGGAGTCGTTGATCCAGCGCACGCCGTCGAGCTCGCCTGCGGGTTCGAGTCGGTGTTCGACCCCTTCGAAGTTGGCCAGGGCGTCACGCAGGGAGTCCTTGCGTATGTCGAGCAGGCATGCGCTGAGACCTGCGGCCATGGAGTTGAAGAGGTTGTGGAGTCCGTGGAGCGACAGGTCGGCGCGCGGCATCTCGAAATCCTCCTCGGGGGTGTTGATGATGACCTTGCCGTCTTTGTCGACCCATGCGGCGGAGTCTTCGTGGCGGTTCTCGGCGAAGGGGTAGAGGCGCGCCTCGGTCTCGAACTTGCGGAGCTGGGCGGTGATCACAGGGTCATCCTCCCAGAAAATGAACGCGTCGGCAGGGGTCTGGTTCTGGAGTATGCGGAACTTGGCGTTGATGTAGTTCTGCATCTCGAACCCGTAGCGGTCGAGGTGGTCGGGGGTGATGTTGAGCAGCACCGCGATGTTGGCCCGGAAACGATACATATTCTCGAGCTGGAACGATGACAGCTCCACGACATACACGTCGTGGTCGCTCTCGGCCACCTGCCAGGCGAGCGATTTCCCGACATTGCCTGCCAGTCCGACATTCAGCCCCGCCTCGCGGAGGATATGATGGATGAGCATCGTGGTGGTGGTCTTTCCGTTTGAGCCGGTGATGCAGACCATCTTGGCCGAGGTGTGGCGTCCGGCCAGCTCGATTTCAGAGATGACGGGTGTGCCTTGCGCGGCGAGTTTCTGAATCAGCGGGGCGGTGGGTGGTATGCCGGGCGATTTCACCACCTCGTCGGCGTTGAGAATGAAGGCTTCGGTGTGGCCCCCCTGTTCAAACGGGATGCCGCGAGATGTCAGCTCTTCGGCGTAACGGGGGGCGATAGTCCCCGCGTCGGAGAGGAAGACATCCATCCCGAGCTTCTTGCCGAGGATGGCCGCGCCGACACCGCTCTCGCCGCCGCCCAGCACTACGAGCCTGTGGCCCTTGGCTTCAAGCTCGGGGCTTCCGGGATTCATGTTTTCATTCGAGATATAGTCCATAAACGATGTCAGCGGATTTTAAGTGTTACGAAAGTGATGACGGCCAGGAATATGCCGACAATCCAGAAACGGGTGACGATTTTCGACTCGGGGATGGCCTGGAGGGGCTTCTGGAGCAGGGCCTCTATGCCAGAGTTCCCGGCTTTCTGGAAATGGTGGTGGAGGGGGGTCATCTTGAAGATGCGCCGCCCGGCGCCGTATTTGCGTTTTGTGAATTTGAAATATCCCACCTGGAGCATCACCGAGAGGTCTTCGACATAGAATATCGCGCAGAGCAGCGGCAGCAACAGCTCTTTGTGGATGAGGATGGCCAGCACTGCGATGATGCCACCGAGGGTCAGCGAGCCGGTGTCGCCCATGAATACCTGCGCCGGGAAGGCGTTGTACCACAGGAACCCGATCAGAGCCCCGATGAAGGCGGCGCAGAAGACCGAAAGCTCCTCGCTGCCTGGTATGTACATGATGTTGAGGTAGGATGAGTAGATGACCGAACCGCCGAGGTAGGCCATGACGGCGAGCGCCACGGCTATTATTGCCGAGCATCCGGCGGCGAGGCCGTCGAGGCCGTCGGTGAGGTTGGCCCCGTTGGAGGTGGCGGTGACGATGAAGATGGCCACAAGGATGAAAAGCACCCATCCTCCGGTCTGGGCATGGTCGCCCAGCCACTGCGTGAAGTATGTGTAGTCAAAATTGTTCTCCTTCACAAACGGTATGGTGGTCTGGGTGGCCTTGAGGTCTTCGGTCTCGTAAATCACCTCCTCGACCTCCATAGAAGTCTCGTTGATGACCTCATGGTTCTGGCGTATCACCATCTCGGGGGAGGCCATCATGGTCAGGCCTACGATTAGGCCGAGGCCAACCTGGCCGATGATCTTGAACTTGCCGCTCATCCCGTCTTTGTTGTGACGGGTCATCTTCAGGTAGTCGTCGGCGAATCCGAGCGCGCCCAGCCACAGGGTGGAGATGACCATCAGCAACATGTAGACATTCCCGAGTTTGCCGACGAGGAGGCAGGGGACGATTGTGGCCACGATGATGATGATGCCGCCCATTGTGGGGGTTCCGGTCTTCTTCATCTGCCCCTCGAGCCCGAGGTTGCGGACGATTTCGCCTACCTGCATCTTCTGCAGGCGGTCTATGATCCGGCGGCCGAACACCATCGCTATGAACAGCGACAGGATCAGGGCAGCCCCGGATCGGAATGTGATATAGTCCATCAGGCGCGCACCGGGAAATCCGGTGTCTTCGAGCCATTGGAAGAGGTAATATAGCATAGTCGGTTGAAAGCTAACGCGGTGGGGTTGTGGTTAGAGGCAAACGTGCTGACTGGAGGGGGTAATGCCGCCGGTCATTCGGCGCAGGCGGCGAACACCTCACGCACGACCTCGGCGTCGTCGAAGTGATGCTTGATGCCCCGGATTTCCTGGTAGTCCTCGTGTCCTTTTCCGGCGATGAGGATGACATCCCCTTTCCCGGCGATTTCCGAAGCCTTGACAATGGCCTCGCGGCGGTCGACCACGCTTGAGGCGTTGGCACGGAGTTCGTCGGTGTCAAGGCCGGCCTCCATGTCGCGCAGAATCTCGGCGGGGTTCTCGAAGCGGGGATTGTCTGAGGTGAGGATGAGCAGGTCGGAGAGGCGGGCGGCCTCGCGGGCCATGATGGGGCGTTTGCCCTTGTCGCGGTTGCCTCCGGCCCCTACTACGGTGATGATGCGGCCATTGGTGCCCACCACCTCGCGGATTGCGGTCAGCACATTCACCACCGCGTCGGGGGTGTGGGCGTAATCGACAATCGCGGTGCAGCCTTTGGGGGAGTGGAACGCCTGGAAGCGTCCGGCCACGGGAATCAGGCGGCTCATGGCAACGAGGACCTTCTCTACGGGCCAGCCCAAGGATACCGACGCGCCGAAGACAGCCGTCAGGTTATAGGCGTTGAAGCGTCCGGTGAAGCGCACTTCCACCTCAGTGTCGTTAAGGCTCAGGAGTGTGCCGTCGAGGCGGCTTTCAATGATTTTCCCCCGGAAGTCGGCCATTGAGCGGAGAGAGTAGGAGAGCTTGCGGGCCTTTGTGTTCTGGAGCATCACCTCCCCGACCTTGTCGTCGATATTGGTGAGGGCGAAAGCCTCGGCGGGAAGGCCGTCGAAGAAGCTTTTCTTGGCGTTGAGGTAGTTCTGGACGGTCTTGTGGTAGTCGAGGTGGTCGCGAGTGAGGTTGGTGAACACTCCGCCGGCGAATGTCAGTCCGGCGATGCGGTGCTGGTCGGCGGCGTGGGAGCTCACCTCCATGGCGGCGTACTCACATCCGGCCTCGACCATCCGGGCCAGCAGGGAGTTGATGGTGATGGGGTCGGGGGTGGTCTGCGAGGCGTGTACAGCCTCGGTGTCGACATAGTTCACGACGGTGGAGAGGAGTCCGGCCTTGTGGCCCATCAGCCTGGCCATCTCATAGATGAGGGTGGCGGTGGTGGTCTTGCCGTTGGTGCCGGTCACCCCTACCAGGCGCAGCTTTGAGGAGGGGTTGCCATACCAGTTTGAGGCGAGGATGCCGAGGGCGATGGCTGTGTTTGCCACCACCACCAGTGTGGCCCCTTCGGGGATTTCGGCGGGAATCTCCTCCACCACGATGGCCGCCGGTTTCTTGTCGGCGAGTGTGGGGATGAAAGAGTGGCCGTCGACGGTGACACCGCGCACGGCAACAAACATGGCTCCCTCTCCGGCTTTCCTTGAGTCGGAGGTGAGGGAGGTAACATTCTTGTCAAGCTGGCCCTGGATGGAAATGATGTCAAGGCCTTCGAGTAGTTGTTCGAGCTTCACTTTATTTCGGATCTATTTGTTTTCGTTGTCTGAGTCGCGGCCGGTCACCTTGGGGTGGCGGCTCGCGCCGGAGATTGGAGAAGGAGGCCTGGTGAAGAGCGAGGGGAGAGAGAATGCCTGGAGAGGATGGCGGGAGAGATGGTTTGTCGAAAGGGGGGAGAGCAGGGAATCAGGGAGCGAGGGTGAGGCTGACGCGGGTGCCGGCGTTTGCCATCGTGCCTTCCTCCGGATGCTGGGCGCGGACATATCCCGAACCGTTGACGGCCACGTTGAACCCGGCTTTCTCCAGGGCCACCACCGCCTCGCGTGCCCCGAGTCCTTTGACTGAGGGGACGGTGCCTTTGGGCATCTTTCGCGGAGCGGCCGGATGCACCTCCTGGCTTATGCCGGCGGCTTTGCGTATCGCCTTGTGGCGTTCGGGGTCGTTTGAGCCGTAGAGCATCGCGCGGGGATTGCCTCCGCCCCCTGCGGCGTAGTCTGACGCGTTGTCGAGCATTCCGCGCGAATACATCTTCAGGGCGATGTTGCGCATCACCTGGCCTGAGGTGGAGGCGGCCCCGAACATATTGCGCTTGGGGTAGAAGGTCAGCACCATGCAGGAGTATTTGGGGTTGTCGGCGGGGAAGAAGCCGCAGAATGCCAGGCGTTTGCGCGCCGTGTTGTATTGGCGGGTCTTCGGGTCGACTGAGTAGCATGTGCCTGTCTTGCCGGCGAGTGCCACCTTGTCGCTCTTGAGCGAGCGGCCTGTGCCGTGGGGGCCCCACACCACCTGCTTGAGCATGTATTGCATCTTGCGGGCGTTCTCCTCCGAGCAGATGCGGTCGCGGATGTAGCTGACCGGAATCACCGAGTCGAAATCCTCGGTCACCAGCGAGCTGACGAGGCGGGGGCGCACATACTTGCCGTTGTTGGCGATGGCGTTGTAGATCGAGAGGGTGTAGATCGGGGGTATCTGTGAGGCGTAGCCGTAGCACATGCGGGAGAGGTCGACGCGTCCCGGCTCGGGGTTGAAATAGGGGACGCGTTCGCCGGCGATGCCGGTGTTCATCGGTTCGAGGAATCCGATTGAGCGCAGCCGCTCGACGAATCCCTTGGGGTTCTTGTCGTAGCCCCGGGTGATGATGCGGGCCATGCCGATGTTGGATGACTGCTCGATGACCTCGCGCACCCTCAGGGAGCCGTTGTAGTGGGAGTCGGTGATGGGGCGCCCTCCGGCATATGCCCAGCTCGCGCCGATCGGAATCACCTCCTCGAGGTTGTCGACCAGGCCGTCTTCGAGGGCTATCATCATCGAAATGGGTTTCACCACCGAGCCGGGCTCGAAGCCCACCACGGAGTAGTTGAGTGCCTCGATGTAGTCAGTGCCGTCGGCGTTGCGCTCGAGGTTGGAGATGGCCTTGATGTCTCCGGTGGCCACCTCCATCAGTATGGCGCAGCCCCAGTCGGCCGAGCAGGAGTCGAGGACACGGTTTAGCTCGTTCTCCACGATGTCCTGGAGGTTGATGTCGATGGTGGTGCGTATTGAGTAGCCCGGCGTGGGAGGGATGTCTGTCCAGTTGACGATGTTTTTTGTCAGGGGGATTTTCTTGGCGATGCCGGGGACTCCGTAGAGCAGCGAGTCAAGGGCTTTCTCCAGGCCGGATATGCCGTGGATTTCCTTGCATTCGCGGGTCTGGCCGACTCCGCCCACCGAGCGGCGCGCCATGTCGCCGTAGGGGTTCTTGCGCTTTAGCGTCGACTCCACGGTCATCCCGTTGCGGTTGGGGTTCTTGATGCAGAAGAATGGGAATGTCTTGAGTTTCTGCAGGTCGGCATATGAGATGTTGCTGATCACGGGGAATGAGCGCGGGCGTTTGCCGGCCTCAGTGTTGAGCGGCTTCTGTAGGTAGGCAAACCACCCGTCGCGGTCGCGGCGGGGGAAGTGGAGGGCCAGCGAGTCGGCGATTGAGTCGAGGGCCACCTGGTAGCGGCTTTCCATGAAGCGCTCGGCCCGGAAGTCGAGACGCACGGTGTAGTAGCGCAGGTTGGTGGCGAGAATCGAGCCGTCGTCGGCGAGTATCTCGCCTCGTTCGGGCAGTATGGTGTCGACACGCTGCATCTCGCGCATTGCTTTGGCGTTCCAGTCGTCGGCGTGGATTACTGTGGTCGAGAAGAGCTTGTAGGAAATCGACCCTGCAAACATCAGTATGAGCAGGGTGATCAGTCCGTAGCGGAAGAGTATGTGGTTCTGGTTGTTCTTCTGGGCCATATGCGGTGGATGGAGGAGTGGTGGTGGGGGTGTCAGTCGTTGATTCTTAGTCTGAAAGGAGGCTGCTCCTGGACGGTGAGGCCGAGCCTCAGGGAATCTACCTTGTGTTGCATCCGGGATTCGCGTATCCGGCTCATGTATGTCGACTTCTCGCGTATGCGTTCGGTCTTGGCCACTTCCAGTTCCCGCTCGAGCCGCTGGATGGTCTCCATCTGGGTCTGGCAGGTGTAGCGGTTGGTGATGTATATCATCAGCATCACCACCACCCCGAGCACCGGGAGCCAGTGGCGGCGGAAGAAGTCGGTCGAGAGCAACCGCCCGTGGAGGGCGCGGAGCATCAGTGAATCTTTGGCTGGCATAAGTCGAGAGAGCGTGGGGTTATTGGTTGTCGTCGGTTTTTGCGGCCACCCTGAGCTTGGCCGAGCGTGAGCGCGGGTTGCGCTCCATCTCCTCCTGGTCAGGGACGATTGGTTTGGAGGTGAGGCATTTCAGCGGAGAGAGGGATTTTCCGAAGAAGTCTTTCTCCATTTTCCCCTCGAGGTTGCCTGTCTTCATGAAATTCTTGACGAGGCGGTCTTCGAGGGAGTGGTAGGTGATGATGGCGAGCCGTCCGCCCGGTTTCAGTGCTTGCAGGGCCTGGGTGAGCAGTTCGCGCAGGGCCTCGATTTCGTCGTTGACCACGATGCGCAGGGCCTGGAACACCTGGGCGAGTTCTTTCTTCTCCTGGCGGGGGTTGATCATCGGGCGGATTATGTCGAGCAGGCGCTCGACGGTGTCGACCGGGGCCTCGCGCCTGGCGTTGACGATGGCGCGGGCGATCTTGCGGGCCTGGCGCAACTCGCCGTAGAGGTGGAAGATGTCGGCCAGCTCCTCCTCGGAGGCTTCCTGGAGGAGGGTCGCTGCCGACCGGGCGGCGTTGCGGTTCATCCTCATGTCGAGGGGGCCTTCCCAGCGGAAGGAGAAACCTCTCTCCGGGTCGTCGAAATGGTGGAATGACACGCCGAGATCGGCCAGGATGCCGTCCACGGTGTCGGCTCCGTAGAACCGCAGGAAGTTGCGCAGGAAACGGAAGTTTCCCAGGACTGCCGTGAAGGCCGGGTTGCCGGTGAAGTCGGGGTCGGCCGCGGCGCGGTCGATTGCGGCGCGGTCTTGGTCGAAGCTGAGCAGACGGCCTCCCTTGGCCGCGTCGAGACGGCTGAGGATGGCGCGTGAGTGGCCTCCTCCGCCGAGGGTGCAGTCGACATACACCCCTTCGGGGCGCAGGTCGAGGGCTTCGAGCGACTGGTCGAGAAGGGCCGGGATGTGGTAAGGCTGGGATGTGGTCATTGCTGCTTCCATTTCGACCGTAAAATTACAAAAAAAGTTCCTAAGAATTTACAACTGCAAATAGAAAAATATCTGACTTCCTGGAAAAAGTTATCAACATGCCCGCGAAGCCTTACGGCGGTTTCACGGGAGGGTTGACATGGGAAACGCCGCTGTTTGTGTTTGTAAACAGCGGCGTTTGTGAACAGGTTTAAGTATAAAATGTAATCGAGGATGAATGTGTAGCTTCGGGCGCCTATCGGGCGGTGTGTGGTTAGCGGATATTCCTGTTGTGTTTGATATTGTCACTCTGATGTCGCGTGTCATTCCTCGCCGAGCAGCTGAAGGGCGGCGGTGAATGGGGAGAGGCGGTTGGACAGCACGAGGCGTTCGGCGTTGGAGAGCGCCGCAGCCCGGTCGGGGTCGTCGTAGAAACGGCGGCGCAGTTCGGAGTCGATGGTCTCGTACATCCAGTAACGGGCCTGCTCGCGTCGCTGGCGTTCGAAGAAGCCGTTGTCGGTGATGAATTGGAAATATCGGTCAATCATGTCCCAGACCTCGTTGATTCCGATTTCGTAGTAGCCTGAATAGCATAGCACTTCGGGCTGCCATCCTGACGGGGGCGCGGGCAGAAGCTGCAAGGCCGATTTGAACTGTGCCTGGGCCAGGCGCGCGCGGTCGACATTGTCGCCGTCGGCTTTGTTGATGACTATCCCGTCGGCCATCTCCATGATGCCCCTCTTGATGCCTTGCAGCTCGTCGCCGGCCCCGGCAATCTGTATGAGCATGAAGAAGTCGACCATGGAATGCACGGCCGTCTCGCTTTGGCCGACTCCGACGGTCTCGACGAACACGTTGTTGTAGCCTGCTGCCTCGCAGAGTATTATGGTCTCGCGAGTCTTGCGGGCGACCCCTCCGAGGCTTCCTGCCGAGGGTGAGGGGCGTATGAATGCCTCGGGGTGCTGCGAGAGTTTTTCCATGCGGGTCTTGTCGCCGAGGATGCTCCCTTTGGTGCGCTCAGACGATGGGTCGATGGCCAGCACCGCCAGTTTGCCGCCATCGCGCAGCACATGGAGGCCAAACACATCTATCGATGTCGATTTTCCGGCACCCGGCACTCCGGTGATGCCGATGCGGCGGGAGTTGCCTGAATATGGGAGGCATTTCTCTATGACCTCGCGGGCCATCGCCTGGTGCTCGGGGGCCACGCTTTCCACGAGGGTCACGGCGCGTGACAGCATCGTCACATCCCCTTTTAGTATCCCCTCGACGAGTTCGGCGGGGGTGAATGTGCGTCGTCGGCGCGGCTTCATGTAGGGGTTGACGCAGGGGGGCTGCGTGACTCCGGAGTTTACAGTCAGCCCGGTGTACTCGGCGGAGTTCTCGGGATGTTCGTAATGACCGTGATGAGGGTCGAAAGATGTCGTTTTGTTGTCCATGGTTGTCGGCTTGAGGTTGGGTGTGGGGTCAATGGGCGGCCAGCCAGTCGGGTCCGGTGCCGGCCGATACCTCCAGCGGCACAGCCCCGGCATATGCCCCGGCCATCTCGCGGATGACAAGTTCCTGGAGGATTGGCAGTTCTTCGGGGCAGACGTTGAAGACGAGTTCGTCATGCACCTGGAGAATCATCCTTGACTTCAGCCCGAGGCGTTTCATTCCGTTGTGGACGCGTATCATCGCGAGCTTTATGATGTCGGCGGCAGAGCCTTGAATGGGGGCGTTGACAGCGTTGCGCTCGGCGTATGACCTTACGGTGGCGTTGCGCGAGTTGATGTCGGGCAGGTAGCGTTTGCGGCCCATTATGGTGGTGACGTATCCCTCCTTGCGCGCGCGTTCGGTGGATTCCTCGATGAACTGGCGTATGTGGGGGTATGTGTTGAAATACCCCTCTATCAGTTCTTTGGCCTCGGCGCGCGGTATGTTGAGGCGTTCAGACAGCCCGAATGCCGAGATGCCGTAGACGGTGCCGAAATTGGCGGTCTTGGCCTTGCGCCTCTGGCTGTCGGTGACCTCGTCGTATGGGACGTGGTATATCTTTGACGCGGTGGCGCGGTGGATGTCGAGCCCAGAGTTGAAGGCCCCGGTGAGGTCGGGGTCGTCTGAGAGGTCGGCGAGCAGCCGCAGCTCGATCTGGGAGTAGTCGGCCGACAGAATCAGACACCCCTCGTCGGCGATGAAAGCGCGGCGCACCTCACGGCCATCCTCGGTGCGGATCGGGATGTTCTGGAGGTTGGGGTTGGCCGAACTGATTCGTCCGGTGGCTGTCACAGTCTGGTTGAATGTGGTGTGTATCTTGCCTGTCGCCGGGTTGACCATTGCGGGCAGCGCGTCGACATAGGTGGTGAGCAGTTTTCTCAGTCCGCGAATCTCAAGGATGAGGCTGACCAGCGGATGGGCGTCGCGGTGTCTGAGCAACACCTCCTCGGTGGTCGAGTAGGCTCCCGTCTTGGTGCGTTTGGCGCGCGGGTTGAGTTTCAGCTTCCCGAACAGGATTTCACCGACCTGCATCGGGGATGCGATGTTGAACCGCTCCCCGGCCAGGCCGTAGGCTTTCTCCTCAAGCTCGCTGAGCTGGGCGGTCAGGGTGGCCGACAGCGATGCCAGTTCAGGGATGTCTATCCTGACACCGGTCCATTCCATGTCGGCGAGCACCGCGGCGAGCGGCAGCTCGATGTCGTCGAGCAGCTTCTTCTGGCCGTTCTGCGCGAGCAGTTCAGACAGCGGCCCGCGCAGGCGGTTGACCATGTCGGCCTGCTGGCAGAGCCGTCTCACCTCCTCCCCGGCGGGGAGAGGTCCGTAGGGCTTGCGCGAGGTGTCGGAATCGGCGTATTCGTCCATCTCGACCGAGAGGATGTTGAAGGCCACATCGGCGAGCCGGTGGCGCATCTCGGGCTGGAGCAGGTAATGGGCCAGCTGTGTGTCAAAGTATGGGGCTGTGATTTCGATTCCTTCGCGGCGCAGCAACACCATGTCGCGCTTGATGTCGTGGCTGACGAGGGTGTATGATTCGCCGGCGAAAATCGGCGCGAGGAGAGCCATAAGGGCTTCGCGCTTTTCGCTGTCGGCCGGGATGTCGACATACCGGGCTGTGCCCTGGGCCTGACTGAATGCTATTCCTCTCAAGGAGGCGGTCATGGCCTCGGCGCCGATGGCGTAGAGGGCGATTCCGAGGTTCCCGTTGGCTTTGGCTTCCGACATCAGCCGGTTTATGTCGGCCGGGTCTGACATCACCTCGTAGTCAGCCGGACTGGAGTCGGCCTGGGCAAAAGGTGAGGCTCCGTCGGCCATCTCGTCGCCACCCTCCAGGAAGTCGAACAGGGAGGGTTGGGCGGGCAACTCAATCGTGTGGCGTTTCCTTTCCGGGCGTTCCTTCGTCTCATCCTCCTGTGGCAACTCCTTGGCGATGGCTTTCGCGCGGCTGTTGAGACGAGTGAGGAATGTCTTGAATTCCAGGTCGGTGAATATGTCGCGCAGGGCCTCCACATCCTCCGGCTCGCGCCTGAGGGTGTCGAAATCTACCTCCAGAGGCACGTCGGTCTTGATGGTGGCCAGCTGCTTTGAGAAGCGTATCTGGTCGGCGTTGTCGCGTATCTTCTGCCCTATGGCCCCTTTCACCTCCCCGGCGTGGTCGAGCAGGTTCTCGACCGACCCATATTCGCCGATGAGCTTGGAGGCGGTCTTCGGCCCGACTCCGGGGCATCCGGGGATGTTGTCGATGGTGTCCCCCTCGAGGGCGAGCAGGTCGATGACTTGCGATGGAGACTGTATGCCGTATTTCTCGCATACCTCCTTGACCCCGCGCAGCTCGAAGCCCTGGCCGCGCAGCGACGGGCGGTACATGAAGACATTCTCGTCGACGAGCTGCCCGTAGTCCTTGTCGGGGGTCATCATGTAGGTGGTGTAGCCCTCCTTTGACGCAAGGCGCGAGAGTGTGCCAATCACGTCGTCTGCCTCATAGCCCGGCACCTCGAACACCGGTATGCGGTATGCCTCGACTATCTCCTTTATTATAGGCACCGACGCCGAGATGTCTTCAGGCTGTGCCTCGCGTTGGGCTTTGTAACCCTCATACATCTCGTGGCGGAATGTGGGTCCGTGGGGGTCGAAGCATACGGCGATATGCGTGGGATTCTCCTTTTTGAGAATCTCGTCGAGGGTGTTGCAGAAGCCGAATATGGCCGAGGTGTTGAACCCCTTGGAGGTAATCCTTGGGGCGCGTATGAGCGCGTAATACGCGCGGTATATCAGGGCGTACGCGTCGAGGAGGAAAAGCTTTTTCATTTCTTGAGTTTGTGCAAAGGTAATAAATGTTTGCCAAACTGTAAAATAAGATTGCCGCCGCGCCATGGGCCTCTGGGGCCCGGGCGGCGACGGCAATTGTCAGACTTGAATTTGGTCAGAGGGCAGGTGTCTGTGGCGAGGGCCTGCGCCCTATGATATGAACAACCGGCGTGATGGTTGGTTCGTGGCCGGCGGGGTATTTATGGAGGGGCGTTTTGGGGGGAAGACGGAGGTGGCGCGCCGCGTTTTTGTCAAAATAATGCTTGAATCGGGAAAAATAAGCGTTGCCGAGACGGAAAACAATGTGTTATTTTGCATCCGTAAAATAGTGTGAGACAACTCACTGAGTGATACCATAAGAAACATCCCTAAACAAACAGACTTTTTCCATGAAAAAAATCTTCAGTCTTCTTTTGCTGTTGACGGCTGTCTTTTCAGGCGCGGTGGCTGCCGACGGGTTCTACACCTCGGGCACCAAGCTGATGGACTCCAACGGCAATGAATTCATAATGCGCGGCTGCAATTTCTCCTGGGCGTGGCAGAGGGGCAACGAGTACACGGTCATCCCCGCCGCAAAGCGCATCGGCTGCAACGCCATCCGCATACAGCTGTCGACAGGGCGCAAATGGCAGAAATGCTCGGCCAGCGACCTGGAGCGCCTGATTAAGCTCTGCGAGGACAACAAGCTCGTGGCCGTGTTCAACACCCATGACGAGACCGGCTCCAACGATTATTCCGACCTTGAGAATGCCGCGAACTTCTGGATTGAGATGAAAGACATCCTCAACGCCCACCGCAAGACTGTGCTGGTCAACATCTCCAACGAGTGGTATGGCCAATGGGACTCCTATGGGTGGGCCGAGGGTTACAAGAAGGTGATACCCAAGCTGAGAAATGCCGGAATCCTCAACACCCTGGTGGTCGACTGCGCCGGATGGGGGCAATATCCCAAAAGCATCTTCGACCGCGGACGTGAGGTGGCCGCTGCAGACACCAAGGGCAATCTTGTGTTCTCGATGCACTTCTACCAGGACGCGGCCGGGTCTGACTCGCAGGTGAGGAACAACATCGACAATGCCCTCAAAGTGGGGTGTCCGGTGCTTATCGGCGAGTTCGCGTATGAGCATCAGGGACAGTCGGTGGCCTGGCAGACCATCCTTGACTACACCAAGGAGAAGAATGTCGGATACCTCGTATGGTCATGGACCGGCAACGGCGGAGGCGTGGAAGCCTGCGACATGTTTGGCGGATATGATGATTCGGTCTGGAAGCCCAACGGCACCAACACTGTTAAGGGGCGTAACGGAATACAGCAGACCTCGCGCGAATGCTCGATCTTCGATCCCAATGGCGGAAATCAGGGTGGCGGCGACCCGACCCCCAATCCTCCGGGCCAGGATGAGTCGACAGTGCTGTGGGAAGGTTCGGTAGATTTCGGCGCCTGGAAGGGCATGCTTGAATACAAGCCCGGCAACGCACAGTGGAAGAGCCAGCAGATGGGCGCGCTGAAGAAGGGGGACAAGCTGGTGTTCAGCTTCACCGGTGTCGCTTCCGACGAGAAGGCGCCCGGCCAGATACAGCTCGCCACATTCGGCCTTGACAGCCAGTGGTCATGGACTGTGCTGGTAGATGCCGACAACATATATAATAATGAGTACACCTACACAATCTCCGGGGAAGAGACCGACGGATACACCGACCTGGCCATGATGTCGGCCCACGGATTCGCCGTCAAGGGTCAGAACGCCACTCTTGTCAAGGTTGAACTGGTTGTGGCCGGCAATGGCGGAAACACCGGCGGGGATGACAATCCCGGCGGAGAGAGCGAGACCACGGTTGACACCCCGCAGTTCAATGTCTCCACATGGGATGCGATGTACCATCTCGAGAAGTCGCGTCTCGGCTCGCTGACATCGGCCGACAAGGTGAGGCTGTATGTTTCGTGCAACGACGGAGCCGAGATACAGATTGCCTACAAGACCGCAAGCTCAGACTGGACCCAACATGTCGACTATGCTCCGATCAGCGGCTCGACATATGACCTGGCGATGACAGATGCCGGGCTTCTCGAGGGCGCCAACTATGACGGCCTGTACTTCAAAGGACACGATTACACGATTCAGAAAGTGAGCGTGATACGTCCCGGCCAGTCTGGCGTGGATGAGACCGTGGTTTATGAGTCACACCGCGCAGGCATAAACTTCGATGAGCCGTATGAGATCTATGGCATCGACGGTCGTCAGGTGAGGGAGATGGTAGCCGGAAGGCTTTACATCCTCCGCCAGGGTGAGACTGTGGTGAAACATGTCGCCAGATGACCGCCTGATTGATTCGCATGAAGCAATAAGATAATTTAGTAAGGTAAAGGCGGCGACCCCGGGCTTTGCGCCCGGGGTCGTTCGTTTCCCAAGGCAAACGAACATACATAACAGCATACCATGAATATAATGAAAAGAATTGCATCAGTTTTCGCGGGCTTGATGCTTGTGTCAGGGGCGATGGCCCAGGAAGGGATATCGGAGGGGCTGCATATCGACGGCACCCGGATTCTTGACGCGAAAAACAACGAGCTTGTGATGAGGGGTGTCAACTACTCCTGGGCGTGGCAGCGCGGACATGAGGAGACCGTCATCCCGGCGGCGAAACGCATCGGATGCAATGCCATTCGCATACAGTTGTCGACAGGCGAGAGGCAGAAGCAGGGGCTGTATCCCGACTGGGACAGATGCGAGCCTGCCGATCTCGAAAGGCTCATCGAGCTGTGTGAGCAAAACAAGCTAATCGCTGTGTTCAACACCCATGACGAGACCGGCGACAATGATTACGCGTCGCTGGAGAAAGCCGTGGAGTTCTGGATTGAGATGAAAGATATACTGAACGCGCATCTCAAGACGGTCATCGTCAACATTTCGAATGAGTGGTATGGATTGTGGGATTCATGGCCCTGGGCGGCAGGCTACCAGAAAGCCATACCGAGGCTGCGTGAGGCCGGCATCCGCAACCTGTTGCTGGTCGACTGTGCCGGATGGGGACAGTATCCGCAGAGCATAGCCGAGGCGGGTTCGGCGGTGGTGGAGGCCGACCCGCTCCACAATATGGCGTTCTCGATACATTTCTATGAGTATTCCGGCGGTACCAGCCAGGCTGTGCGCGACAATATCTGGAATTCCCTCCATATCTCCAATCCGGTGCCGCTTGTCGTCGGTGAATTCGCGTATGCACATAAAAACGGAGGTGTGGCCTGGAAGGAAATCCTCAGTTACACGTTTGAGAACCGCGTAGGGTACCTTGCCTGGTCATGGACCGGCAACGGGGAGGGGGCCGAGATGTGTGACCTCTTCGCCGACTGGGAGGGCACAGAGTACCGCGAGAGCGGCCGCTGCATTATACCGTCGGTGTATGGCATCACAGACACCGGCAAGGAATGCTCATATTTCGATGATTCGGTTGGGGTCGGTGTCGCCGATTACAATCCGTTCCACGAGGGGGCCGGGCCTGAGCCTGACGACTATGACCCGACGGTGGAGCTGCCGCTTGACGAGGCCGGCTCGGAGCTGGTGGCCGACCAGACAATCTGGGACAATGTCGGATATGAGTCGGGCAGCTGGACGACGGGGCCGGTGCATGTGTTGAAGGAACAGCTCGGTACACTGCGTATCGGTGACAAAATCCATCTTTATCTCACTACCGGAGGCGGTTCGCAGATACAGATTGCCTATGTCACGCCGCAAAGCGACTGGAACGAGCATACCCCCTATGAGGATATCGGTGGATGGACTCAATATGATGTAGAGGTCAACAATGACAAGTCAGGTGCCTCAGACTTCGTCAGGGGGCTCAACTATGACGGCTTGTATGTCAATGGCAATGACATAACGCTCAACCGTGTCGCGGTGACCCGGAGAGTCCCTGTGATTTCCGGAGTGGAGGATGTGGCACGCGGCTTCGCCCCGGCAGGAATAGACTTCACACAGCCGTATGAGATATATACGCTTGACGGGCGCAGGATGGCGGAAATGGCCGCCGGCTCGATTTACATACTCAGGCAAGGTGGCCTTGTGGTGAAGCATCTCGCCCGCTGAGCCACTCCGTGATTGATGGTCATGACTTTCCGCTCCATCCCTGAATCCGAGGGGGTGGAGCGGATTTTTGTCAGGCACAAATGCCTGCCTCGCGTCTGTCGCTTTGTATCTGTCGTATGATGAGGCAAGGATTTATGATAAAAAAAGAGGAACCAGCGAATGCGGGTTCCTCTTTGAGGTGCCAAGCGGATTCGAACCGCTGTGAACGGTTTTGCAGACCGGTACCTAACCACTCGGACATGGCACCTTGGATTTGCCGAACCAACCTCCGCTGAGGTGATTTTGCAGGTGCAAAGTTAATGGTTTTATTTTTAACCGCCAAATTTCAGCGGCTGTTTTTGCCTTGGCCGCGCCGATTTGTATGGATTTTATCGGTTTTTGCGGGAGAGAGGGGCGGGGGAGAGGGGCCGCAGAGACCGCGGAGGACGGGATGGCAGGGGGCGGAATCAGTTGAATGACTGTTTCGAGAACTGGAATGTGATGTCGGCCTTGTCGAGGTTGAGCTTGCCCATCACCGGCTTGCCGATGTAGGGTGTGATGGCGCTGACGTAGGTCGAGGTGGTGTAGCCGTTGGATGTCGACTCGGTGGTCAGTGTGACCGGTGTGAGGGTGAATGTGGCGTCGGCCATGTCGATTGTCCCGTCGGCGTTGTATTTGTCAAGCATCGTCAGGAAGTAGTTGCGCAGGCCCGAGAACACATATCCGTTGGCTGACGCGCTGTATGTGGCGATGAATGATGTCTTGTCGTCGTTGAGAGAGTTGTTGAGGAAGAAGTCCTCTTTTTCAGAGGAGATGACCATCAGCAGGCTCTCGGGCAGGCCGATGCCGTAGTTGTTTTCAATGGCTTCCGCGGGGATGGTCATGGAGAGGGTGTTGACCACAGAGAGGGGGCCGCTGTTGTCGATGTAGTAGTCGATGACGTCGCGTATGGGGAATGTGATTTCCACGTCGCGTCCGACCGGGGCCACTATTATGTTCTCACCGTTGTCGATACGGGCCTGGAGGGCCGGGTCGATGGTGAAGGATATGTTGTTGTTGGATATGACTTCGGGGGTGACGACGAAGTAGTTGCCTTCGTGGCTGGTCACTACGGGTTTGCCTTCGGAGTCATCGGCGGTGGTGTGGTAGTATATCACCATCGAGGTCTGCTGTATCTGGGTCACGCGGCCAGCGCCGAATGAGTTGCGGACATAGATGCCGGGGAAGTGTTTGGCAAATTCGGTGGGGAAGGAGTATGCCCCGGGGTTGTCGAGGTAGAGCGTGAACAGGTCGCGGGCGAGGCTGACGGGGAGGTCGACATGAATCTCGCGGTATGAGAGGGCCTGGATGGAGTCGTTTTCTCCCTGGGCGTTGCCGACATATATCTTCGAGGCGAGGGGCGCGGCGTTCACGTCGCAGTAATCCTCGGGGTTGAAGGAGGAGAATATCGGGGAGGGAAGTTGCCTGTCGAGAGGGAAGACCTGGAGGCCCAGCGGGGCGATGGAGTCGCCGACATACCCGCCGTTGGGGTAAGCCAGGATGAGCTTCATGGAATCGATGTCATTGACGGTGACACCGTCGGTCACGAGCTTTGAGGCGGGCATGAACTGGCAGACGAAGTCAGAGGTGAAGCTGCCGTATCCTTCGGCTGATATGTTTCCGAGGAGCTGCACCGTGGTGCGCGACTCGATGGCTGTGTTGGGGGTGGTGTGGCCCGACACGCTGAATTCGTTGTGGATCACCACTTCGGATTCTGCCTGTATCAGTGAGGAGCCTATTTCCTGGGTCGTGTTCTCGCAGGCTGTGAAGAGGCTGCCTGACAGCAGCAGGGCGCCTGAGAGAAAGGGGACTGTCGATTTCATGATGGGGATGGAGGGAATCAGGGGTTGTTGCGTATCGAGTCGTAGAATTCAACGACCGGCGCGCCGTCGACCTCTTCTCCCTGGTAGGGGAGGAACGGTTTTCCGGAGGCGATGGCGTATTCGACCAGTTCGGCGGGGACTGTCTGGGAAGCCTGTATCACACCGTCGGAGTGGTCGATGGCGAGTTTGTTGAGCGCGAGGGCGGTGGCGGGGGAGTCGCCGAGCGACTTGAGGTCTTCCTCGGTGAATCCGTCCATAAGCAGCTTCTCCTTGAAGCGCGGGTCGAGGGTTCCCTCGAATGTGTCGTCGAAGAGGGAGTACACCACCGGGCTGCCTCCGACTGTCGGGTCGTCGGCGTAGGCCTTCTTGAGGTATAGGGGGGCCAGGGCGGTCACCCATCCGGAGCAGTGTATCACGGCGGGCTCCCAGCGGAGTTTCTTGACGGTCTCCATGACACCCCGGGTGAAGAACATAATGCGCTCATCGTTGTCTTCGGGGGTCTCGCGGATTTCGAGGTCGGTGACCGCGTGGTGCTGGAAATAGTCGTCTGAATCAATGAAATAGACCTGCATCTTTGCCGACTGGAGGGTGGCCACCTTGATAATCAGGGGGTGGTCGGTGTCGTCAATCACCAGGTTTATGCCTGACAGGCGGATGACCTCGTGGAGCTGGTTGCGTCGCTCGTTGATGCAACCGTATTTGGGCATGAAAGCGCGAGCCTCGTAGCCTTTTTCCTGGACCTTCTGGGGCAATACCTTGCATACCAGTCCCATCGGGGTCTCGCGAAGGTATGGGGTTATTTCCTGAGAGATGTAGAGGATTTTCTGCTTCTTGTTCATCGATTCGGTTTTGTCAAAATGGAATGCTCCCGACGCGTGTGGGCGCGTTCCAAGCGCAAAGTTACAAATTTTTTTTGAAACATCAGGAAGTGGTTTCGGAATTTGATTCCAATTTGTTAACTTTGCACGTCAAACATTGATGTTTAAATCATATGCCATTATGAAACACGTTTTCAAAGCGATTCCTGTGCGATGGCTCTTTCTGCCGTTGCTGTTGTTGGTTTGGACTGGGTTGCCTGCAAGGGCGCAGCAGTTCGGGATGGGTCATATCCTCGACCCGATAAGATGGAAAGCGACCGTCGAGAGCAACTCGACATCGTCGGCCGTGATTCGTCTGACCGCTGACATCGACGAGGGGTGGCATCTCTACTCTCTCGATCTTCCTGATGATGGCCCCAATTCGACGGTGATTGATTTCCAGTTGCCTGAAGGGGTGAAGCTCGACGGGGGGCTTGTGCCGTCGCGCAAGCCTGTCGAGAAATATGATGACATGTTCTCGCTCAACCTGTCATGGTGGGAAAACAATGTGTCGTTCACCCAGAAAGTGAAGATTTCCGACGAGAAGACCCACACTGTTGGCATCGAAGTCTCGTTCCAGGGTTGCAATGACGAGACCTGCATTGCTCCGAAGACGGAGTTGCTTGAGGTCTCGGTGGGCACCGGGCCGGTAGTGGCGCAGGAGGCCGAGGTTGACACGGTCGTGGTGGAAGCCCCTGTGGTGGCTGCCCCCGCGGAACCGTCGGGCAAGGCTGACCTCTGGGCTCCTGTCGAGTACTCGGGCGACGACATGCCCGAGCAGGCCAATGTGAAGGATTCCCCTTGGTGGGTGATTTTCATCTGGGGATTCGGCGGAGGCCTCCTGGCGTTGCTTACTCCATGTGTGTGGCCGATGATACCGATGACAGTCAGCTTCTTCCTCAAGAAAGGGACGAGCCGTCGCAAGTCGGTCGGTGACGCGATAATATACGGTCTCAGCATCATTGTGATCTATCTCACCCTGGGACTGGCCATAACCGGCATTTTCGGCGCGAGCAAGCTCAACGAACTCAGCACCAATGCCGTCTTCAACCTCTGTTTCTTCCTGCTGCTTGTGGTGTTTGGTATCTCGTTCCTCGGAGGTTTCGACATCAAGCTGCCGTCGAAGTGGTCAAACTCCACGGATGCCCGCGCCGAGAAGGCCACCGGCCTTGTCAGCATATTCTTCATGGCGTTCACCCTGGCGCTTGTGTCATTCTCCTGCACTGGCCCGATTATCGGCACATTACTTGTCGAGGCCGCCACGATGGGCAATTTCGTCGGCCCGGCTGTCGGCATGGGTGGATTCGCCCTGGCGCTCGCGCTTCCGTTCTCGCTGTTCGCTCTGTTCCCCTCCTGGCTCAAGGAGATGCCCCGCTCGGGAGGATGGCTCAACTCGGTCAAGGTGGTTCTGGGCTTCCTGGAACTTGCTCTGTCGCTGAAATTCCTCTCGGTCGCCGACCTCGCCTATGGCTGGGGTATTCTTGACCGCGAGGTGTTCATCTGCCTGTGGGTGGTGTTGTTCGTGATGCTCGGGCTGTACCTGCTCGGCAAGCTGAAATTCAGCCACGACGCCGACCTGGAGCATGTCTCCCTGCCCCGCTTTTTCCTGTCGCTGGCTTCGCTGGGATTCGCCATATACCTCATCCCCGGCCTGTGGGGCGCGCCCCTGAAAAGCGTCAGCGCGTTTGTGCCCCCATTGTTCACGCAGGATTTCAACCTCTACGCCGGAGGGCAGTTTGAGGAGTTTGACGACTACGACAAGGGTATGGCTTACGCGGCAGAGAACAACCGCCCCGTGCTTGTCGACTTCTCCGGATTCGGCTGTGTCAACTGCCGCAAGATGGAGGGCGCAGTGTTTGACACTGGCCGTGTCAGCACGCTTGTCAAGGAGAACTTCGTGCTGATAAAGCTGATGGTCGACGACAAGGCGGAGCTTCCCGAGCCTGTCACAGTGGAGGAGAACGGCAAGAAGGTGGTGCTTAAGACCGTAGGTGACAAATGGAGTTACCTGCAGCGCCACAAGTTCAGCGCCAACTCCCAGCCCTACTATGTAGTCCTCAACCGTTCAGGAGAGGCCATGACTCCTCCTTGCTTCTACGACGAGAATGTCGACAAGTTCGTGGGCTGGCTTGAGGAAGGAATGAAGAATTACAACGAGAACCCCGACTGACGGCTGCCGCTGCCAGGGAGGGCCTGTCAAATACTAAGTCAACTAAATGGAAAAGATTCCCCAACATACCCGTCAGGAGAAGCTTGAGGCGTTTGGCCGTGTGCTGGATGTCCTTGACACCCTGAGGGTCAAATGCCCCTGGGACGCCAAGCAGACCAATGAGTCGCTGCGCCCCAACACGATGGAGGAGGTCTGCGAGCTTTGCGAGGCGCTCATCAACGAGGATGACGCCGAAATCCGCAAGGAACTCGGGGATGTGTTGCTCCATGTGCTCTTCTACGCCAAGATAGGTGAGGAGAAAGGGGCGTTTGATGTTGTCACAGTCTGTGACTCGCTCGCTTCCAAGCTCATTTACAGGCATCCCCATGTGTATGGCCAGACTGTGGCCGACAATGCCCACCAGGTGGAGCTCAACTGGGAGCAGATAAAGCTGAAGGAGAGGGACGGCAACCGGTCGGTGCTGGCCGGAGTCCCCTCCACGTTGCCTGCTCTCAACAAGGCTTACCGCATACAGGAGAAGGCCGCCAATTCTGGTTTCGACTGGGCGGATGCCTCGGAAGTGTGGGACAAGGTGAGGGAGGAAATCGGGGAATTCTCCGCCGAGGCTGAGAAGGTGAGGATGCTCCGCCACAAGGCGGACGCCACTCCTGAAGAGATCTCGGCCGCCTCTGAGCGTATGGAGTCAGAGATGGGAGATGTGTTTTTCTCGCTGGTAAATGCCGCGCGCCTATACGGAGTGATTCCCGAGAACGCGCTTGAGAAGACCAACAAGAAGTTCATCTCACGTTTCAACCATATCGAGAAGCGTGCCCGCGAGGCAGGCCGCAAGCTCAACGAGCTTACTCTCGACGAGATGGAAGCGTATTGGCAGGAAGCCAAAGACAAATCATAATCATAAATCCAGGCTCCGCGTTTTCCGGCGAAACCCGGGAAATCGCGGAGCTGCAACCAGACAAGAGACAGTAATGAAAGCTATCCGCTTAGCCGCAATCCTCATGCTCGCCGGAGGGGCCGCCACCGTGGCTCCTGTGCCGGCTGCCGCGCAGGTCAATCAGCTTGACGCAGAGTTCAACGTGATTCCCGACAAGGTGACTCCGACTGACGGAGGAATCCGCATCTCGGTGTGCCTGGTAGGCATCCCGTCGACATCTCAGCGCATCGACTCTGTTGACCTCACCGTGGGCCAGAAAGTTGTCAAGGCTGTCGACATCGACGGCGTTGACTTCGAGCGCGCCTTCCAGTTTGAGGACACCGGGGTGCAGGTCATCGAGCTTGATTTCCCCTTCAAGGGTCAGCTGCCCAAGTCGGCGACCCTGACATTCCACACGGCCAACGGCGACGTTGTCGCCCCGGCCCGCCAGTGACCTCTGATTAAGCCAACCGCGCGTCAAGGCATCCCTGCAATCCGGATGCTCATTCGCGACCATCACAAGGGACATGTCTGACAATGACATGTCCCGAATTACTATTGTGTCTGCCAAATAACGATGATAGTCTGCATCACAGAGAAACCCAATGTGGCCCGTGACATAGCCGCCATCCTCGGGGCCGGGAAGAAGGAACCCGGGTATTACGAGGGTAACGGCTACAGGGTGACATGGACCTACGGACATCTTTGCACACTCAAGGAACCCAACGACTATTCCGATTGCTGGAAACGCTGGTCGCTGGTCCATCTGCCGATGATTCCTCCGAAGTTCGGAATAAAGCTCATACCTGTCGAGAATTACGAGAGGCAATTCAACGTGATAAAGACCCTTTTCGCCGAGGCCGACGAGATTGTCAACTGTGGCGATGCCGGCCAGGAGGGTGAGCTTATCCAGAGGTGGGTGATGCAGAAGGCCGGGGTCAAATGCCCGGTGAAGCGTCTGTGGATATCATCCCTGACCGACCAGTCGATACGCGAGGGGTTCCAGAACCTGAGGCCGTCGGCTGACTTTGACAACCTCTATTACGCAGGGTTGTCAAGGGCCATCGGCGACTGGATACTGGGGATGAACGCAACGCGCCTTTACACGCTTAAATACAGTTCGCCAGGCAATGTGCTGTCGATAGGCCGTGTGCAGACCCCGACCCTCGCGCTTGTGGTGCAGCGCCATCTCGAGATAGAGAACTTCAAGCCTGAGGATTACTGGGAGCTGAAGACCCTCTGCAAGGGGGCTACCTTCAACGCCGTCTCCGGGAAGTTCAAGAAGGAGGCCGAGGCGCTTGAGGCCCTGGAGAAAATCAAGCCGAGCATGCTTACGGTCACTTCCGTAGAGGAGAAGAAAGGGCGCGAGGCGCCTCCGAGGCTGTTTGACCTGACATCCCTGCAGGTGGAATGCAACCGGCAGTGGGGATGGACGGCTGACGAGACCCTTAAGCTCATACAGACCCTTTACGAGAAGAAGGTTACCACATACCCGCGTGTCGACACCACCTATCTGTCGGATGACATTTACCCGGCCGTCGGGGGGATTCTGAAAGCCATGACCCCTTACGCGGCCCTTACCGCGCCTGTGCTGGCCCTTCCCCGCATACCCAAAAGCAAGAAGGTGTTTGACAACTCAAAGGTCACCGACCACCATGCCATAATCCCGACCGGGCAGTCGCCCGCGGCCCTGGTGGGCAACGAGCGTCAGCTCTACCATCTTATCGCCCGCCGTTTCATCGCCGCTTTCTATCCCGACTGCGAATTCATGCAGACCACGGTGCTTGCCGATGCCGGAGGGGTGGGTTTCAAGGCTTCGGGCAAGGTGGTGACAGCCCCGGGCTGGCGCTCCATCTACCAGAAGCCGGGGGAACAGGCCACAGGGCAGGGTGGCGACAGCAACGGAGACGGCAATGATGACGGTCTGTTGCCGCCCTTTGCCGTCGGGGAGAGCAATCCCCATGAGCCGAGCCTGCTGAAAAAGGCCACGCAGCCCCCGAAATACTACACCGAGGGCACGCTCCTCAGGGCAATGGAATCGGCGGGAAAGACCGTTGACGACGAGGCCCTGCGCGAGGCCATGAAAGAGAATGGCATCGGGCGTCCGTCGACACGCGCCAACATCATCGAGACCCTGTTCAAACGCCATTACATTTACCGCAAGAAGAAAAACATAATGGCCTCGCAGGCTGGCATAGACCTCATCGCCACCATCAACGAGGAGCTGCTCAAGAGCGCGAAGCTGACCGGCATATGGGAAAGCCGCCTGCGGCGCATCGAGCGCGGCGATTATTCCCCCTCGGAATTCATCGAAGACCTCAAGGGGCAGATCGGGCGCATAGTGAATGATGTGTTGACCGACGCGTCGGCCCGGAGAATTGACACGGGGCAGACCCCGGGAGGTCCCGGCAGCAATGCCGGAGCGGCGGCCAATGGAAGTAGCTCCCCGTCAGGCCCGGGTGTTGCCCCCGGCGGATCTGCGGCCGAGACCAAGCCGAAGGCCCCGCGCAAGCCTGCTGTCAGGAAGCTGGAGCAGATCGTGTGTCCGGTGTGCGGCAAAGGGCATTTGCTGAAAGGAAAGGCGGCCTTCGGATGCTCGGAATACAAATCAGGCTGTCCGCTCCGGCTGCCTTTCGAGGAGTACTCGCCGGAGCTTACCCCTGGCAAACTTAACGCGCTTGTGAAGAAAAATTCAAAGGCCATCATTGCCGCCACTCGGCAGTGAGCCTCGGAGAGATTGATTGACTGTGCAGTAGAGAAGATATATGAGCAATGACCTGATACAATGGATATGCGTCGGCGCGGTGTTCCTGATAATCGTCGTGTGGATTGTCAGGTATGTCCGTGGTCTGGTGATATGGTCGAGGGGCATCAAGCGTCAGGGGGGCGCGTCGAAGCCTCCCTGTTGCGGAGGCCGTGAGAAGCCGACCCCCAGGCCAGACGCGGATGCCGCTTCCTGCTGCCGTGGGGATGATGACAATAAACCCCGACATGGCGGAGGTCCGTGCGCCGGATGTGGCGCTGACTGTCCGTTGTCGGGGTCTGTAAAGTGAGCGGCCTGTGGCTCAGAAGCTGTAGCTGATGCCTATTGCCGGGATTATCGCGCGGGTCTTGTAGTCGGCAGTGAACTCTCCGGTCAGAGGGAGCGCGGGCAGGGTCTGGCTCAGGTTGTTGGCCTCCACCATGCCGTTGTAAATCGGGGCGAGGAAATCCTGGTACTGACCGGTGCCTGTGGCTCCGCATCCGTGTACATACATGAACGCCAGGTCTATGGAGAGACCTTTGAGCGGGCTGAACGACAGACCTACCGAGGGTTCTATCTTTGTCATTCCCGGGGTCTCGGGGTTGTAGTGGTCGGTGTTGCAGGGGGAGGTGTCGATCATGAGTCCGGCGCGGATGTCGAGGCGGTCGGTGAGGTTGTACTCGGCCCCGATATGGTATGTCATCGCGTTGTGGTAATCCTTGGTCAGGTGCTGGTTGAAGCTTTCGGGGAGCTTGTCGAATGTTATGTCGAGATTCTTGTAGGCGCTCCAGCCGTTGAGCTGCGCGTCAAAGGCGAGAAGCAGTCGGGGGACAGGCTTGTAGGCCACACCGAATGTCAGCACGTAGGGGCATGGCATCGACGCGTCGAAGTTGGCGTAGCTGAGGTTGTCGAGGGTCTCGCCGAGGATGAGCCGGGCCTGGTCGTTGGCATAGCTCACGGAGGCGTTTCCGGCCTTGACGTGCATGTTCATCTTAGAGCGGAATGACGCGCCGAACGAAAGGTTGGGGAGCGCGTCCCACAGGACTCCGACATTCACTCCCAGGGCAAGCTGTGAGTCGCCGGTGAGGTTGACCGAGGCCGGGGGCATTTCGCCGTAGGGCTGGAAGGGAGCGGGAAGGCCCTGCATCTGATAGGGAAGGTTCATAAGGCCGATGAGGCGGTCCATCGATGAGGGAGCGACAAGGGCTTTGTCGAGGTTGACCTTGCCCCAGGAAATCATGAGTCCGGCTCCGACCGAGAGGTTTTTGGTGATTCTCCATGAGATGGTGGGCTGCACGGTGAAGACCTTGAGGTCGACCGACTGGTTTAGCACCGCCCCGGGCCATGCTGTCCCCCAGTTGATTGATGAGCCGTAGGGGGTGTAGATGGTGGCTCCGGCGTAGAGGTTGTCGTAGATGCGGAATGCCGCCGAGACATTCATCGGCGTGGAGACCTTGTTGGCCGTAGAGTAGGTCTGTCCGTCGACCACTGCTTCCGCGGTGGCTTTGATGGCGCTGACGGCGGCCGAGATTTCAAGGGTCTCGGTGGAAAACGCGAGCGCGCCCGGGTTGAAAATCTGGCTTTCGGAGCCGAGCTTCATGGCGACACCCACGTGTCCCATACCCTCCTGACGTGCGCTGAAGGTGTTTACCTGGTATCCTTCGGCCGACGCGCCGAGGATGGCTGAGGCCGCGCAGATGGCGGCGATAGTCTTTCTCATTTGTTGAAATTTTCGCCAAAATTACCAATAATATTCCATTCGGCAAAATTTCTGTGCGAAAAATGTGTTTTAGAACATAAATCGAGAAGGCTTATTGTCGACTGTCGGTGTCATTGTCACGGGAGCATCAGTGGCAGAAAAGGCGGCGGTATTCCTGCTCGAAATTCGGGGTGAATATTGATTTGCCGAGATTTTCATGGATTTCCCAGGCCGGCCAGAAGCGTCCCCCGTCGAGTTCGTCAGAGGGAGATGGCTCATAGTCGATGATGGTCTTGAAGACATGGACGAGTTCACGCTCGAGCTGGCCGTCGAATATGTAACGTGTCATCGGTTCGGGGATGAAGCCTGAAAGGCCCAGCTCTTCGCCGGCTTCCCGTCGCAACGCCTCCTCGACGCTTTCCCCGGGATCCATATGGCCGCCTACGGCGGTGTCCCACCGGCCCGGTTGTATGTCTTTCCAGTCGGGGCGTTTCTGGAGGTAAAGGTCTCCGCGCCGGTTGAACACATGGAGGTGGACCACCGGATGGAGCAGCATCGAGCCGTTGTGGCACTCGCCTCGCGTGGCGACACCGGTCTGGTTTCCAGATTCGTCAACAAGCGGCAGCAATTCTTTCTCGTTGTCTTTCATATGTGGGGTGATGGGTCATACGGGAGTCTTTCCGCGGAAAAGTGTCCCTTGATTACGCTGCAAAGTTAAGCAACTGTTCAGAAAAATGGGGCGTTTTTCTGTGCACAAATAACCACAAACGAGGGCAATCAAATGATGAGTGCCCGACAAAAATTGATGCCGATGCCTGGCAAGGATGGCCAATGATTGGTATATGGGACAATAAAGGCGGCTCCCCGCAGAGGGGAGCCGCCGGATGTTTTCAATGGGATTGCCGTGATTGGCGTGTTTGTCGGTAAGAAGGTGAATCTTACTGGCCTATGACGCGGCGGGCGCCGAGGAAGCGTGCCGCGTAGTAGGGTGCTGTTATTTTGTCGATTTTAATGCCGGACGAACAGGCGGCGTGTATGAATGTGATTTCACCGCTGACAGGGTCGGAGTCGACGGCGATGGCCACGTGGCCCACACGGCCAGAGCGGGCGGCGCGTCCGGTGAAGAACAGCAGGTCGCCGGGCTGCACTTCGTCGCGGCTGATTTTCTTGCCCTGGGTGTATTGGGTGGCTGAAGAGGGGGAGAGCTGGAAGCCGAACTGGCTGTAGACATATGATGTGAAGCCTGAGCAATCGAAGCCTTTCGGGGAGCGGCCTCCGCGCACATAACGTACTCCCATGAATTTGCGGGCGTAGTTGAGCATGTCGTCAATCATTGCGAAGTCGTCGACCGAAGTGTCTTCGATGTCGCCGAGTATTTCCATTCCGGCGGCGGGGACAATCTCAAAGGGGTTGGTCTTGGATACCGCTGCAAGGGTCATCTCGTCGGCCTCCATGGCGTGGGCGGAGGCGACAGTTGCGGGTATGGTCTTGACAGGGAGGTTTTTCTTGGCGGGGGCCGGTTTGACGGCCGACATCGAGAAGACGGCGGCACACACAACCATTATGATAAGGTAAATTCTCTGGATCATTACTTTTTCTGTTTCGGGCGAGGCCACGACGGGGGAGGCTCGCGATAGCAAAATCAGCGTGAAGCAAGGGATTTCATCGTCGGGTCATATGCCGACCCGCATCAAGCAAAATCACTTTTTTGTATCGTGCTGGTTGAATGATGTACAAAGTTAGCCAAATCCGCACTGAAAACCAACCCTTTGAGGCTCAATAAACCTAATTTTGTGTTAACGTTTTATAAATGCACGAAAACCTGCACATTCCCATAGGGGTTTGTGCAGGTAGTGGCGATAGCTCCGGACGGATATGCCGGGGGTGGGTCAGGATGCCTGTTGTGTCTGTGTGGGAGCCACCGGTTGTGTGCTGACAGTGAAATGGTTGCGGTCTGGGGCGTTGTAAAGTGTCAGGCCGAAAGTCTGGGCTGCCACGGCGATATGCTCGTATATCTCAGAGCCGAGGGCGGCATACTGGGTCCAGGATGTGATTTTGGAGTAGAAATAGATGTTGAGGGGCTGCCCGTATTCGCTTGCGGCTTCGAGCTTCACGAGCAGGTCTTGTCCGATTCCTACCTGCGGGTGGTGTAGGAGGTACTGGCAGATGTAAGCCCTGAAGAGGCCGAGGTTGGTGTCGATAGTGCCGTTGGGCTGTGTGGATGGGTTGTAGGTGTTGCCTTCCCCTTTCTCCTTGGCAGCCTTGCGGGTGGAGACAAACTCCTCCATCACGGGGTAGGTCTTGACCACTTGGTCGAGCAGCTGGTCTGTGGCGGGCTGGATGGTCGACTGGTCGATATAGATGCTGCGGTTGAAAAGGCGGTAGCCGGAATCCTGCATGCCGCGCCAGTTCTGGAATGATGTCGACACCAGTGTGTAGGGGGGCAGCATCACTATGGTGTTGTCCCAGTTTCTCACCTTCACTACCGTCAGGGTGACATCGATGACAATGCCGTTGGCGATTGTCGACGGCACCACAATCCAGTCTCCTACGCGGAGCATATCGTTGTTTGACAGCTGTATGCCTGCCACGAATCCGAGGATCGAGTCCTTGAAAATCAGCATCAGGGCGGCGGCGAAAGCGCCGAGTCCGGCCAGGAGCGTCATCGGGGATTTGTCGATGAGGATGGAGACTGCGATTATCGACACCACGATCCATACTATCCCCCGCCCGATGTTGAGGATGCCTTTCAAGGGGAGGTTCTTGCGGTTGTCGTGGTTGTTGAAGTGGTTCCAGGCGAACTCAAACACCGCGCAAATCGCCACGGCGATTGTTATCAGGAGGTAGACTCCGGCTATGCGGAGAATCCATGTCAGCAGATGATGGTCGGAGGTGAAGGCGAACGGAATCAGGCACAGGAAGACCAGCGGGGGGATGAAATGGGCGCATCGGCTGAACATCTTCTGGGCCAGCAGCTCTCGCGACACCTCGCCATGGCGCAGGGCCACAAGTTTCTTGACCACAAACAGGGCGATGTTCTTGACAATCACCCCAATCAGTATGGAAACACCGAGTATGACCGCCGTGTAGATGATTTCCTCCACCGTCTTGTCATGTGACAGCCCGAGGAAGTCAAGCACCTTGTCGACGATTCCGAGGAGCCACACGGCGAAATCGTGGCTCGGAATCACTGTGTTCTGGGCGACTTTCTCAAGATGGGGCGCGCCGCCGTCAGCCGTGGCCTGGGAGGCAGCCTGAAGCAACAATAGACCTGTAATTCCCATTTGTCTCTATAAGTAAGTGTTCAAATTTAAACGATAGTAAGTGGAAGGAAATCTTTTATACACTCTGCGGCTTCTTTTTTGCCGCTTCCGGCTTGTCGCTCAGTCGCATAGCCCGCTATGCTCCTTCGCTCCGCACCGGAATCGCCTAAAAAACAAGCTCGCATATTGTATAAATTAAATTCGAACACTTACTTAATCAAACAGTTGAAATCTTGACCGGGAGGGCGCATATGTGTCCTCCTTCATTCCAAACAATCGAGCAACGGGCAAGGTTCATGGTCTGTCGCGGCGGCAAAACACAGACGCTCCGGAATCCCAGGGAGGGGGATTCCGGAGCGTGGATAAGGTTGTTGCTGTTCAGCCGAATCAGCCGAGGTAGGGGCCGAAACGGTTGTCAAACGGCTCAGACTTGGTGCAGTACCAGATGATGGCAAAAATCCAGCCTAAGATAGGCACAAAGGCGATGAAATACCAGCCACCGGCTTTGCCCATGTCGTGGAGACGACGCCAGGAGACAGCCAGGCCGGGGATAAGCATGGCCAGAGAGACGAGCCATCCAACAAAGGGGATGAACATTGTCACCATGCTCACGATGGCGGAGAAGAGCTGCCACCACCAGAACTCGGCGCGGGTGGCGCGGCCAGTGAATGTGGCGTAATTTGAGAAGCAAGACTTGACTGCGTCGGCGAATCCCATGGCGGGAGCTTCGGGGACGGGAGTGTAAGGCTGCTGGCCCTGCTGGCCGTAAGCCTGCTGGTAGGGCTGCTGATACTGTGCGCCCTGCTGCTGATAGTTTTCCATTGTCAGGATTGAATTAGTTTATTATAGAATAATGATTGTTGTCAGATAAGTGCCCTCGGAATGTGAGAAGCCAAGGGCCGACAGTCTGGATATTGGCTGTTTCATACCTGTTTTGTGCAAATTTAGCGATTATCCGTGAAGATGACAAATATTATCGTTATTTTTGTGTCGTTTTAAGGCGAACCTACCATCGGTTTTGTTGTTGAATTAACAAGACCACGTTTCAACTCTATGACATGATTCATCCAGGATGTTTTTTCCGGCATATGGCCGGTCTGCTGGCAGCCATGCTGTCGCTGTCGTCGCTCCACGGCGCTGAGCCTGCCGATTCGCTGCCCGTTTATCCCACCGGCCAGTCGGTGGGGCTTGTCCTTTCGGGCGGAGGGGCCAAGGGGATTGCCCACATAGGGGTGATAAAGGCCCTGGAGGAGAATGACATCCCGATTGACTATGTGGCCGGCACATCGATGGGGGCCATCATAGGCGGCCTCTACGCCGCGGGCTATACCCCCGATGAGATGCTCGAGCTGATACTGTCGAAGGGTTTCAGCGACTGGTCGACGGGGCGTATCGATCCCAACCTGACATATTATTTCGTCAAGAAGCCCCAGACTCCGGCTTTCGGCGAGCTCAACATAAATGTTTCGCGCAAGGATTCGCTCGACGGCGGGTCTTCGCTGCTTCCCTCAAGCCTTATCTCCCCGTTGCCGATGAATTTCGCGTTCATGGACCTGTTTGCGGCCTACACCGCGCAGTGTGAGGGGGATTTCGACCAGCTGTTCGTGCCGTTTCGCTGCGTGACGTCGGATGTGGTGGCAAAGCACAAGATTGTCTGTCGGTCGGGGCATCTGAGCGACGCCGTGCGCGCGTCGATGACCTTTCCCCCGGTCTTCCAGCCCATCAAGATGGATGGGGTGTATGTCTATGACGGCGGCATATATGACAACTTCCCGGTGGATGTGATGAGGGAGGATTTCGCTCCCGACTTCATGATCGGCATCGATGTCCACGCCGAGGATGTGCCGCAGTCAAACAGCATCATCAACCAGCTTGAGAACATGATCATCCAGAACAATGATTATGACCTGCCTGCCGACGAGGGCATGAGGATACATGTGGATGTCAGCCGGTTCTCGCTGCTTGATTTCGGAAAGGCCAAGGAGATAAGCTCGATAGGCTACGCCACGGCGATGGAGATGATGGACTCGCTCAAATCGAGGGTGACCAGTCGCGAACCGGCCCGAACCCGCGAGCTGCGCCGCCAGGTGTTCAAGTCCAAGACCCCGTATGTGAGGTTTGACTCCGTGCATGTCTCCGGTGGCACTCCGCAGCAGAACGCGTACATAGGGCGGTTGTTCAAGTCGTCGCGTGTCGACACTTTCGGGATGGACCGCGCGCGGCTGGCTTATTACAGCGCATTGTCGCCGGGCCGTCTGCGCAACCTTTTCCCCCAGGCCGACTTCAACCCGCAGACCGGGATGTTCACGCTCGACCTTGACGCGGATGTGAAAAGCAACTTCGCGCTCGGGGCGGGGGGATACCTGTCGTCATCAATCAACTCCATGATTTTCGTGTCGGCCGAGTATTCGGCCATGTCGTTCAGGTCGGCCGAGGTCAGGGCGATGGGCTGGATAGGGCAGAACTACATGGCCGGCCAGTTCAGGGGGCGCATATACCTGCCCACCAACCTCCCCTCGGCGTTTGAGCTGGAGGGGGTGTATTCGCGCCAGAAATTCTATGAGAGCGACAAGCTATTCTATGAGGACAATTCCCCGGCGTTCATAACCCATTACGAGGGATTCGGGCGGCTGAACTACGCCTGGGCGGTAACGCGTTCGGGCAAGGCATCAGTCGGAGTGGGAGGGGGCCAGACCCGCGACAACTTCTATTCATCCGACAAGGGAGACTTCAGTTCGACCGGCCAGGAACGTACCATCTTCAATCTCGGGCAGGCTGTAGGGAGGCTCGACTTCGACAACCTCGACAACCAGAATTATCCCACCGACGGCTATGACATGCACCTGACGGTGATGCAGACCCTCGGCAAATACCATTTCAGGAAGATGCAGCCCGATGGTTCCCAGCAGGAGACAGACGGAGACACGCATTGGTTTCAGGCGGAGTTCCAGGGCGGGGTCTACTTCCCGTTGTCGAAAAATTTCTCGTTGGGAACCACATGGGATGTGCTGGTGTCAAGCCGCAAGCTGATGGACTCATATTACGCATCGCTGGTCAACGCCCCAAGCTTCACGCCGACTCCGGCCACCACCGGTGTGTTCAACAAGGCGTTCCATGCCAACTCCTTCGCCGCCATAGGGGTGGTGCCGGTATGGCGCCCCTTCTCCCGTGCGCAGGTGAGGCTGTCGGCCAACCTGTTCATGCCCTTCCGCCGCATCGAGATGGAAGCCTCGACGGGTCGCGCGGTCAATGGCCGCTGGTTCAGCAACCCAGAGATGATAGCCGAGCTTGACCTTGTCTACAACCTGCCGTTTGCCTCGGTATGCGGCTATGTCAATTACCTGACATATCCGGCGCGCAACTGGAATGTCGGCATCTCCTTCGGCCTCTTCTTCCACGCGTCGAAATTCCTGCGCTGACGGCTTGGGCGGCCCGGCGGTTGATGTTGTGGCTGTGTGTTGAGTTATACGTTTTTTAACAGTTGAATCTCGTCGATTCCGGCGGGATTCCGTCTTATCATATAGAAGCATCAATCACAAGAGCGTATGTCAGGAAAGGAAAGACGCGATACCGCAGGCAAGATAATCGAGGAGAACCTCGATTACCTGGTGCGTTTTGCCTATTATCGTCTGGGAAGCCGTGACGATGCGGAGGATGTGGTGTATGATGCGGTCCTCAGGTTTCTGGAAAAGAACCCTGATGATGTCAGGCATGAAGGGGCGCGGCTATATCTTTACAGGATTGTACACAATCTCTGTGTTGACAGGTCGCGCGGTGGCAAATTCGTGGTGGTGCCTGTCGATGGCCTGGATGTCGAGGACAGGGCGGAGGATGTGCTTGACCTTGAGGATGCCGACCGGGTGAACGCGTGTCTTGACAGTCTGCCGGCGCGCGAGGCTGACGTGATAAGGATGAATGTGATTGACAATCTTTCTTTTGTGGAAATCAGCGGCATCCTGTCCATTCCTCAGTCAACGGCCAAATCAAGGTACAAGTCGGGAATGGAGAGATTGCGCAAACTGTTGGTCAACGATAAAATGTCTTAGTCATGGATGATTACAGGGATATAAGAGAGATGTTGAAGCCTCGCCGTGACATCAAGGCTTCGGATGAGCTGCGCTGCAAGGTGAGGATGGCGTTGGAGAGGGAGTGCCGGAGGCGGATGGCAAGGAGATGGCTGTTTGGCGGTGTCAGCCTTGGGGCGGTGGCGGCTGTGTTGCTGCTTGTGCTGCTGCCGTCGGGGCTGTCGGCCAGGGAGCTTCTTGTCGAGGCCATTGACGCGCTGGGGAGGAGCGAGTGTGTCGAGATGGTGGTGGAAGTCAGGACACGTCCGGTTGAAAATTTCGGATATATCGGCCTGGATGAGGATTTTGTGACCCACCACATATATGCTGTCGGGTCGGATTCTCTGCTGATGTGGCGGGTCGACAAGGGGGAGCGTGTGGCGACTGGTGATGGCAAGGAGATCTACACTTGGCTGCCTGCCCTCAAACTGGGGATGCGCATCGACAATGCCGACAAGGAAAAGATATTGGGCTATCTGGCGAATCTGCTGACTCCCCGGATGATACTGCAGGCCGAGCTGGAGAACTGCATGGGGGATGACCGTGCGGAATACAAGGTGGAGAAGGAGGGGGCTGACGTTGTGCTTACCGTCCATGCCGCTCCGCAGGGGGATTTCGGCAATCCGTATCTGCTCAACAGTTCGATTGCGGAGTCGGAGAATGTACGTCGGTATGTGATAGATGCCGGTTCCAGGAGATTGAAAAGCGCGACGGTAAGTGTGGTCTCCGGGAACAGGGAGATTGTGGTGCTCAAGGTAGTGTCAGTCGATTATGGTCTGCGGCAAGGGGAGATATGCCGCCTTGCCGACGGCATCAGGTTTGTGGAGGCGGAGAATCAGCCACGCGGACTGAAGGGTCTCAGCGCGGAGGAGGCTGCTGGCTTGGTGCTGAATGCTTTTGAAGAATGGGATGAAAGCGTGCTTGACAAGGTGATGACACACGAGATGTCGGATGCGGCATATCGTGAGAAGTTCATGGGGGCAAAATTGAAATCAATAGGGAGGTCTTTCATGTCGGGTATGGGCAACTCGGTGTTTGTGCCATACACGCTGGAACTCCGAGACGGGACTTTGCTTCGTCATAACATATCCTTGCAGAAGGCCGATTCCGGGGGCTGGGTCGTGGCAGGGGGGCTGTAAACAGATAACAAAACAAAAAACGCAATAATATGTCATTAAGGAGATTAATGGCGGGGCTGTCGCTCTGCCTGTGGTTCAACACCCTTTTCGCCACCACCTACAAGGGACGGGTGACGGATGAAGCCGGCAATCCGCTGGAATTTGCAAATGTGGCGTTGATGTCTGTTGGCGATTCCACGCTGATAGACGGGGCGGTGACGGATGAGGCCGGGATATTTGCGGTGAATGGCAACAGCGCTCCTTCATTCCTGCGTGTTTCGGCCATGGGGTTTGAGGAGAGGAGGATATGCAATCCGGGGGCAAATGTCGGGGATATAGTCTTGGCGGCGGCATCGTATATGCTTGGGGAGGTTGTCGTGAAAGGGAACCCTCCGGTGGCGAGGCTGAAAGGAGATGGAGTGCAGGTGACAGTGGCCGGCACATATCTCGCCGATACAGGCACCGCTTTGGAGGTGCTTGGGAAAATGCCTTTTGTCATAAGGTCTGGAAAGGATGTTGAGGTGCTTGGCAAGGGGACACCACTGGTGTTTATCAACGGCAGGCAGGTGAGGGACTTGTCGGAGCTTGAGCGGCTTGCCTCGTCGCAGATAAAAAGTGTCGACGTGGTGACCAGTCCTGGGGCACGATACGCCTCGACGGTCAACGCTGTGATAAGAATCACGACAGTGTCCCCGGTGGGAGAGGGTTTCTCTTTCAATGACCGCACTGTCGCGGGATACAAGCATTATGCCTATCTGTTTGAACAGGTGGATTTCAACTGGAGGAAAAGCGGCCTTGACATTTTCGGGATGTTGAATTATGAGAATTACAGGGAACGTCCAGGAGTGTGCAACAGCGCCACGCAATATCTCAAGTCAGGATTGGTGGAGCAGACCAGCAGCGGGCGGGATTTTGCCGTGTATCCGGTATATCGGGGTAAGGCTGGGCTGAATTACAGTAGAAATGCCCATAATATTGGATTTTTCTATGATTTCTCTTTCAGGCCGTCGACAATAAGTGGAGGCACGTCTGCCGACCGTTATGTGGACAGCCGGTATTCTGAGTCACTTGAGAATTTTTCCGATTTGAGACGCCATGACCGTCAGCATCTTCTCAGCGGGTATTACTCTGGTGAGGCGGGCAAGTGGAGGCTGTCTGTGAATTTTGACGCGTTGTGGCAGATCAACGACCGCCACAATGTCGGGCATGAAGTGTCGTCTGTCAATGAAAGGCGGGATTTCGCCACGGTCAATGATGTCACCAACCGTCTGCTTGCCGGCAATGTCGCGGCGTCTTTCCCGATGTGGCGTGGTGTGTTGAGGTTCGGGGCGGAGTCGAGCGATATCAGGCGGACAGACTGGTATGCAGGGAATGCTGACTTCATCGCCGGCAGTGATGTGAAGATCGCGGAGACCACGTTGGCGGCCTTTGCCGAGACTGAGCAGAGTTTTGGCGTGGTTTCTGCGAGTGTGGGGTTGCGTTGGGAATACACTGATTCACGATACTGGCAGTCGGGACAGCTCAGCAGTGACCAGAGCCGCGAATACCATAATCTGGCCCCGTCGGCCTCGTTGTCTTTCCCGGCAGGTAATGTAAGCACGCGTCTGTCGTATATGAGGAGGACATCGCGTCCGGCATTCGGGCAGCTCAGCTCGGCCGTGAGGTATATCGACCGGTACACATATGAGTCTGGCAACCCCAATCTGCGGCCTGTGTATCGAGACTATGTGTCTGCCTCCGCGTCATGGAGAGACCTGGTGGTGGAACTGGAGTATTGTTCGACCAAGAACTATTTCCTGTGGCAGACCTTGGAATATGAGGGAGGCAAGGATGTCACGCTGCAGACGATGGTGAACATGCCGAGGTTCGGCACCTATGGCGCTTATGTCAGTTATTCTCCGACATTCTTTGGCTGCTGGCATCCCTCGTTCATGGCCGGGGTCAACGCTCAGGATTTCAAAATGACGCATGCCGGCGAGCTGGTCAGACTTGACAGACCATTGGGGATATTCAGGTTTGACAATGCGGTGAGGCTTCCTTGGGATATATGGCTTAATGTCGACATCGCGGCCAGAACCGCAGGCAATGGTGACAATTACTATATGGAACCATATTGGCAATGCGACCTGGGGCTTTACAAGTCGTTTGCCGGGGACACCTGGAGCGTGAAGCTGCAGCTCAACGATGTGTTTGACTCCTGGCGGCAGGAAATGACTCTGTATGATGCGATGAGCCGCATTTTGTCAAGGAAGATATATGACACGCGCGATCTGTCGCTCACCTTAAGGTATAATTTCAATTCCGCGCGCTCGCGCTACAAGGGCAGCGGAGCCGGAAACCCCGACAAGGGCCGGTTATGAGACAAATCAGGGTTTATTTTAACGTGAGTCCGATATAGTAATCAGAATAACGTCACTTGATTGTCCGACACGAACTCCAGAGAAATCGACGGTTTCTTTGGTAAGAAAAAGTATGCGGCAATGGCACTCAAGGCATTGGTGATGAAATTTGTGAGAGACCGATGTCTTGAATGTTCTGTTGGGGCTATACCTTTGAAAGTCTTGTGGATAAGTATGCGCTGGTGCTTGCAGACTCTCAACGGAGTTGAATCAACATACGCAATGCCGGTACAATTCCCAAGCAACACTTCTTTGATGAATACGGTCAGAGGCAGTAGTACGGATTTCTGCAACTCAACAAATCTATTATATGACACTGTGTTGGGGAACAAGTGGATAAGGTGCTTGCAGACATATTGGGTGTAGAAATGCTTGAGGCATCTGAATCCCTTGCTGTGAAAGAGAATCAGGATGGTGATGACCTCGGCATCGGAAAGCCGTCCTGGCTTATTGCGATGCTTCTTGCCATCACAGAGCTGATGCTTTTGAGTTCAGAAGAAAAATACTTGCAGAAATCATCGGCAAGACAGAAAAATTCAGTAATTTTGTTGTCGGTAATCATAGCGGTAAATACTTGTAAATGTTATAATTGGATATTATAAATTTACGAATTTTTCGTGGAACTACCAAGAAAATCAGCCACTTAGTTTTGTACTAAATGGCTGATTGTTTTATTATTGGATAGCAGAATTGTTATATCGAGCTCACGTTAATTATATATGATTCTCCATCATTGAGAAGGAGTACGGGCCAATGGGGATAGAAAGTTTCCATGAATTTCTTGGGATTTTCTGTATGTATGGGTATGATTTTGGCTGCGTTCAAATGGTTGAGAAGCGTTTCTAATGTATCTACATCGGCATGACCTGAAGTGTGTACATAGTCATACCCAGCCCCTAATGATTTTGCAAGGCCTTCATTATATGCAGGTGAATCCGGATTTAAATATCCTTTCCACTTAGAAAGATACTTTTTGCTCTGATGCGCTGGAAACGATTCGATAAGCGACTCAAATTGTGTGGTAGGACGTGCTATCAGCACACAACCTTTCCAATTTATCAATTTCCTGAGCTTGGCAGGGATATAGAAACGTGGAGTCTTTTTTACCGTCCTATCAAGCTTGAGAACAAACGGGAGGCCTTTATCAAACTCATAACCCAAATCATAAGTATCGGACACTTCAGAACCATCCTCATCTATAAACTCAAAACGTTCGGTTTCATTACGCATCCAGTCATTTTTACCTATTACAGAGTTAAGGATGTCGTACTGATATTCATCCATCAGTACAATTCTGCCAGCCTCTGCAGCGGCGCGATAGATGCCAAAAATTCGGTCAATATTAGTGGATGAAACAAATATGGAGTTGTATTTATTTTGTTTGAACAGTTCTTTAAAATGTTTTTCTATTTTCCACTCTGGCTCGGCTTTATCTCGGCTCCTTTCAATATTGGTTGCCTCACATACAACAGCGTCAGCATCGGGTAAAGAGGAAATGGTGTCCCAAAACTCATCACCGTAAAGACCATGAGCGCGGAAATCACCGGTATGGAATACTATAGATTCATCTGCACCATCAGTAATGATGAAGCCATAAGAATCATATGCCGAGTGGTCCATCTTGACCGGTCGGATAGAGAACGGTCCAATCGAAAATTCCTCATCCTCCATAAATGTGTGGATTAGGCCTGCACGCTCGTGCGATTTTCGCGCTTTTTCGCCTATCTCTCCTTTAACATAAGAGAGACGTCGCTGAAGTTTGCGGTAAATTTCACAGCCGGTATACCCCATATATACGGGAATTGCCTCAGCCACCTCTGAAAGCTTGCCTATATGATCGCCGTGATAATGTGTTATCAGCAGAGCACTCTTTGATAAGTCTCCACAGGTAAGTCCTTCTATCTCCAACTTTTTGTCAAGTATAGGTGCGCCCGGCAACTGTTCGCCGTAATCGACAAACAGTTTCCAGCCGTTAGACTTGTATTCGGTAACACATCCTCCTATTTGATTGGAGCCACGATGAACTGTGATTTTCATTTTAATTTTTCAATTAACTGTTCTCGATTGAGTATGCAATTCTCATAGAGCCCATAGCCCATAAATGAACTTGTAGCAAAAACGAAATCATTGTCAAATTGGCTTATTTGCTTCGTTAGAGTTGTGCTTTCCTGGTTATAATCTGCTATTATAAAACCGAATTTAACAGGGGTGTTTTCTGCAAGTAATTTTATGGTTTTATCGTCTGTAATCAACTCCTTCACATGCTTTAATCCGTTAATTTCGGAGTTGAAAAATCCGGTCAGACAGGCCTGCTGGACAAACATAGTGATTATGTCTTCCTTGAATTCCGACAGTTGAACAGAGTCGTTTTGGAAATTGGAGAAGTCTCTTATATGGTTTTTAAGATCAGCTGACTCACTCGTTGCTTTTATCGTACCACCGACAGCGCCTTTACCCAGTTTTAATTCAAAGACAACAATCTCAATATTTGATTTCTTAAAGTTTTTCCGTAGTGTAGACTCTGAAAGCCATTTGACGGTTACCAAATCAAATTTTGAAGTTTTACCATCAACAGTTACACTATACTCTTGGTCAATTACGAAATAATCGGTGCCATTTGCCTCTCGGCTACAGTTGTTGACTGTCGCAATTTCCTGACGGATTCGCTCCTCCTGACGTTTGTTATCCCGTCTGCTAATCAAACCTATTACTAAATCAAGATAGTTTTGCAAGTTATCTTGAGTTATTCCAGAGTTGATGATTGATTCCAACACCGGCTCTGATGTTTTCATATATTTTTTAGACAAAGGTGTCAGGCAACAAAGGTCAGAGTTTTTGTTATAGTTGATTGATAAGACTTTGCGACCTTGAAAATATACTCTCAATGAGGTGCCCCCCATTGCTAATGAGAGGCATCTATATTGTGCTATTGTTGAAAGTATTTGACTCCCAACTGGCTTTTGAAGCCATGTAAAGAACTTTTGAGTTAGTTTTCTTGTCATAAATTTGTTTGTGTTACTATTGCAAATTTAGTGATTTTAGCGGGTTTACAAATTATTTTGTTATAATTCTCTATTCCAGATGGCTTGATATTTAAGCCATCCTAATGTTTTTTGTTGCTTAATCTATGTCCATATATAAATGTTTGGTTTTGTTGAAATAAAAGCGCGAACCGCCTTAGCACATCGTTAACGGAGGTCCTGAGAAAACCTTACAGACAGATGTTGTAATGGCAGCCCACGCTATGCGTGAGAAACCATTATGCCATCCTTGTCTGCTTTTAGAAATTTCTCAGGTTTCCGTCAACAAGAGAGCATAACGCTTCACTTAATTCAATATGTCGCCAAACCAGTCGATGCTGATTATGCGTACAAATATACTTATTTTTATTGAATTATAGAATGTGTTACGCAGGTTTCTCACACATATGGGCTGTTATAGCTTATTTTAGGAGTAAATTCGTATCATCGGTACTGTTGTGGGGTAGATTTGAAAAGAGTTTATTGAAGTTTTCTTCACCCAAAACCTTCCGGAGATCTTCAGGAGAGAGAAAATCGCCGGTATCTCCTGCGCATGTATTCCAGCGACTGGTCACAGATGCGATTTGATTATATAGTGTAATTTCGACCGCCATTAGTGAATAGCCATACTTGTCATGTGGAAAGCCCATGCCTGGTATACAAGGAACATCCCACCAATCGCCATTGCCACAAAAGTAGAATCGATTGCCATTTGAGGTGTACTCCTTGAATGATTCTTCAGAAATTACGATGCACCATGAAACCATTTCAAAATATGAATGAGCATCCTCAAAGCTTTTGATTTCACTAACCCAATAGTCAAACTCGATTTCTCCTTCTTCTATGGGAGCGACAGGAGACATCCCTATGAGTTGGCACACCATATCTGGGTCGCACTCATTGAAAGTGTTGTCAAAGAAATCGTAAGCCGGTGTCTGGTCAAGCACTTTAAGAATCAGTCGAACCTTGCTGACATCATCAGGATTGTTGATGTCAATAAGTCCAGTCATGTTCCATACAAAGATGCCGACGGCAAATTTGGCAAGACGTGAGTCAAGTTCCGGAAACAATTCCACATAGTGATCCACCTGGTCGCCTGCACAAAACTCGTCCAGCCACCACGTCATGTGTTTGCGATATTTTTCTTGCATATCTGATTAACGTGTATGTTTGATCTCTCCTCGCTCCCCGTATACGTATATGGTTGAGCCGTGCTTGATGGTCACTGTGTTGGAGGTATAGCCCATCAAAGTCCCAACCCGATGCCAGATATAACCTCCGCTGGGGCTATACACATACACAGTCGTTCCTTTTTGTTCTGCATATCCAATCATTGTTTTTTACACTGTTTTCGTGTCGTGCGCAACTTCTGAATTATTATATTTTCCGCAAATGATCAAGAACAAAATCTGCCGTACTTATTTCATCGTTCCATAACAGTAGCAGCCCCTGGAAATTCAAGTTTATCCACTTGATAAGTTGAGTCCATAGAAGGTGGGGAATTACAGTATCTGGTATCTGACACAGCCGTTTCGGCAGATTATCAATAGTTACTAACAAATCACAAGATGATAAGGAGTCTGAGTCCATACCCACAAGAATGAACGGTGTGGGAAATTCCTGGTACGTGCTAACCCATATTATTGCATCTACCCCAGTATGTTGGGGGCTAATATTCCCCAGTTTCCAAGGGTCAAGCTGAATGTTCCCAAAATTAAACCGCTTCATAATCTATGAAAGCTTATTCATGTTGAGAAATTCGCATATTGCATCAAAAGACATGCCGTTGAAATCCGAATCGATAGCCTCTTTTAATGGGCTGCCATAAAGAAAGACTAACAGCTTGTAGACTTTTCCCCCGGAGGTCATATCTTCTAATGACATTTCACCGGATTGCATCCACCGCAATAGGCCTTCACCATAAAATTGAACTTGGCTAACCGTTAATTCTTCCATTTTCCTTGAACTGGGTATTATTCTATTCTTGTTGAGACGTGAACAACCATAAGTTGCTTTTTCATGCGCTGTGCTTCACGAATTGTATGGAGAGTCCCTTTTGAATCAGACGATGGAAAGGCAATGACCATATTTGCCTCGCGGACTATTTGAGTATTGCGACGAAGAGTGGCGAGTTTGCCATATTTCGCATAATCAGGGGGAAACTCCATAAGTGGAATTCCATGTCTGCCGGCAAAGAGCTTGGCATATGTATCAATACCCTTTGCTCCACCCGATACAATGAGCGAAACGTCTGATGTCTCAACCTTTGAGAGAAGAAGACTCTCCCATTCCTTGTAACTGACACCCAGATTGCGAGTGCCAACGATTGCTAATTTCATAATCAATCTAAATGTTGGTACTCTTTTATAATACGATTGAGAAATTTAACCAATAGTTAACAGGTGTTAATTATTGACATATTCAAACTCTTGTATTCTATTGTTAAAATCTATATTGCTGATTGTCAAAAGTATATTAGTTAACATTATTTAACCTGCTTGAATTGTGGTGTAACTACTCAGGTATATAGGTGTGACGGAGTTAGAGGACGGTCGAACCCATTCTTTCACACACTCCTCAACATAGTTCTTTGCTGATATTATTCCTTTTATTTTCAATAAATTAACATGAGTTCGATATAAGAAATCAGAACAAAGTCAATTGATTGTCCGACACGAACTCCAGAGAAATCGACGGTTTCTTTGGGAAAAAGCAGTAAGCGGCGATAGCACTCAAGGCATTGGTGATGAAATTTGCGAACGACCGATGCCTTGAGTGTTCTATCTGGGCGATATTTTTAAGTTCGTCGTTAACAGATTCAACAAGGGCTCTTTTGCGAAGCATAATTTTGTCAGCAACGGACATCAGCGAGTTCTTCATATTGTTTTTAACCTTGGTAACGAGCTGGATTCCGTTCAAGAACAGGAACTCAAACAGTTGTTTGCCGATATATCCTTTATCACCACAGAGTTTGCCCTTGACGTTTTCAATAAATGACTCTGAATACAGTGGCTCGCGGTCATCGACGTTGCCCGGTGTGAACATAAAGTTCAGAATCTCACCTTTGTCATTGATGATCAGGTGCAACTTAAAGCCGAAGAACCATCCCATCGAGCACTTGCCCCGCTGGGCTATGCCTTTGAAAGTCTTGTGGATAAGTATGCGCTGGTGCTTGCAGACTCTCAACGGAGTTGAATCAACATACGCAATGCCGGTACAATTCCCAAGCAACACTTCTTTGATGAATACGGTCAGAGGCAGTAGTACGGATTTCTGCAACTCAACAAATCTATTATATGACACTGTGTTGGGGAACAAGTGGATAAGGTGCTTGCAGACATATTGGGTGTAGAAATGCTTGAGGCATCTGAATCCCTTGCTGTGAAAGAGAATCAGGATGGTGATGACCTCGGCATCGGAAAGCCGTCCCGGCTTATTGCGATGCTTCTTGCCGTCACAGAGTTGATGCTTTTTGAGTTCAGAAGAAAAATACTTGCAGAAATCATCGGCAAGACAGAAAATTTCAGTAATTTTGTCCTCGGTAATCATAGCGGTAAATACTTGTAAATGTTATAATTGGACACTATAAATTTACTGATTTTTCGTGAGACTGCCAAGAAAATCAGCCACTTAGCTTTATGCTAAATGGCTGATTGTTTTAGTTCGCCCGACATGGGCATCATCTAACGGGTGAAAGTCCCGAGCGCGCCC
>CATZGB010000009.1 GCA_958418815.1 uncultured Bacteroidales bacterium | reverse complement strand
GGATGGATGGATGGATGGGCGGAGGAGACGAGGCCGGGATGGATTCGCGGATGGCGTATGTTTGGGTGCCCCCCGGGCTATTGCTGGTTGACTGCAGGAGGTCTGTCAAAGATACTGGGGGGTAGGCATGATACAACAACGGCAACCGATAAGTGTCGGTTGCCGTTGCTGTGTAGCCCATAGGAGAATCGAACTCCTCTTTCAAGAATGAAAATCTTGCGTCCTAGCCGATAGACGAATGGGCCCCGGTTAATCCTCCGGCTTTCGCAAGCCGTGAGAATCTGGTAACAAAGTATGAAAAAATATGTTGACGTGGCCTTGCGGGCCTTGGTCTCTGTCTGAGGGGATGAGGCCGATGGCGGCTTGTCCCTTGCTTGTCAACAGGCGGCTATCAGCCGAGCTTGTTGATATGGAGCGCCAGCTTGCTCTTGAGGTTGGAAGCCTTGTTCTTGGAGATGGTCTTCTTTGCAGCCATACGGTCCAGCATAGCGACAATCTTGGGGTAAGCTTCCTGGGCGGCAGCCTTGTCGGTCATAGCGCGGAGACGACGCACGGCGTTGCGGGCGGTCTTTGCGTAGTAACGGTTGCGAAGGCGACGGCTTTCGGTCTGGCGGATACGTTTTAAAGCAGATTTATGGTTTGCCATTTTTTGTTATGCTTTTTTCTTCTTTGTTTTCTTGTTATTAGTAGCCCATAGGAGAATCGAACTCCTCTTTCAAGAATGAAAATCTTGCGTCCTAGCCGATAGACGAATGGGCCAACTTGCGCAACTGCCGGGCCGTGAGACCGGGGGCATTTTGCGACTGCAAAGTTAATCTCTTTTTCTGAAGTGACCAAATTTTCAGGCGAAAAAGTTCGCGTTTAAGGTTTTTTAGTTAAATTTGCGCCGTTTTACGAACTATTCCCCCTCCCTTTAAATTATATTAAGGTGTACAGACCGCTCGACTGCATAGCCCTCCGCACGGTGAGGTATTCCGACCGCAACTCAATACTGACGGCCTACACCCGTCAGGCTGGCCGGCTTTCATTTCTTGTGCCAGCCGGCACAGGCCGCGCGGCGGCGCGACTCAGGGCGTTGCTAATGCCGATGGGGCGGTTTGAATGCGTGGCCGACATCCGTCCGGGGCGCGACATCCATCCCATTCGTGACGTGAAAGCGGTGGTGTTGCCCCCCGTGGCCGACCCTTTGCGGTCGACCATCGCGCTGTTCGTGGCCGACATCCTGTCGTCGTTGCTTAAGGAGCCTATGGCCGACCCGCTGCTGTTTGATTTCATCGATGACGCGCTTGTCAGGCTCGGCGACTCAAGGCGAGGACACGCCCTGCAGGGGACGGCGTTGCTCAACTTCCATCTATGTTTCCTGTTGAGGCTCACCCGTTTCCTCGGCATAGAGCCTGACTGGCCGACATACCTGCCGGGGTCGGTGCTTGACTTCGCCGACGGAATCTTCAGGCGCTTTCCTCCGGCCCACCGCAACTATCTGCCACCCGGGGAGTCGGAGGCCGCAAGCAGCCTGGGGCGCATGACGTTCCGCAACCTCGGCCTTTACAGGCTGACACGTTTTGAGCGCAACACCATACTCGACAGGATACTGCTCTACTACCAGACCCATTATCCCTCGGTAGGGGAGCCGCCGTCGCTCGCGATATTGCGTATGATGGCCGACTGATGCCTTGAAAAGGCCCCTGTCGCGGTTGTTGCCGTCAAAATTTCGGGCTTTTATTTTGGAAATGCTGATGTATGATTGTAACTTTGCAGATATGATAAAGATGGAATCAATAGCGAGACGCTCTGCCAGACACCGTCTGCTCGCGTCGGTTCTCCCCTTGCTGGCGCTGCTGTCGGCCTGCGGCGGGCTGAGCGACCAGGAGGAGAAGATGGTGGGGAAATACTACATCCCGGCCCTCTCCGACACCAGGCCGCTTATGGAGCTGAACGCCGACCGCACCTCGGTGCTGAGGGCAATCCGGCCCGGCGACATCTCTTACAGCGTCACTGGGGTCTGGAAGGTCGAGGGTGACTCGCTCATCATCGAAAGCGACTCCACCAGCATCACCATCGAGGAGGGGGACCCGGGCCTTGTGGGGCATATCTCCCGCAGGGTCGCATACCCGATCACGGGTTTCAACGAGTCGACCCTCTCCATACAGCGCCAGGGCATAACTTACGACTATCACCGGCGTATGGATTGAAAGCCCCTGGCTGACCTCTTCTCTCCGCCACCTTACCATTGACTGCCTTTGTTTCCGCAATCCTTAGCATATGAATCATACCACTGTAAAAAGATTGTCACTGTTGCTGCTGACAGCCCCTTTGTTGCTGGTGCTGGCGGCTTGTGGCTCCCATTCGTCCAGGGATGTGGACGCGTGCCTGGCCGACGCCGAACAGCTGCTGGCCGACGGCAACCCCGACGGCGCGGCCCGTATATGCGCCACCCTGATGGCTGAGGACTTCGACCGGCTCGACGAGAACCAGCTTGGCCGCATGGCAATAGTGTTCATGAAGCTGCCCGACACTGACAAGACCGACGAGAACATCGCCGACGCTACCCAGTGTGTGCGCCAGGCGTGGAAACTCTCGGGCGATTCCCTCAGGGGATTCATCTCCACCCTCGCCCCGGAGGATGTGCCCCACTTCGTGATGCTCACCCGCATCAGCGGTTCGATCGACTTCCCCCCCGACCTTTCGGAGGAGGGGATGCCCGACGACTCAATTCACTCAACCCTGCAACCCTGACCCGCCATGGACTGGATGTCATCTCTTGAGGCGCTGAAAGCCTCACTCCCCGAAGGGGAGGACAATATGCCCGAAACTCCTCGGCAACCTTCCGGCGCCGACTCCGTGGAGAAGGCGCGGCTCGACGTGCTGCTCGACAAGAAGGGGCGCAAGGGGAAGGCGGCCACGATCGTGGCCGGGTTCACAATCCCCGACGAGCAGGTCGAGGATGTGGCGAGGCGGCTCAGGCAGCGCCTCGGCACCGGCGGCTCTTCCCGTGGAGGTGAAATCCTCATCCAGGGGGACAAACGCCGTGAAGTGGCCGCCGAACTTGCCGCCATGGGGCTGAAATGCCGTATAATCTGAATCAGACATCGACCCGCGCGGGGTCTGCCCAACATCGATCAACGCCATGAAGACCTACAAAATGTATGCCTCCAGCATAAACGACCGGTATGTCGATGAGATTGTCGGCATGCTGCGCTCTGGGGCGATAATCATCTACCCGACCGACTCGCTGTATGCCGTCGGTTGCGACGCGCTCAATAACCGCGCCGTCGAGCGGGTCTGCCGCCTGAAGGGTATAAACCCCGACAAGCAACGGCTGGCCATAGTGTGCAGCGACATTTCGCAGGCCAGCGAGTACGCCCGTATCGACAATGAGGCGTTCAGGCTTATGAAGGGCAACCTCCCCGGGCCGTTCACCTTCATACTCCCCGCCTCCTCGCGGCTGTCTAAAGCCTTCAAGGGGCGTCGCGAGGTCGGTGTGCGCGTGCCCGACAATGAGATTGCCCGCCATCTGGCCTCGGCCCTCGGAAATCCGTTGCTTACCACCACCATCGAGTGGGATGACGCAGACCCCGATGACCTCTGCCAGCCCTCCTCGATAAGCCTGCATTACGCCGGCACGGTTGATGCCGTGGTAGACGGGGGTGAGGGGCACGCGTCACCATCCGCCGTGGTGTCGCTGCTTGACTCCTCCTCCCCGGAGATTCTTCGCGAAGGCCCCGTGGAGCCCCGCCTGTGACCCTTCTGGCCTTGATAATTGACACATGATTGACCCTTTCACAAGATTATGGATAATTTCACCTATTGCGCCCCCACGCGCTACATTTTTGGCCGCGACACCGAGAAGGAGACCGGCAGGATGATGGCCTCGACCGGATGCCGGAAGGTGCTGGTCGTCAGCGGCGGCAACTCCGCCCGCAAGAGCGGCCTGCTCGGCCGTGTTTTCGACTCTCTGGCCGAGGCCGGAATCGAATATGTCGAGCTGACCGGCATCAAGCCCAACCCGACAGATGACCGTGTGTATGAGGGCATCGCCATGGTGCGCGACAACAGCCTTGACGGCATACTCGCCGTCGGGGGCGGTTCGGTCATCGACACCGCTAAGGCCATCGCCGGAGGCGCGTGCTATGACGGAGACTTCTGGGACTTCTGGGCCGGCAAGGCTGTCATGGAGCAGGCCCTCCCGGTGGGGGTGGTGCTGACCATACCCGCCGCCGGAAGCGAAGGAAGCGGCAACTCGGTGATCACCAAAATCAACGGGCTGCGCAAGATAAGCCTGCGCACCGATTTCGCCCTCCGCCCCAAGTTTGCCATACTCAACCCCGAGCTGACATTCACCCTGCCGCCCGAGCAGACCGCCGCCGGGATTGCCGACATGATGGCCCACATCCTTGAGAGGTATTTCACCCCGACAAGCGATGTCGAGACCACCGACCGTGTGGCCGAGGGGGTGCTGATGGCCATAATCAACGAGGCCCCCAAGGTGATGGCCGCCCCTGACGACTACCAGGCGCGCGCCAATATAATGTGGGCAGGCACGCTGGCCCATAACGGCGTGTGTGGCTGCGGACGGCGCGAAGACTGGACCTCCCACGGTCTCGAGCATGAACTGTCGGCCCTTTACGGGGTCACCCACGGCTCGGGGCTGGCCGTTGTCTTCCCCGCCTGGATGACATTCATGGCTTCCCACCGACCCGAAAAGGTGGCGCAGCTTGGCCGGCGCGTCTTCGCCGTGGAGGACACCGACGACAAGGGCGCGGCCCTCAAGACCGTCGATGCCCTCAGGGCGTTCTTCAAGTCAATCGGCCTCCCGTCGACCCTCGGCGAACTGGGGATAACCGACCCCGACCTGGCCACCCTGACCCGCAAGTTCCACGAAAACAAAGGCACACCCTTCGGTCCGTATTATCCCCTGCAGCCTGTCGACACGATGGCGGTCTACCGCCTGATGCTCTGACCGGCGGCCCCGGGAAACCGCCGTGGCGGCGCGATGGTCTCAACCATCACGCCGCCACGGTTGTTTTTTATGAAAACGAGAAAGGGATGAACTCCACAGACAAACAGACTGCCGGCGCCGCGACGGATCCACGCCCGCGGGGCCTCAAACCGCTCACGCGCAAGGTGATACTCGATGTGTTCCACACCGCAATCCTCGTGTTGTCGGTGGCGCTCATCGCGTTCATATCCTACGACACCTTCAACGACATCCCGTTTCTGGAGAACCGGGTCTACATGACATTCCAGCTATGTGTCTGCCTGGTGTTCATCGCCGACTTTTTCGTCGAGCTGTGGCTCACGCCGCGCGGAGGCAGGGGGCGGTATCTCAAGGCGCGATGGTTTTTCCTGCTGATGTCGATACCCCTCCTCAACATCGTCGACACCTGCCAGATACAGCTCTCGGCAGACGCGCTCTACTTCGCCCGGTTCCTCCCCCTCGCCCGTGGTGCCCTCGCCCTGGCGATTGTCCTCAATTACATAGCCTCCAACCGGATAACAGGCATATTCGTCAGCTACCTCTCCATCATGCTCCTGACGGTCTACTTCGCCGGGCTGATATTCTACGAGAGGGAGCAGCCGGTCAATCCCGGCGTGACAAGCTACTGGGACGCGTTCTGGTGGTGCAGCCTCGAGGCCACCACCCTCGGCAGCTCGCTCAACCCGGTCACCCTTGCGGGCAAGCTGCTCGCTGTGGTGCTGTCCCTCATGGGGATTGTGATGTTCCCCTTGTTCACGGTCTACCTGTCGAGCCTGATATTGAGGAGCCGCAGTGTGTTAAATATGCTTAATATCGGCGTGTCAAAAGTTAAAACCGATGACTCTTCGGCCACACCGGCTCCATCCGGAGAGAAAAAAGTTGCGGAAACGCCTAAAAATGCGTAACTTTGCAGATGGTTATCGGAGGAGGCCCACGGGCTTCCTCCATTTCGTTTTGCGCCCCGGGTGTGACGGGGCCTGTGTCATATCTGCCGCAGGCTCCACGGCCTTGAGCCCCGCACCGAGGCGCGAAGACAAGGATTTAAACAAAAGAACCGATGATTGACAGACAGACAGTAGTTTCAGCAGTGGAGGAGGCCATAAAGGACTCTGACCTCTTCATCGTAGACGTGACCGTGTCGGCCGACAAGTCGATAGCCGTTGAGGTCGACTCCCCCGGAAGCCTCGACATAGACACATGCTCGGCCCTCACCCGCAAAATCGAGGAGCTGCTTCCCGCCGAGCTTGAAGACTACGACCTCGAAGTCGGTTCGGCCGGCCTGACAGCCCCCTTCAAAGTCAGGGGGCAGTGGGAGAAGAACCTCGGCAACGAAATCGAGCTGCTGACCAACGACGGCCGCAAGCTGGCCGCCACCCTCGCGGCCCTCGGCGATGACAGCTTCACCGTCGAATACCAGGTCAAGGAGAAACTCCCCGGCGAAAAGCGCCCCTCCCTTGTCAGCAAACAGGAGGAAATCCCCTTCGCCAATGTCAAGAAGGCCAATTATCTGCTGCGATTCAAATAAGAAACCATCCGCGGGGACTTCCCAGGCGGAATCCCGGCTAACATACCCGAATAACAACATAATACTGATATAACTGTCCCATTATGGCCAAGAAAGAGGAAACACCAAACATGGTGGAGAGCTTTGCCGAGTTCAAGGAACTCAAGAACATCGACAAGACAACCATGATAAGCGTGCTGGAAGAGTCGTTCCGCAACGTGCTTGCGAAGATGTTCGGCACCGACGAGAACCTCGACGTCATCATGAACCCCGACAAGGGGGATGTCCAGATATTCCAGAACCTCGAAGTCGTGCCCGACGGCGAGGTGTCCAACCCCAACCTCCAGATCGCGCTGACCGAGGCCCGCGCCGACAACGACCCCGAGGTTGAGATTGGCGAGGAGCATACCAAGGAAATCATCTTCGCCGACTTCGGACGACGCGCCATCCTCACTCTCCGTCAGACCCTCCAGTCAAAGATCCTCGAGCTTCAGAAAGAGGCCATCTACGAGAAATTCAAAGACCTGGAAGGGGAGCTGGTGACCGGCGAGGTCTACCAGACATGGTCGCGTGAGACCCTCCTGCTCGACGATGAGAAAAACGAGCTGCTTCTGCCCAAGAACCAGGCCATCCCCGGCGATTTCTTCCGCAAGGGTGAGACCATCCGCGCCGTCATCGCCAATGTGGACAACAACAACAACAACCCCAAGATCACCGTGTCGCGCACCAACGAGAATTTCCTGCGCCGCCTCTTCGAGCTTGAGGTGCCTGAAATCCACGACGGCCTGATCAGCATCCGCGCCGTGGCCCGCATCCCGGGCGAACGCGCCAAAATCGCCGTCGAGAGCTTCGACGACCGCATCGACCCTGTCGGCGCATGCGTGGGTGTCAAGGGTTCGCGTATCCACGGCATCGTCCGCGAGCTGCGCAACGAGAACATCGACGTGATACCTTTCACCACCAACCCCTCGCTCTTCATCCAGCGTGCCCTGTCGCCCGCAAAGGTGTCGTCAATCCGCCTCGACGAGGAGGAGAAGAAGGCAGAGGTGTTCCTCAAGCCCGACCAGGTTTCGCTGGCCATCGGCAAGCAGGGCCTCAACATCAAGCTCGCGTCGATGCTCACCGGCTATGTCATCGACGTTTACCGCGACACCGACGAAGTCTACGAGGAGGACATCTACCTCGACGAGTTCAAGGATGAGATTGACGAATGGGTAATCGATGCCCTCAAGGACATGGGCTGTGTGACCGCCAAGAGCGTGCTCAACACCCCCCGCGAAGACCTTATCCGTCGTGCCGACCTCGAAGAGGAGACCGTCGACAATGTGCTCGACATCCTCAAGGCCGAGTTTGACGACGATTCCGCCGAAACTCCCGCCGAGGCTCCCGCTGAGGATACTTGCGCCGAGGAGCACCCCGCCGAAGACCTGGCCGCAGCCGCCGACGCGGTGGCCGGTGAGACCGGCGACGAGGCAGCCGAGACTGCCGGCGACGAGGAAAGCAAGTGAGCCGCGCATGACGGCTCCACGGCCCCGCCGACACAATCTCTCCAACCACAACATTCTGATAACTTAAACCCACTCAATGGCGAGAACTAAGATAAGCAAAGTAGCGAAAGACCTCAACGTGGCCCTCCCCACGGTGGTGGACTTTCTGCGCGGTAAGAACATCACCATAGACGACAATCCCAATGCCCGTATTGAGGATGATGTCGTCGACCTGTTAGTGAAGGAATTCAAAAACGACAAAGACCAGAAGACAAAGTCGGAGCAGTTCTCGTCAGAGAGGATGCAGCAGCGCGAAAAGACAAAGCCTGCCTCCAGACCCGTTGATGAAATCAAGCTCTCATCAGAGATAAACAAGCCGAAAATACTCGGCAAAATCGAACTCGACAAGCACGGCAACCCGGTAAGGCACTCCGAGCCGGCTGCTCCCGCCCGGCAGGAGGCCCCCGAAGCCCCTGTCGCACCGGAAGCCCCCGCCGTGAAGCCTCAGGAGAAGGAGGCCGCAATCCCCGAGGCCCCCAAGGCCGCGGAGACAACCAAGCCCACTCCCGAGCCCAAGCCCGAGGCTCCCGCCGCGCCTGAAAAGCCCGTGGAGAGTGTCGAGCCCCAGCCGGCCCCGGCAGTGGCCGAGGCACCCAAGCCTGCCAAAACCATTGAAAAGAAAGAGGAACCTGCAATGAAGCAATCCCCCGCTCCTGTGGCCCAGGAGAAGAAACCGGCGGAAGCGCCCGCTCCCGCCGCAGACAAGGCTGCCGCACAGGCGCAGCCTGAAAAGAAAGATGACAAGGAGGAAATCTTCACCGTAGGACTTCCCCAGAACCGTCCGACAATCAATGTCGTAGGCAAAATCGACCTCTCGGCCATCAACCAGTCGACACGTCCCCGCAAGAAAAGCAAGGAGGAGCGCCGCAACGAGCGCATCGCCAAGCAGCAGGGCGCGCAGGGCGGTGGCGCCGACGGTGACCGCAAGAAGCGCAAGCGCATCGGCACCAAGGAGAAAATCGACATCGAGAAGCAGGGCAACCAGCCCGGCGGAAATGGCGGTAACGGCGGCAATGGCGGCGGAGGACGTGGCCGTGGAGGCGACGGACGCCGAAACGACCGTGGCGGCAAGCCAGGCAACCCCAAACGCGGACCCCACACCGAGGTCAACGAGGAGGATGTGCAGAAGCAGGTCAAGGAGGTCTTGGCCCGCCTGACCTCCAAGGACAAGGGACAGAAGAAGGGTGTGAAATGGCGCAAGGAGAAGCGCGAGGCCATCGCCGAGCGTGACGCGGCAGCCGCAGCAGCGGCAGCAGCCGAGTCTCAGACCCTGAAGCTGACCGAGTTCGTGACCGCCAATGACCTCGCTTCGATGATGGATGTGCCCATCAACAAGGTCATCGGCACATGTATGAACCTCGGCGTGATGGTGTCGATCAACCAGCGCCTCGACGCCGAGACCATCAACATCGTGGCCGAGGAGTTTGGCTTCAAGACCGAATTTGTCTCCGCCGAAGTGGTGGAGGCCATCTCCCAGGAGGAGGACAATGAGGAAGACCTCGTGGCCCGTCCGCCGATTGTCACCGTCATGGGCCATGTCGACCACGGTAAGACCTCTCTGCTCGACTATATCCGCAAGGCCAACGTGATTGCCGGCGAGGCCGGTGGTATCACGCAGCATATCGGCGCATACAACGTCAAGCTCGCCGATGGCCGTCATATCACGTTCCTCGACACCCCTGGCCACGAGGCGTTCACCGCCATGCGTGCCCGTGGTGCCAAGGTGACCGACCTCTGTATCATCATCGTGGCCGCCGACGACGACGTGATGCCCCAGACCATCGAGGCAATCAACCACGCCTCGGCTGCCGGTGTGCCCATCGTCTTCGCCATCAACAAGATAGACAAGCCCGCCGCCAACCCCGACAAAATCAAGGAGGAGCTGGCCGGCATGAACTACCTCGTTGAGGAATGGGGCGGCAAGTACCAGAGCCAGGACATCTCCGCCAAGAAGGGCCTTGGCGTTGAGGAACTGCTCGAGAAGGTGCTGCTCGAGGCCGAGATGCTTGAGCTGAAGGCCAATCCCGACCGCAACGCCACCGGTTCGATCATAGAATCGTCGCTCGACAAGGGGCGTGGATATGTGGCCACGGTACTGGTGCAGAACGGTACCCTCCGCGTGGGCGACATCATCCTCGCCGGAACCCATTTCGGTAAGGTGAAAGCCATGTTCAACGAGCGCAACCAGCGCATCAAGGAGGCCGGTCCCGCCGAGCCCGCCCTGATTCTCGGTCTGAACGGCGCGCCCACTGCCGGCGACACATTCACCGTGATGGACTCCGAGCAGGAGGCCCGCGAAATCGCCACCAAGCGCCAGCAGCTGCAGCGCGAGCTTTCGACCCGCACCGCCAAGCGTCTCACCCTCGATGAGGTTGCCCGCCGCCAGGCCCTTGGCTCCTTCCAGGAACTCAACGTCATCGTCAAGGGTGACGTGGACGGCTCAATCGAGGCCCTCAGCGACTCGCTCATCAAGCTCTCCACCCCCGAAATCCAGGTCAACGTCATCCACAAGGCTGTTGGCGAGATTTCAGAGAGCGATGTCTCCCTGGCCGCCGCATCCGAGGCCATCATAATCGGCTTCCAGGTGCGCCCGTCGCAGGCTGCCCGCCGCGAGGCAGAGCGCGAAGGGGTCGAGATACGTCTCTATTCGGTCATCTACCAGGCCATCGAGGAGGTCAAGGACGCCATGGCCGGCATGCTCGCCCCCGAGCTGCGTGAGGAAATCACCGGTACGGCCGAGGTGCTTGAGACCTACAAGATTTCCAAGGTCGGCACCATCGCCGGCGCGCTTGTCCGTGAAGGTAAAATCAAACGCACCAACAAGGTGCGTGTCATCCGCGACGGTATCGTGCGCTACACCGGAGCCCTCGGCTCGCTCAAGCGCTTCAAGGATGACGCCAAGGAGGTTGTCGCCGGTCTCGAATGCGGTCTCTCCATCCAGGGATACAACGACATCCAGGCAGGGGACATCATCGAGGGCTTCGAGGAAATCGAAGTGGCCCGCGCCCTTTGACCCCTCCCGGGGTGACTGCCATCACCGTAATGCAGCACAACATGCTCGCCCATATAAACATAGGCTCAAATATCGGCGACAGCCGCTCGGCAATCGAGCGGGCTGTCGCCGCTGTTTTCGCGCTTTCCGAAGGGGAGACGCGCCGCTCGTCGCTTGTCGAGAGCGAGCCTTGGGGCTTCGATTCGCCCAACATGTTTCTCAACGTAGGGGTGGAGATAGAGACCTCTCTTCCCCCCGAAGAGCTGTTGAGGAGGCTGCAGGATGTCGAGAGTGGGATTTGCGCCGACTCCCACCGCAACCCTGACGGCAGTTATCGCGACCGGCAAATTGACATAGACCTGATTTTCATGGCCCGGCGCAATGACACCCTTGATGGATGGGAGACAGTCGCCTATGACTCCCCCCTTCTGACGTTGCCCCACCCCCGAGCGTCGGAACGCCACTTTGTTGTCGCTCCCATAAGGGAGCTTCATCGCTCCCTCGCCAGGGCAGAATCCCTGTTTTTGAAACGTCATTGAGAACACCGAGACGGATTGCCGATTGCCTCCCTCTCGTCCACGAATCCGTAGGATTCATTAACTATTAGCCGGGTGTTGGCGGCCTTTACCGGTAAATACGCCAGGCGTGGGATTCTGAAAGAATCTTTTATAGATGTTTCCTTTAAATGAGGTTGTCTATATAAAAGATTCTTTCAGAATCCCACGCCTGATGTCGGCAACCCCGGGTTGCCGCTTGGTCGCCCGCAAGGGGCTCCCGCGTGCCAACCCGGGGCTAATAGTTAATGAATCCTCCGGATTCGCAGATGGATTCGAGAATCAAAGGTCAGAGAATCACTTTTACTGTCTCGTTTCCGGAGACAATCACATAGAATCCGCCCGAGAGGCTGATTGCGCCGGGAGCGCCCGAATATACTTTCACCCCGGTCGCGTCAAAGATTTCCACCGGCTTGTCAGACATGACTTCGACACCACCTTCTGTCACGGTGACGTTGAATGCGGGCTGGCTGCCGATTTCATCCACACCTGAACCGATACCGATGATGTTGCCGAACTCCTTCCAGCCGTCGGCCTGCTTGTAGGTGTCGATGGCGGCGTTGGGGACATACAGTATGGCATTCTGATACACTTCGTTCTCGAACGCGGCTCCGGCCGGGGGCACTGTGTTGAGGCTCGTAACGCTTGTCAGGGCCTTGTCTCCGGCAAACGCCTTGTTGCCGATGGTAGCGACATTCTCCCCGAAAGTGATTTTGTCGAGGGCGAAGCACCAGTAGAAGGCTTCCTGCTCGATTTCGGTGACGCTGCTGGAAATCTCGAACTCCTTGAGGCTGGCGCAGCACTGGTACATGCCGTCGGGGATGACCGTGATGGTTTCCGGCAGGGATGCCTCTTCGATGCCACTCTGATAGAAGACCCCGTGGCCGACAGAGGTGACGGTTTCAGGCAGCGGCAGGAGTTTCAGTTCGGGGGTGTAGGCGAAGGCGAAACGGCCTATCTCGGTGACACCTGTCGGGAGGTTGACATCTTCGAGCGCGGCGCATTCCGAGAAGGCGAATTCTCCGATACTGGTAACGCTCGCGGGAAGCGTAATGCCGGCGAGGGATGTGCAGCCTGACACCATGTGGGCAGGAATGGCAGTGAGGTTGTTGTTGAGAACCACGGATTCAAGTGAAGCGCAGAGGCTCAGAACATCGTCGCCGAGCGAGGTGACACTCTCCGGGATGACAATCTCGGTGAGGTTGGTGTTCTCAAACGCGCTTTCGCCGATGGTGGTCACAGACGAGGGGATGGAGATTTCCGAGAGGGAGCTTTCCCAGAATGCCGCGCCGGCGATGGAGGTGACGGTCTCGGGGATGGTGATGGAGGTGATGCCTCTCACTTCTGAGAATGACAGGTACCCGACCTCGACCACGGTGAATCGTTCACCTTCATATTCCACATGGGCCGGAATCGCGGCCACGCCGCTGTATTCGCTCTCATTGTCCGGGAAAGTGACAGAAAGGGTGTGCTCGATGCCCGACACGACCTTGTAGGTGAGCGGTTCGACCTTGATTTTGGTGCCGTCGGCAAGCGGTCCTTTGACGGTGTATTTGAGTGAGAACTCGTAATTGTAGCGGCTGTCGAAGGTGGCCACGCTCAGCGAGAGTGCGCGGGCCGGGACATGAATCTCATACTCTCCGCTTTCAGTCAGGGGAGGATTGAGGGAGAGGCCGATTTCCCCGGTCTCCATCGTCGAGGAATTGAGATAGAAAGAGACCTTTACGTCTGTCGGGTTGCCGTCGCGGGTCACGGTCACATTCTCTTTGGCCGGGCCGCTGGCGTAGACCTCGGCAATGTTGGGGAAGAAGAGGATGATGTCGTCGAGCGAAGTCACGGCCGAGCCTGACTCGGGGTATGCCACCACGGTCTCCTGGGGATCCTCCGGGGTCACGCCGCCGTCGATCACATAGCGGAAGCTGGCCGCGGGCCAGTCCACGTCGTCATAGCCGCAGATGCCGTTGTCAGGGATGTTGACCAGGTATTGTCCCGGCACAGTGTAAGGCTCGGGCAGGGTGAGGATGACGTCGCGCATTCCTCCCCCCTCCTCTACGGCGAAAGTGGCCACGGTCTCTCCCGTCTGCTCATTGACGAGTACCGGCTTGTTTGAGCCGTAGCTTTCGGGGAAGAGCGCCGACCGCTGGTATTCGACGGTGAACTCGTGGATTTTGCCGACCACTCCCTGCTCGGGGGAAATGGTGTAATAGGGGTTGTCGATAGGGGTGAACTCTCCAGGTTCAGGCCCCGGAGGCTCCTCTCCGCCGATTGTCAGGGTGAAGGATATTTCCGGATTTGGGTCGCCCTCATCCGTCATCCAGTTGTAGTTGTAGTCGAAAGTCCCCCGGGGGATTACCACATTGTAGGTGCCGGCAGCCGTTATGGCCTCCTGTTGGAGGGTTATGGTGTTGGTGTCATCATACGTCCCGGTGACTTTCTGGGTGATGGCATAGTCTGTGCCGTTGATGATGACTTTCCGGTTGACATAAGTGTCGAACCTCCCGGTGGTGTGTTTGACCACGAATGTCTTGATTTCCTCGACGTTGTCGCCGTCATTGGGTTGCACACTCCAGCCTTCCGGCACTGCGCCTTGGGCGAATACTGATGCTGACAAGGCCAGCATGGCACTGATAAGGATTCTTGTACTCATAGCCGTAAGCAAATTGATTAATAATGTTAATAATCAGATGGTTATGTGATGGTGTAAATAAATGATACTTATCCGGCGGGTGATAGGTGCCCCCATAAGACTGCTGGCGATGTCCCAGTCAGAACGTATGCGACCTCACCACAAATCCAAAATTAATAAAAATTTTTTAAAATCAGTTGTTCTTCTCTGATTTTTATTGTGATACAACAGAGACCGCCCGGCGCTGAGCCGGGCGGTCTCTGTTGTATGGGGTTCCCCCCGCCCCCTCGTCAAGGAGGGGAGCGGGCGGGAGATGCGGGTCTGTTTTACTTGATGGTCACCTTGCGGGCAGTGCCGGACCCTGGCGCAGGATCGAGCCTGACGCGGAATCGTAGATGATGTATATGGGGGCTTTCTTGTCGGTGAAGGAGTTGGGCGCGAGTCCGTAGACGATGCCCAGCTGTGAGGCCGGAAGGGTGCGGGTGGCGTAGGTCTCGCCGTCGCAAGTGACCGAGGCGCTGAGTTCGCCGGGGATGCGGTATGGGATTCCGTTCTTGGGGAATGTCAGGGTCTGCCCCTTGTCGTTGACCGGCATCTCCCCACGGGAGACGGCGGTGAGGTCGAGATACACCGGTGTGCCCGAGAGGTCGTCGCTGTCGACTATGCCGTCGATGGCCGAGAGGCGGGCTATCACGGTGCGTGACCGGTCATTGTCGGCGAGCGCCGCCGGGTCGACGATGAAGCTCTCCACCTGGGTGGCCACCGATGTGGTGCCGAGGAACATCGCGGTCAGGGCCTCCTCCTGGGCCTGGAGGTTGTCGAGCATGAGCTGCAGCGACCTGCCGTCGGGTGGCATGTTGTCGGCCTGTCCGCTGATGAGGTCGCTGCGGGTCTGGCGCAGGGCGAAGATGGCCTGTGCGGCCAGTTCGGCGCGCTTGGCTGTCGACTGGCTCTGGAGCATCTCCTCGCTTATCACCTGGCGCGCGGCGGGTGTCTCAAGCGGGGTGGGCTGCGCCTTCACCGCTTCCGGAATCTCGGGGGTGTCGGTGATGATTGTCTCCTCGGTGTTGATGGCGAGGGGAAGTCCGGCCTGGTCGAGGGTGACATAGACGGGATAGCCCGACTTGAACTGTATTGAGTATGTCTCCTCTGTGTCGGGTATGCCGTAGGAGCTGATGATGGCGTTGTCGAGCTTGGCCGAATGGGTCTCCTTTGTGATGGGGTTGGAGACGTTGAGGTATTTCGGGGCGTAGCGGTAGAATTCGCCGGGTTTCCTGACGGTGACCTCTGCGACCAGCGTCACCTTCAGCATCGTCTTGGGCAGCGAGTAGGCCAGCCCGTAGTCGTTGGCCTTGGTGGCCGACAGGCGCTGTGCCTGCTGGGCGTTGGATGTCAGCGGGGCCAGGGTGAAGGCGGCGAGAAGGAGTATGTGGGGAAGTTTCATCGTTTTGTCGTTTTGTGAAGGGTTGACGCGTGGCTTGTTGATGCGGAGGGAGCTTGCCGGGTCATTTCATTGTCTCGCGTATGGCGCGGCCGATGTTGGCGGCGATGTCGCCGGCGGTGACCCCGTATTCCCCCTGTTCGGCCTGGGCCATCTCGCCTGCCACTCCGTGGATGTAGACGGCGATTATGGAGGCGATTTCGGCGGGGTAGCCCTGGGCCATCATGGCCAGGAGCAGGCCGGTCAGCACGTCGCCGCTGCCAGGGGTGGCCATCCCGGGGCAGCCCGATGAGTTGAAGTATATCTTGCCGTCGGGGCGCACGATGGCTGTGTGGCGCCCTTTGAGGATGATCAGTATGTTGTAGTATTTGGCCATCTCGATGGCTTTGCGCAGGCGGGCCTCGGAGGAGGGCTGCGGCCCGAACATACGGTCGAATTCCCCGGCGTGGGGGGTCATCACCGAGAGGATGGGGATGTTGTTGAGCATGGCCGGACGCAGGGCGATGCAGTTGAGCGCGTCAGCGTCGAGGATGACAGGCTTGTCGATGCTCGACAGGAAATCCTCGAGGGCCTTGACGGTCATCTCGTTGGTGCCGATGCCGGGGCCGATAGCGATGGCCGAGAAGTCGCGTTCGGGATGGATTTCGGTCAGGCATGCGTCTCCCCGGTTGTTGCGGTACATAGCCTCGGGGACTGCGGTCTGGAGTATCTGGTAGCCCCATTTGGGGGAGCTTACGGTGAGTTTGCCGATGCCTCCGCGCAATGCCCCTTTTGCCGCCAGGACGGCGGCTCCCATCATGCCGTAGCTGCCGGCGTAGAGTATCCCGGTGCCGAAATCGGCCTTTGAGGCGAACTCCTTGCGGTGGCGCAGGCGGCGGTGTATGTCGCGTTTCTCCACCAGGCAGAACTCCGCCGGGAGCGAGGCTATCGCCTGCTGGCTCAGCCCCACGTCGAGTGTCTTCCATTCGCCGACCAGTTCGGCATTGTCGGGGATGAAGAAGCAGAGGCGTGGAAACTGTATGGCCAGCGTCAGAGTGGCGTGTATCGTGTTGCGGTTCACGATTCGGGGGTTCCAGTCGCCGAACATTCCCGAGGGGAGGTCGATGGAGACCACCGTGGGCTTCTCTTCGTTGATATACTGCACCAGCGACTGGAATCCGCCGCGCAGCTCCTCACGCAGGCCCGCGCCGAAGAGTCCGTCGACGATGAGATGGCTCGACGTGATGTCGGGCGGAGTGAAACGGCTTGTCACCTCGTGGAAATCAGCGTCAGGGACAGCCTCGAGCAGGCGGTCGCGCACGGCCGCGCATTCCCCTGAAAGTTTGTCACCGCCGATGTTGAAGAGGTATATGGCCGGGCGGAACCCGTGGTCATGGAGAAGACGGGCCGTGGCCAGCGCGTCGGCCCCGTTGTTGCCCGGGCCGGCGAAGACGATTGTGGGTTTTGACGGGCGCCATCGCGCCGCTATCTCGTCGGCCACCCCTTCGGCCACCCGCTCGATGATTTCCCCGGGGGGGATGCCCTCGGACTCGATGGTGTGGCGCTCGATGGCGCGTATCTGTTCGTTGGTGAATAGTTTCATTGACTGATCGTCGGATGTCTCGGAATATACTTGGCCACAAATTTACGCAATTTTCCTTTAATCCACCTTGATTATATAGTAAAAAATCCTCAACGGTTGCGTTTGTCGTGTTTTGTGAAAATTTTGTGATAAGATAGTTGCTGTTTTGTCATTTTGGCGGTTAAAAGTTTCAAAATAGCCCATTGTGCATAGATGATGTGGTTTTGTGATTGATAAAAGTCAATTTGTTTGACTTGTTAACAATAATTAACAAAAGCTAAAGAGTGAAGAGCGAAGTTATGTTTATATTTGCGAATATCCAATACCAATCACTCAGCTCGGATCCATTATGAGAAAAATTTCGCTACTGCTGCTAATGTCCTCATTTATGGTGCATGCCGCCGATACGGCAAAGCTCACATCCAACACCATTATGGACCTGATGGCCCGCCAGCGGGCGTCAATTCAAGTCAATGATGCCACGGGGGCAGGTCTTCCCGGGGTAATCAATGCCTATGTGAAATACAACGATCCCTCTTGCGTCGACTCCCTGGCGATGCTGGGAGTGACCGTGCAGACGGTCACCCCGTCGATACTGACGGCGTTGATTCCGGCCGACCGCGTCTATGACGTGGCGGCGCTGGAGTCGGTTGAATGTGTGCAGGCGGCACAGCCCGCCAAGATGCTCATGGATGCCGCCAGGACCGACACCAGGGTCACCGACATCCATTCGGCGACTCCCCCGCTCGAGACTCCGTTTTCAGGGAAAGGGACAATCGTGGGGGTGATTGACGGAGGGGTGGATTTCACTCATCCGGCATTTTTCGCCCAGGACGGCACCACGCTGCGCATCAAGCGGGTATGGTGCCAGGCAGATGAGACCGGGGTGCCCCCTGCCCCTTACACCTATGGCAGTTGCTATGACACACAGGAGGGTATAACGGCCAGGGGCACCGATATGGCGTATTATTCTCATGGATGCCACGTGATGGGCATTGCCGCCGGGTCAGACATGGAGAGCCCCTACCACGGGGTGGCATATGACGCAGACCTGGTGTTCTCCTCCTTCAAGGATATAGACACCGGGATTTCCGACGCCATAAAATTCATCTTCGATTACGCAGACGAGGCCGACAAGCCGGCTGTCATAAACATGAGCCTGGGAACGGAGATGGGGCCCCACGACGGGTCTTCGTTGCGCGACCAGATGATTGACGAGCTGACCGGAGAGGGACGCATCGTGGTCGGCGCGGCCGGCAACAACGCGTTGATAAACATGCACATCTCGAAGACTATGGCTGACAGCGACGACAGGCTTTTCGCCGGAATCGGTTTCCTGGAAGGGATGTCGGGAATCGGCGAGCTGCAGATATGGGGAGAACCCGGGGCCAACATGAAGGTCAGGGTCTGCACTGTCGACAAGGAGACCATGGAACCTGTCTACCAGAGCCGGGCCTTCAACGCGGCCAACGACTACAGCGGGACCATCACCCTGCAACAGCCGTATGACGAGTCGGGCGGATATTTCTCGATCGTGACACAGCGAAGCCCGCTCAACGACCGCCCCATGGCGCATATCCAGCTGGCCATCACCGACTACCGCCCGACCAAGGTGATAGCTGTAATCGTGACGGCAGATGCCGGGTCGACGGTGCATGCGTGGGCCAACGAGAACTATTGCTGTTTCCTGCAGCATCTGCCGGTGATGGATGTGCCTGACAACATGTATGGCACATGTGAAATCGGAGGTGTCGGCAAGAGCATCATCACCGTCGCCTCTTACAGCTCCCGCAACAATGTGGTGAAGCTCGACGGCTCCCTCTACGAGTCGGGATTCCCGATGAATGACATCGCCCCGTATTCCAATGTCGGGCCGACAGTGGACGGGCGCATGAAGCCTGACATCGCCGCCCCCGGAAGCCTTATCGTGTCGGCCTTCAATGGCAACAATTCGCAGACAGAACAGGTGGCGACTCGTCAGTGGAACGGCAAGACATATTACTATGGGGTGTACCAGGGCACCTCGATGGCATCCCCCCATGTGGCCGGAATCGTGGCGACTTGGCTCCAGGCCTGCCCGACGCTCACGCCCGACAACCTGCGGGAGGTGTTTGCCGCCACAGCCCGCCACGACGAGTTCACAGGCGACCAGCCGGGCAACACCTGGGGCTACGGCAAGATAGACGCGTATGCCGGGCTTGTGTATGTCCTCAACCATTTCGCCTCCCAGTCGGGAGTGCCGTCGGTTGTGGAGGACGATTTCTCTGTGCAGATGGTCGACGGCCAGCTGCGGGTGCTTCATTACCGCCAGTCGGCCTCCACGCGCCTCACATTCCACACCATCGACGGGGCTACCGCGCTGGTGGCCGAGGCCGGCCCCTCGGGCTGCGGCGACGAGTTCATCCCCGACACCGGCTCTCTTGCCCCTGGCCTCTACATCGTGAATGTTGTCTCAGGCCCCCGCAGCGAGACGGTCAAATACCTCAAACGATAACCAATCCAGGCTCCATTGCCAGTCATGGGGGCCGATTAACAATCAAACCACTATACGATGAAACGAATACTGCTTTTGCTATCGTCCGGCGCGATGATGGGGCTGTCGGCCCTGGCGCAGACATTCAGCGGCGGTGACGGTTCCGCCGAGACCCCTTATCTGATAACCAAGGCTGCCGACCTCGATGAGCTGGCCCAGCTGGTCACCGACGGTAATGACATGGCGGGCATGACCCTGCGTCTCGAAGCCGACCTGACGGTAAGCTCTAACCCGATGATCGGCCATACCGGGGCCAACCAGCCAAAGAAGTTCGCCGGGACATTTGACGGCAACGGCCATCGCATCACAGGCCTTAAGTTCAATTCCGACAAGAAACATGTAGGTCTTTTCGCCTCCGTCGGCCCCGCCGGGGTGGTGAAAGACCTCACCCTGACCCAGCCCGCCCTGACCACAAGCAACTCATACGCCGGATTCATGGCGGCGGCATCTGAAGGGCTCATCGAGAACTGCCATGTGGTCAACGGCGTGTTTGAGTCGCTCGACGGCAGTTACAAGGGAGGACTCGTGGGTGAGAACAAAGGACTCGTGAAGGGTTGCACCGTCTCAGGCTCCATAACATCTACCTCCAACGCGGGAGGTGTGATTGGCCAGAACTACGGCCAGGTGGAGAGTTGCGGCAGTTCGGTCAACATCGTCTCCACTGCCCCAAACCAGAACAACGTGCAGTTTGGCGGCATCACCGGAGTCACCATAAAGCTCAACAGTTCGCCCCACATCCATGACTGCTATTTCACCGGAGCCATCTCCGGCAGCCTCGCGAACAATTGCGGCGGCATCACCGGCACATTGAGCGGCTGTGAGATGCTGCGCTGCTGGAACTCGGGCTACATATCGTCAACCGGGACATCCGGCGCGCTCACCAACTCTTTCGAGAAGGGCGCGAAGATAAAAGACTGCTACAATGTGGGCACCGTCTACAATGTCTACTCCACTTCGGTGGGTGGCCTTGTCGGGCAGGTGTCGACCGACAACTCCGAGCTGGTCATCGAGAACAGCCTCAACATGGGGCCGATGTTCACAGCCATGACCGCGCGCCATGAGGGTGTGGAGCTTGTCGGGGCCAATCATACCGGAGCCACCATTGTCAACTCCTGGTATGATTCCCAGATCACAGGCGTTTGCAGCCAGTCAAACGGCCTCACCACGGCGCAGCTTACTTCCGCCGCCGGAATCGAGGGTTTCGACAATACGGTGTGGGTATTCAGCGAGGGCATGTATCCCCGCCTGGCCAACACAGCCGACACCGAGGCGGCCATACTCGGGGCCACTCCTATATTCCTGTCTGACGGTGACCGCGCCATCAAGGTGACCTCTGACTTTTCTGTCAGCTCCGCCAATGATGTGGAATGGGAGATGAACCGCAACTCCGCGGCCACCATGTCGGGCAACCTGATTTCGGTTACCCGTGGCGACAAGAAGGTCGACATACAGCTCCACGCTTACCTGGGCAACAGTGAGAAGAGGCTGCTGGTGAGTGTCTATCCTGTGATTTTCCAGGGAGAGGGCACCGCCGGGTCGCCATACCTCATCTCAGACGCCAATGACCTGATGAAGCTCTCCGACGCCACCAATGCCCAAGGGCTTGACTTCTCCGGCGAGCATTTCCTGATGACCGCAGACATAGACATGGCCGGCACGGCGTTCGTCCCGATGGCGTTCAATTCGGCCGAGCTTGCGTTCAACGGGGTTTTCGACGGTGGAAACCACCGGATAAAGAACCTTGCCCTCGACTCGCGGACAAACAGTGTGATGAATGTCGGGCTTTTCCGCACGGTCTACTCCGACGGTGTTGTCAAGAACCTGACCGTCGACAGCAGCTGCCGTTTTGACATCTTCCGCAATTTCGCCCCGTTCGTGGCGGTGCTTTACGGCACAGTGGAGAATTGCCGCAACTATGCCGACATCCCGACAACCACCGGTTTCTCGGCCGGCATAGCGTATGTGGCTTATGGCGACAGCCGCATAATCGATTGCTACAACGAGGGACGGCTCTCGGCCACCGGAAATGGTGGCGCCATGGCCGGAATCGTGTATCACAACGAGGGCCTGGTGGAGAACTGCCAGAACAATGGTGATGTGGCGGGAGGCCCTTCAGGTTCCAAGACCGTCGGCGGCATTGTGTGTCTCAACAAAGGGACAGTCAAGAATGTGATCAACACGGGCCGGTTGTCTGCAGGCTCTGAGGTGGCTGGAATCGTCACTGACAGCAAGGCGGGCGGCGTGGTCTCCAACGCGTTGTCACTCGGGCAGATCGAGGTCCTGGCCTCGCGCGACAACTCGGGTGCCGCGATAGGCAAGGATGCCGGCGGCACGTTTGAAAATGTGTATTATGACAGCCAGATAGTAATGTCGGGCACGCCGTTTGACGGAGTTACGGCGCTTCCTACCGCCTCCCTGACCGTCGCCACGCTCCCCGTGGCAGATATGGAGGGGAAATGGCTGGCAGCCGACGGGCGTTATCCCCGATTGGCGATGTTTGCCGACGAGGAGGCCTCGCGCCTGGCTTCCATGCCAGTATGGTTTGCCGACGGGATGGGATGTGAGCAGCTTGCCGCTGACGCGACCCTCGCGGTGGCCGAAGGGCTTGTGTGGTCGCTCAAGGATGGTGTGGCGTTCAGCATCTCAGGAGACAAGCTGATTGTGACAAACACCGATACTTATGTCAAGGATGAGCTGACGGCCACGCTCGGCGGTGGCCGCAGCCGTTCGTTGTCGATTGCCGCGCTGGCCGACATATTCAACGGTGACGGCACTGCCGAAAGCCCCTATCTGATTGAGTCGGCTGCCGACCTCGATAAGCTTTCCGCCGACATGGCCGCTTCCGGCCAGGATTATGCGGGGAAACATTTCCTGATGACCGCCGACATAGACATGGATGGCGCGCAGTTCACGCCGATCGCCGGCAACGGCCTTGTCGAGTTCAACGGAATCTTTGACGGCGGAGGCCGGATGATTGACAACATATATGTCGAGGAGACTGTCGACGGAGTCGGACTTTTCGGACGTGTAGGCGCCTCCGGTGTGGTCAAGAATCTTGCCATCGGCGGCGGTTCCTCAATCAGCGGCAAGGGCAGTGTCGGCGCGTTGGTCGGCATTCTCGCCGGCACGCTGCAGAATTGCGTGAACAATGGTGAGGTGCTGTCGTCGGCTTCAACCTCCAACCTTGGCGGCCTTGTAGGACAGGCCACAGGCTCGGCCTTGGTGCAGGAGTGTGTCAACAACAGTGGCATCACCGGCAAATCACAGACCGGAGGTGTCGTGGGATATGCCAACGGCGCGGAGATACGTATTGTGGATGTGCGCAACAATGGCGCTGTCACCGGCACCACCAAGACCGGCGGTATCGTCGGCAATATGGTGAACACCGTCATTGACGGAGGTGTTAACGCCGGTAAGGTCACCGGCACCACCGATGTGGGTGGTGTCGCCGGATATGCCAGCAAAGAAAGCGCCATCACAGGCTCCCGTAACCTCGGTGAGGTAAACGGCGGCACGGAAATCGCGGGCATATTGGGTTACGCTTACACCAACATGACGGTGTCTGACAGTTACAACGCCGGAAATGTGACCGCTACCAGCTCCACCGCCGGAGGCATTATCGGCCGTGGCTCGCAGCCGGTGGTCGAGAGGTCGTTCAACCTGGGCAATGTGAGCAACACCAAAAGCTCGCTCGGCTCCACGACGGCAGGTGCCGGCGGTATCGTCGGACGTGGCGACCCCATTGTGACCGATGCCTACAATATGGGCACCGTGACGGCGGAGAAGAATGCCGGTGGAATAGTCGGCAGTTATGACCTCTCATCCAAAACCACCACGCTCACGCGTGTCTACCAGGCCGGACGCGTGGTCAGCACGATTGAGGCCCCTGCCAATATCGGTGTCTTCGTAGGCCGAAGCAACAAGACCTCTTTTGACGCGGCATATTACGACCGCCAGGTCATCCACGACCTTGAGGCTGAGGATGGCGCGCTGCTGACATCTGAGCTTGCCGCAACAGACTTCGGCGAAGGCTGGTCACGCAGTGACGACATGCTTCCGATGCTGTCGGGATTCGCCGATGATGACTACGCGCGTATTTACGCCTCCACGGTATTCCTGGACTCTGACGACCATATGGGACAGGTCTCCAAGGCGTTCCGCGTGTCTAACGGGGTCGAATGGAGCGGCGACAGCAAAGCGTTCAGCTTCGACGGTGACAATGTGACCCCTGTCGCGGGAGCCATCGGAGAGTATGTCCTGACGGCCAAGCTTGGCGACCTCAGCCGTGAAGTGCCCCTTGTCCTTACAGGGACATCCTCGGTGATGGCTGTCGAAGGGGCTGCAACCCCCGAGGTGAGAGCTGTCGCAGGCGGCCTGCTCTTCGGGTCGGAATGCGATTACACTGTCTACGACATGGCCGGACTGGCGCTGCGCTCAGGAACCGCCGTGGCCGGAGAGACCATCGCGTTGGCCCCCGGGGTCTACATCGTCAAGGCCGCAGGGCACATCCTTAAGACAGTGGTAAAATAACCGCGACCTGACAGAAATCCAACAAACACCCTTAGGAGCGGGCCGTGCCCGTTCTTAAGGGTGTGCTGTTTGTCTACGGTATCTGTGATTTTTTCTGAAAAAAAGTGACTGCTGTCCGGTAAAAACTTCCGGGTTCTATTTGACTTTGTGTTTTCCTCGGCCAGCTGGCACATTCACTGGGATGAGGGGGGTATGCCAATGCATAAACTCGCTCAAACCAGTCAGTTAAACACGTTTGACTGATGCGACCAAACCACACACTAATCCGGCATCGAATCCATATTGGTATGCATTGAATCCGACAGCGAATCTGGAGGATTCCTTAACTATTAGCTCCGGGTTGGCGCGTGGAAGCCCCTTGCGGGCGACCACGCGTAAACCCGGGGTTGCTGACATTATGGGTGTGATTCTGAAAGAATCTTTTATATAGGCAACCTCATTTAAAGGTAACATCTATAAAAGATTCTTTCAGAATCCCACGCCTGGCGTATTTACCGGGGGTTACCGGCCTGTCGGCCGCCAACCCCCGGCTAATAGTTAAGGAATCCTACGGATTCGTGGGCGAACCATACATAGGGGTATGATTCTGGGAACACTCATATGGAACACTCATATGGAACACTCATATGGAACACTCATATGGATTAAAATTTGGGAAAAATCGGGGTGGCGGTTTGGGAAGTGGGGAAAAATTGTTTAATTTTGCACAATTATTCCAACCTGATGAAAGAAGTCACATATAACGGGCTCACTTTCGAGCCTTATATCCTTAAAGAGAAGATTGACGCTCGCGTCAAGGAACTTGCGAAGACCATTACCGAAGAGTGCCGTGGAAAACGTCCTCTCTTCCTTTGTGTGCTTAACGGGGCTTTCCCATTCGCTTCCGACCTTTTCCGGGAGGTGGAGACAGACGCGGAAATCTCGTTCATACGCCTCAAGAGCTATGAGGGGACATCGACCACCGGTGTGGTGAAGGAGGTCATGGGCCTCGGAGAGGATATCGAGGGACGCACAGTGATCGTTGTCGAGGACATCGTCGACACGGGCCACACCATCAAGCGCCTGCTCGATGACCTGCAGAAGAAGAACCCCGCCGAGCTGAAGGTGGCCACGCTGCTCTTCAAGCCCGAGTCGCTGCGCTGCGACGTGAAGCCCGATTATGTCGGTTTCTCGATTCCTCCGAAGTTCATCATCGGATTCGGCCTTGACCTTGACGGCCTCGCGCGCAACCTCAAGGACATCTATGTCCTGAAGGAGCAGGCCGACTGAATCCAAGGCATGACGCCGACTTTCTGACGGTGTGATAACACGCCCCGGCTCCCCTCGGCGGAGCCGTGGTTGCCCTCCAACGGGCTATTCCCAAGTAAACGACATTGTGAACACAGATAAATGAATGTTGTGATTTTCGGCGCTCCGGGCAGCGGAAAGGGCACCCAGAGCGAAAAACTTATCGAACGTTACGGACTCCACCACATCTCGACAGGTGAGGTGCTGCGTGACCATATCGCCCGCAAGACCCCAATCGGTCAGATCGCGAAGACATATATCAACCAGGGACAGCTCATACCTGACTCCCTGATGATAAAGATTCTTGAAGAAATCATCGACAATGACCCCAAGGCCAAAGACGGGGTGATTCTCGACGGTTTCCCCCGCACCATCCCCCAGGCTGAGGCGCTCAACCGCTTCCTGGAGAAACGTGGCCAGAAAATCCACCATGTGGTGGGGCTGGAGGTGCCGGAGGATGAGCTGGTCGACCGCATGATCAAGCGCGGCGCCCAGACAGGCCGTGCCGACGACAATCTCGAGACCATCCAGAACCGCCTCAAGGTCTACCACGAGTCGACCACACCCCTGCGCGATTTCTATATCAAGGAGGGGAAGTACCGTCCCATCCACGGCAGCGGCTCGGTGGATGAGATTTTCGCCTCGATAGCCTCAGCGCTCGACGCCGAGACTGAGGAGTGAGAGTGTCGGCCCGCCGGCCGCCCGAATACCCGTTTAACCAAAGAGGATGCCTGACGGATTTGTCCGCCTCTAAAGCTTTTTGAACAGAATGTTAGAAAAAATCCATAGTCTCAAGGCTGAGATCGAGACCCTGCAGGCCTCCACTCCGGAAGAGGTCGAGGCCCTCAGAATCAAATATCTCTCGAAAAAGGGAGAGGTCAGCAACCTTATGGCTGATTTCCGCAATGTGCCCGCCGACCAGAAGAAGGCCGTCGGGATGGAAATCAACGCCCTGAAGCTTCTCGCCACTGAGAAAATCAACGCCCTGAAGGCCGCCACCGAGTCGGCCGAGACCCTTGACGACTCGCTCGACCTGAGCCGTTCGGCAAGCCCGATCGCGCTTGGCACCCGCCATCCCCTGTCGCTCGTGCGCGACGAGATCGTGGAGATTTTCCGCCGTCTGGGCTTCACCGTGGCCGAGGGGCCTGAAATCGAGGATGACTGGCATGTGTTCTCGTCGCTCAACTTCGCCGAGGACCATCCGGCCCGCGACATGCAGGACACATTCTTCATACAGCGCAACCCCGACGTGTTGCTGCGCACCCACACATCTTCCGTGCAGTCGCGCGTCATGGAGCATACCCAGCCCCCCATCCGCATCGTATGCCCCGGACGTGTCTACCGCAACGAGGCCATCTCGGCGCGCGCCCACTGCTTCTTCCATCAGGTCGAGGCTCTCTATGTCGACAAGGATGTCTCTTTCGCCGACCTCAAGCAGACCCTGCTCTACTTCGCCCGCGAGATGTTCGGCCCAGAGACCAAGATACGTCTGCGCCCGAGCTATTTCCCCTTCACCGAGCCGTCGGCAGAGATGGACATCTCCTGCAACCTCTGCGGAGGCAAGGGGTGCGGATTCTGCAAGCACACCGGATGGGTCGAAATCCTCGGTTGCGGAATGGTCGACCCCAACGTGCTTGACGCCTGCGGCATAGACTCGAAGGTCTACTCGGGCTTCGCCCTCGGAATGGGTGTGGAGCGCATCGCCAACCTGAAATACAGGGTCAACGACCTGCGTCTCTTCTCGGAGAACGATGTCAGGTTCCTCAAAGAGTTCACCCACGCCCACTGATTCCGGCTGTGCCGCCAAAGACGGGCCTGCCTGGCCCATTGTCGGGCGGCAACGCCGATTGCAGGGACGCGCTTTGGCGCGTCCCTGCGGGCTGATAGGGGTCTCTTCCTCCCCAAAGCCTGCCTTGCAGGCCGCTGCCGGAGAAGGTGCCCGGTCAGCTTTATTTCTTCATCAGACCAAGCAAAACATAGCAAAAGCCTCATAGCCCGATGCCCCGCATATCATTGAAGGAACGTTACCGGCAGGTGCTGGCCCGTTTCGCCGCCGAGATGCCCGAACCCAAGACGGAGCTTCATTACGACACCCCGTTTCATCTGCTGCTGGCCGTGATACTGTCGGCCCAATGCACCGACAAGCGTGTCAACATGGTCACCCCGCCCCTTTTCGAGGCTTTCCCCGACGCGGCCTCGCTGGCCGCCTCCGACGAGGAGACGGTCTACGGCTACATCCGCTCGGTGTCATATCCCAACAACAAGACCAAATCGCTGCTTGGCGCGGCCCGCAAGCTGACCGAGGAGTTCGGCGGGGAGGTGCCCGACAACATCGATGACCTGCTGACCATCCCCGGAGTGGGGCGCAAGACCGCCAATGTGATGCTCTCTGTGGTCTGGAACCGCGCGGCGATGGCTGTCGACACCCATGTGTTCAGGGTCTCGGAGCGTATCGGGCTGACCACAGGCTCCAAGACCCCGAGGCAGACCGAGGAGGCGCTGGTGAGCAACATACCCGAGGAGCAGATACCGCTGGCCCACCACTGGCTGATTCTCCACGGACGCTACGTCTGCAAGGCGCGCCGTCCCGACTGCCTGAATTGCGGCATCAGGGAGTGGTGCAGATACTACACCGAAGCCACGCGTAAGGAAAAATGATTGTAAAACCCTCCTGTAACTGCGCTGTCAATTGGAAACTACATTTCTGACCGCGATTGAGGTCATAGGCACTATCGCGTTTGCCATCTCGGGCATCCGACTGGCTGCATTCCGCCGCTTCGACTGGTTCGGGGCTTACACCGTCGGCCTGGTCACCGCCATCGGTGGCGGCACATTGCGCGACATCCTGCTCGACATCCCCGTTTTCTGGATGCAGACATTCCTCTACCTCGGCGTGACCGGCATATCCCTCGCCGTGGTGATTCTTTTCCGCAAGATGCTCGTGAGCAACAACCGCATGCTGTTTGTATTCGACACCCTGGGGCTGGCGCTTTTCGTGGTAATCGGCATACAGAAGACCCTCGCCACGGGCTATCCCATGTGGGTGGCGGTGGTGATGGGTGTGATAACCGGCTCGTTCGGCGGTGTCTTGCGCGACATCCTCATCAACGAGCAACCACTGTTTTTCAGGAAAGACATCTATGCCACCGCCTGCATCGCCGGCGGGGTGGTCTACTGGCTGGCCGGGCTGCTCGGGCTTGGCGCGGTAGGGTGTCAGATTGCCTGCGCCTTGGTAATCATAGCCCTGAGGATGTGTGCCTTGAAATGGGACTGGCATCTGCCGATACTCTCCATGACCTCCGGGCCCGAAAAGCCAAAGGGGAAGGAGTGACGGCGCGGCTCATGGCTGCGGGTCAAACGACGGGGCTTCCGCGGGAGCCGTCTTCAGGCCGTTGCGCAGCCAGCTGCCACGGATGAGGCGCACGAGGAATATCACGCCGCGGAAAGTAAGCTCTATGCACATCGCCAGCCATACCCCGTGAAGCCCGATGGAGCGGGCGAGTATCGCCGCGATGGGGAGGCGCACCAGCCAGATGCTCACGAAGTTCATCCCCGCGGGGACCACCGTGTCGCCCACGCCGACCATCACGCCGTATGCCACGATCGAGGCGGCATACATCGGTTCGGCCCAGGCCTCGATGCGCAACACCTCCGTGCCGAGGTCGCATATCTCCTTTACCGGTGAGAGCATTCCCATCACATAGGGGGCGGTGACGTAGAGTATCGCCCCCATTATGGTCATCACGGCCATCCCCATCCCGACAGTGACATATCCCAGCCTCTTGGCCAGGTCGAGCCGGCGCGCGCCGTAGCTCTGCCCGACAAGGGTGGTGGCGGCGTCGCCTATGCCGAATCCGGGCATGTAGCAGAGGCTCTCGGCGGTCACGGCGAAAGCGTTGGCCGCTATCGCTATCACCCCTAACGGGGCGACGATGAGCGTTATCATTATCTGCGCGCCGCTTATGATGGCATGCTCGAGGGCCACCGGGGCCGACACCTTGACGGCGTTGCGGATGATGTTGCCCGAGGGCCTGAACGAGCCGCGTTCGCCGGTATGGAAAATCCTCATGTCATCCTGGCGGCAGCAGAGATACCACATCACAAGCGATGAGGTTATCACCTCGGCGATGACTGTCCCGAGGGCTGCACCAAGCACTCCCAGTCCGGCCCCGGGGATGGTGAATCCCATTCCCAGCAGGCTGACATCGCGGGATGGGAATATGAGCAGAAAGTTGAAAACCACGTCGAGCAGGCACATCATCACGTTGAGTCCCCCAGGCACCTTCATATTGCCCGACGCGCGCAGTATGCCGCAACCGAGGTAGTTGAAAATCAAGACAGGAAGAGCCAGCACGAACACCAGGAAGTAGACCGAGGCGTTGTGTCTCACCTGCGGGGCGCCTCCAAGCCATTGCGGGAGGCCCGGGGCTATGCTCGCGCCAATCAACGCCACTACCAGGCCAACGGCGAGGCAGGCGCAGATGGCCTGGCGAAGCACCATCCGCGCGCCGGTGTAGTCCTTGGCCCCGATGCGGTGGGCGACCTGCACGGAGAATCCGACCGTGGCCGCCGAGCAAACTCCCCAGAACAGCCACAGGCTGCTGGCCATCAGACCTATCGAGGCGGAGGCATCTGCGCCGAGCTGCCCTACCATGGCGGTGTCGATATATTGCATGACAATGCTTGACAGCTGCGCCATCATAGCGGGCCACGACAGTTTCGCGGCCAATATCAGGCATTGCCGCTTGTTGAGGGGCTGCCCGTTCTGTATCTGGGATATTCCTGCCAAAGAGTGGAAATTCAGGTTTGTGGTATAGATGTTGTGGGTGGGGCCGTATGGGCGTCGGCGGGGTCAGCCGCGGCTGCCGAGGAAACGGCAGATGCGCTCAAGCCCCTCGCGCAACCGTTGGCGCGGACAGGCGATGTTGAGGCGGATGAAGCCTCCGCGGCCATACATCTCGCCGCAGTTGACCCATACTTTCGCCTCGGTCTTGAGCCTCTCCTCCAGCTCTTCCGAGGGGATGCCGAGGGCCGACACGTCAATCCATGGGAGATAGGTGGCCTCCAGGGTGGCCATCGGGCAGCCGGGCAGCTCGCGGGCGATTGCCTCGCGCGTCAGCTCATAGTTGCCGGCGATGTATCCGCGCAGCGCGTCGAGCCAGGCCGCCCCCTCTGGGGTGTAGGCCGCTTTCAGGGCGGCGACACCGAAGGGGTTGACATCGCAGACCTCATTGATGTTTATCGCGCGGTCGACGGCCCGGCGCACCGAGTCGTCTGGGCAGACGATGTTGGCAATCTGCAGCCCGGCGGTGTTGAACGCCTTGGAGGGGGAGAGGCAGATGACCCCCGAGGGGTCGACCGTGGCGTAGGGCACATATTCCAGGCCCGGCATCGTCAGCTCGCAGTGGATTTCGTCGCTGACCACCCTGACCCCGTGGCGGCGGCATATGTCGGCCACCTTGGCCAGCTCCTCGCGGCTCCATATCCTGCCTGCGGGGTTGTGGGGATTGCAGAGCAGCAGCAGGGTGTTGGCCGGGTCGGCGGCCTTGCGCTCAAGGTCGTCGAAGTCAATCCGGTAGGTGAACTCCGAGGGTGACAGGTCTTCCCTGAGCAGGGGCGACTCCACGATACGGCAGTCGTTGTTGCGGATGGAGGAGAAGAAACAATTGTAGACCGGAGTCTGCACGATGACCCCTTCGCCTGGTTTGGCCAGTGCCTTGATGATGGCCGAGATGGCCGGCACCACCCCGGAGGTGTAAATCACCATGCGGGAATCGATGTCGTAGCCGTGGCGGCTGGCAAACCATCCGGTCAGGGCTTCGTAGTAGCTGTCATCCACCAGGGTGTAGCCGAAGACCCCGTGGTCGACCCTGCGGGCCAGCGCCTCGATTACGCAGGGGGCGGTCTTGAAGTCCATGTCGGCGACCCAGAGGGGAATCATGTCAGGCTCCGGGATGCTGTCCCATTTGTAGGAGCCGGAGCCGCGCCGGTCGGGCGCCTTGTCGAAATACTCCTTTGAAAATTCCATCTGTCAGATTTCGGTCTCTATCCGGCAGTCGGCCGGGGCCAGTATGTTTTTGTCGAGGATCACCTCGCCGATGGCCAGCGCCTTCAGCGAGCCGGTGCGGGGATTCTTCACGCTGACGATGGCCGAGTTGACGGTCGCCGTCAGTTCGGAATCCTCGAATGCCAGGTCGCATTCGTCGCCCATCACGCAGTCCTCCATCACCAGGTTCTTGCAATAGCATAGCGGCTGGGTGCCATTGATGCGGCAGCGCACCAGGCGCAGGTTGCGGGAGTGCCATCCGAGAAACTCACCGTTGATTTCGGAGTCGTAGACCGTCACGTTGTCGGTCTCCCACAGGGCGTCGCGCGAGTTTATCACCGCGTTGCGTATCACGACATTGCGGCAGTACTGGAATGAGTAGTTGCCATCCTGGCGGTAATGGTCGATGTCGATGTCCGAGCAGTGGAAGAAGATGTAGTCGGCCTTGCCGACCTCCACGTCGCGGAGCCTGACCCCGCGGCAGCCCCAAAGGGTCTCCTGCGCGTCGGGAATCCTGACATGCTCAAGCGAGAGGTTTGCCATCTCGCGGAACATCTTGGGGGCGTCGACCTGGCATCGGCTCATCTCGAGGTTGCGCGAGTACCACAGCGCCGCCCTGGCTCCGGGTAGGAAGTGGCAATCGACGCAGCGGAAGGTGTCGACATGCCAGAAGGGGTATTTCCCTTCGAAGACGCATCCCTCGGCATCGATGGCCGAGCAGCATTTCAGGGCCGATTCCCCGGGGTGGAAAGTCACGCTCTCAAGCCTGAGCCGGTGGGTGGCGAACAGGGCCCGCTCGCCGCCGAATTCCTTGTTGGCCACCGTCTTCATCCCGTCGGGGAAGACCACCGGGGTGGTCACCGGGCGGCTTGCCTGTGAGCCGTTGAGGTTGTCTTGGTGATTTTCAGGGTTGTTCATAGTCAATTGGCGCATTATTCCGTTAAAAAACCTCACTGCGGAGGTATAGTGATACAAAATTAGCAAAAATATTCGTAAATTTGCACCAATGGAATCCAACAATCGCAATGACCGTCAGGCAGGGAACGCGTCGGGACGCGCCCCACGCTCGATATATGAGCGCGCCGGGAGCGACGGGGCGTGGCTCGGCCTGTGGTTCACGGCCATATTCGGGCTGAGCGTGGCCTCCATGCGGGCCGGGCTGCTCAACATCGTCGTGCTGACGATGGCCCTGCTGGTGCCATTCATCGCCTACCGGTTTCTGCGCCGCACATATGTCGAGTCCCATGGGCTTGTGACCTATTCGGCCTTGTGGATGCAGGGGATACTGACCTTCGCCGCCGGATCGCTGATAATGAGCGCGGCGGCCTTCATCTTCATGCGTTGGATTTATCCCGATTTCATCCTTGACACCCTCCGGCTCGGTGTGGAGTTCTACCGCAACGAGTCGACCGGCGCCGGCACAGAGCTTGCCGAGGAGTTCCAGGCAATCATCGACCGCAGGCTTGCCCCGTCACCATTCACCATAGCCATGGTCTGGATGTGGCTCGGGCTCTTCTCCGGGTCGGTGCTGTCAATGTTCCTCGCGGCGGTCGTGCGGCTGGTGAAGGTGCCGGTCGGAGGTGGAGGAGGCCAGCGCTCCTGACCCTCCTGGCGCGTAGCCGTGGAAAAATCTCATAAAAGAAAAAATGAACAACGAAGAATATCCCGTGGAGATTTCGGTGGTCGTCCCCCTCTACAACGAGGAGGAGTCGCTGCCCGAGCTGCAGGCCTGGATTGACAGGGTCATGAAGGCCAATGGATTCACATATGAAGTGATATATGTCAACGACGGCTCGACCGACCGCTCGTGGGAGGTCATCCGTCGGCTCGCGCAGGAGTATCCCGACGCTGTACACGGGGTGAGCTTCCGTCGCAACTACGGCAAGTCGCCCGCCCTGCACACAGGTTTCGGACTGGCCCGTGGCAGGGTGGTGATCACGATGGACGCCGACCTCCAGGATTCCCCCGACGAGATTCCAGAGCTTCACCGGATGATAACCCAGGAGGGGTATGACCTGGTGAGCGGCTGGAAGCAGAAACGATATGACCCGCTGTCGAAGACCATCCCGACCAAGCTTTTCAACGCCACGGCCAGGAGGGTCAGCGGCATCCGCAACCTCCACGACTTCAATTGCGGGCTGAAAGCCTACCGCAACAAGGTGGTGAAGCATATCGAGGTCTATGGCGACATGCACCGCTACATACCCTATCTGGCCAAAAACGCCGGCTTCACGCGGATAGGGGAGAAGGTGGTCCACCATCAGGCGCGCAAATACGGCAAGACGAAGTTTGGCCTTGACAGGTTTGTCAACGGCTATCTCGACCTGGCCACACTGTGGTTCACAAACAAGTTTGGAATCAAGCCGATGCACTTCTTCGGGCTGCTCGGGTCGCTGATGTTCCTGCTGGGACTGGTGGCCGTGGTGGCCGTCGGCGCCCACAAGCTCTGGGCGATGCACTCTGGCCAGCATTACATACTCGTCACCGACTCGCCGTATTTCTATCTCTCGCTGGTGTCGATGATACTCGGCACCCAGCTGTTCCTCACCGGATTCCTCGGCGAGCTGATTGTCAGGAACTCGTCGCGCCGCAACGATTATGAGATAGAGTCGCGGTTCTGACCCCGGGGCGCTTACTGAAACAGATTCGTTTTTTGAGAGTGAGACAGATTCATTCATACATACTGTTGCGCCTCGCGGCGGTGATGCTGCTGCCGCTCGGTCTGCTGACGGTGAGCTGCAACACCAGCGGCTGCACCGACAACCACAGCGCGTTGCCGCTGATGGGCTTCTATGACTATGCCACTGGCAGCTCTGTCACGCTCGACTCGCTCGACCTCGGCGGCGTGGGCGCGCCCGGCGACTCCCTGCTGGTGCATTCGGGCCAGAAAGTCAGCCAGGTGTATCTCCCGTTCCGCGACGGGGTCAGCTCCACCTCGTTTTGCCTGCATTACGATTACAAGCTGCAGGGGCTTGACAACCCGGCGTTTGACGACATAATCACGTTTCATTACGACGCTGAGCCTTATTTCGCCTCCAGTGAATGCGGGGCCATGTACCGCTATGTGATATGCGATGTGGAGTACACCCGCCATCTTATTGACTCCATCGCGGTGATTGACCCGGTGGTGACCAATGTTGAGCTGGAGCGTATACAGGTCTTTTTCCGCACCGCTTCCACTGATGTCGAAGATGACGACGACCCGCAGGAGGGGGCTGGGGAATGAGACTGTCGCGCTTGATACTGACGCTCCTGTGCTGCCTGGTTTGCTGCGGGCTGTCGGCCCAGCGACGGGTTACCCCTGTGAAAGCCGGATCGAAGAACCTTGTCGGGGTCAACGAGAACAAACAGCCGGGCGACTCTATAGACCGTTCGCGGCTGGTGAGCGTCACCGACGACCAGGGTAACAAGGTGCTGGTCGACACGGTCACCGGAAAGGAGGTGCCCGACACGGTGGCGGTTGACGGCGTGACCCAGGGGCGGGTGCCGAAGATGATAAACCCTTTGCTTTTCAGCGCGTCGGTGGGTGTCGACCTGTGGGATCCGCTGATGAGGATTTTCGGGCAGAGTTACGGCCTGGTAGGCTTCTCGGCCGAAATCAACCTCCACAACCGTTACATCCCGGTGGTGGAGGTGGGGCTGGGTAATGCGAGCTCCACTCCGAGCAACCAGAATTACACCTACCATGTGGGCCTTTCGCCATATTTCAGGATAGGCGCAAACTACAACTTCCTGTACAACAGCAACCCCGACTACCAGTTTGTGGCCGGCATCAGGTATGGCTGGAGCCGTTTCAGCTACCAGCTCCGCGATGTCCTGATCACCGACGGCTACTGGGGCCAGCAGGAGACGGTCGACTTCCCGTCGCAGACCTCCTCGGTGTCATACATAAATGTGCTTTTCGGGCTGCGTGTGAAAATCTGGAAGCCGATTTCGATGGGCTGGAACGTGCGCTTCCGCGCCATTCTCCATGAGACTGAGCAGCCAGGCGGCCAGCCTTGGTATATACCCGGCTATGGAGCGCGCAACGGCATAATCACCGGGTCGTTCTCGGTGTTCTACACATTCTCGCTTGGTGGCAAGAAGAAGGCCGTACCGGCCCTGCCTCCTGGATTTGAGATTGAGGAATCTGGAGATGGAGTGCCGCCGCCACCAGCCTCGGACGGCGATGACATCGAACCTGTCGTGCCGGAGGCAGCCCCGGCTGAACAGACCGCTCTTCCCGTTGTTAAGGATAATGAAGAATAACCCCCTAAGACACATATGAAGATGAAAATAGCACTTTGCAGCGACCACGCCGGTTATGAGCTGAAAAGCATGATTGAAGGTTACCTCGAATCACAGGGAAAGGAGTTTGAGGATTTCGGTACCCACTCCACCGAGTCATGTGATTATCCCGACTTCGCCCATCCGGCGGCAATCGCCGTGGAGGAGGGGCGCTGTTACCCCGGAATCGCCATCTGCGGCACCGGCAACGGCATCGGCATGACCCTCAACAAGCATCAGGGAATACGCGCCGCCCTCTGCTGGAACGTCGACATAGCCAAGCTTGCCCGCCAGCACAACGACGCCAATGTGCTGGTGCTTCCGGCCCGTTTCATCGAGCCTGTCACCGCCCTGGCCATCGTCGACGCGTTTCTCAACACCCCCTTTGAAGGTGGCCGCCACGAGCGCAGGGTTGAGAAAATCCCCGTGGCCCCCGTCTCCCGCTGATTGCGGCTCGGCTTTCGCTGAGGCAAAACGCAACGGAGGCCGTCCCTTAGGGGACGGCCTCCGCGTTGTTTTGTCGTGTCTCGGTCGATTATTCGCCGGGGATGATTGCGTCAGAGGGGCAAACCTCGGCGCAAGTGCCGCACTCGATGCAGGTATCGGGGTCGATCACATAGATGTCGCCCTCGGAAATAGCGTCAACGGGGCAGTTGGGAAGACAGGTGCCGCAGGCGACACATTTGTCGGTGATAACGTAAGCCATTGTAGTTTAATCGATTAAGTTTATAGATGTTTTAAAACGTATGTTCTTTTTGAGGTTTTGCCTCTGGCGACAGGGCGAAATCCGTTGCAAAAATAAGTCTTTTTTGTCAGATTTCCACTCCTTTTCCGCAAAAATTACAGATGAGGGGATGTTAAATCCGTAGCGCAGTTGTTCTGACAACCCGAAACTCCCGTATCGTGCCTCCGAAATGATGAAGCTGATATAGACCAACTGTTGCTACCTGAGTACTGGCTTATCGTAGTATGTGCATTTCAAATATGCCTAATTATCGTAGTTTGCAATGTCGGATTTTGCGGGTTTATCGAAGTTTTCTTATCTTTGCACCATAAAAACAAGACATTAATGGATACTTCAATATTGCTTGAGATATTACGTGACCAACAAGAGGAGCTTGACTCACTTCGTTCCCAATGTTTTTGCAAACGAAAAGAAGAAGATATGGTCAAACTTGAGAGCAAAAAGGCTCAAGTGGTAATAGGTGTACGCCGGAGTGGGAAATCAACGTTGTGTTTCAACGTATTGAACAAAGCTCAGGTGAAATTTGCTTATGTGAATTTTGACGATGAGCGTTTAATCCGTTTGTCAGCCGATGATCTGAACGCTGTGTTAAAATGTCTTTACCAGATTTATGGAGATTTCACTCACTTATTTCTTGACGAGGCGCAGAATATAGAGGGATGGCATCTTTTTGTCAATAGATTGCTTCGGCACGGAATGAAGGTGATTATAACCGGCAGCAATGCAAAACTACTCAGTAGCGAGCTTTCCTCATATCTCACCGGACGCTATAATGAAATCGAATTGTATCCCTTCTCATTCCGTGAATTTTGCGAAATGGAGAAAGTGGTAACAACGAATCTTTCGACAAAAACAGACGCTTTACTCCGCAGAGCATTTGACAAGTACATGGAGACAGGCGGTTTCCCGGAGATAATCAGTGGTGAAGAAACAGCCGAGGAATATATAGACACACTGGTATCAAATATTCTGGAAAGAGACATAGTGCAACGTTTTAAGGTAAGATATAAAGATGCCTTCAAGTCGCTGTCTAATCATCTTATGAATAATGCCCCATGCGAAATTGTATATACAGCCTTGCAGAAGACATTTAATTTCAAAAATGACAAAACCGTTGAGAATTATGTCGGATACCTTTATCAGGCTTATCTCTTGAAACAGTTACGTAAATATTCCACCAAAAGTAGCGAACGGATTCGTAATGCGAAATGTTACCCCATAGATGTGTCGCTTATGAACGCCAGAAAGGACGCTTTTGCAAAGGACAATTTTGGATGGAGGCTTGAGTCTTTGGTTTATTTGAATTTATGCAGAAGATATGGAATTGGTTACGATATCTATTACCACAAAACGGACTCTTACGAAGTCGATTTCGTAGTTTGTCATCGGGCAACGGTTGTAGAACTTGTGCAAGTCTCCTATGATATTTCCTCTGAAAAGACTCTCAATCGTGAAACTTCTGCTTTAGTGAAAGCGGGGACATCTCTCAAATGTGACAAATTGACTCTGGTCACCGCCTTTGAGGAGCGTATATTGGAGATTCATAAACAAATAATCAATGTCTGTGCTGCTTACAAATGGCTTCTGATATAGCCCCATCGCACTTTATCAACTCTCAAAGCCTGCTTTACCGCCAGATAAATAACGTGAGTTCGATATAAGGATTCGGTTATTCAACAATAAAACAATCAGCCATTTAGCATAATGCTAAGTGGCTGATTCTCTCTATGTTCATACGAAAAATTCGTGAATTTACAGTGCGCAATCACAAGATTTACAAGAATCTGCGCTACGATTACCGAGAGCAAGATTATTGAAATTTTCTGTCTTGCCGTGGAATCCGTGGTGGGGCCGCCCTGCGGCAGTTTTGGGGTGTCAGGGGATGAACACCTTGCTCACATGGGAGCCGCGGCGCACGATGATAATTCCGTGGGCATCCTCACGTCCCTGGAGCCTGCGGCCGTCGATTGTGAAATATTCCTCCGGCATGGAGTCCTCGGGGTCAAGCATGTCTTGCTCGATATGCCCGGTCGACGACTTGAGTCCGGCTCCCTGAAGCTTGAAATTGCGCACCTCCCATATCGAGGCTGCCTCAGAGGTGGAGGTGTAGCGGAATCCGACTTTCACTTTCTTCCCGGCCCAGGGGGAGAGGTCGACGACCGAAGACCCGAAGAAGTCCCATTTGTTGCCAAGAGGCCAACGGCGCACATGCAGGGGGTGGTCCTCCCCGTCGACGCGGGCGATTACGTTCAGCTCGGAGTAGGGGGTGACGGCGTAGTTGACGGCATGCTCAAACTCAAACCAGGCCGAGTTGTAATCCGACAGGTCGATCTCAGGGGTCAGCAGGGTCGCGTCGGTGTCGTAACAGGTCAGGTTGGCCGATGAGCCGCGCGAGCCTGTCGCTTTCCATCCGTAGTCGGTGGTGTTGCTCCAGACATTTATGCCTGAGGCTGAGGTGGGGGCATGCTCGACTGTGCAGCCGCCCATGTCGCCGAGGAAAGTGCAGGCGTAAAGTTCCACGGGAGTGGATGCATTTTCGCGGATGGTGGCTCCGCCTGTGAACGCCTGGCTTTTGACGGAGGTCAGCGGATGGAACGGTTCGCCGATGGAGTCGCCCCAGATGTATTGCGCCAGGTTGGGGAAATCGACAAACGGGTTACGGTTGCCCTGGAATTTCTCCACGGCGTTGTTGCGCACGGTCTCGATTTCATCCACGGTGTCATCCTGTGCCCAGTCGAGATACAGGGTGTAGGCCCATTCCTGGAGGGTGGGGTAAGCCTCGGTGTTGAGTATTCTCACCGACTGGTCGCCGCTCCAGGTGAAATCCTGGTAGGCGGTGGCCATGTAGAAGTATCCGCGCGCGAAATCCCCTTTCCACTGGTCGCCCGGCTCCCAATAGCGGTAGGCCTGGGTCTCGGGGTCACCCGAGCGGGTGCCGACACGGGTCACGCCGTTGCCGCGCCACTCAACGTCGACCTTGGCCATCGGGTAGTTGCTCTTGTGGTTGTTGATGGTGGTCTGGCAAGGCATCAGGTTGTAGAGGTCTTTGTAGGCATTGTTTTCAGAGCCGCCCCACCAGCTTTTGGGGAAAGAATGCTCGATGTTCATGCCGCTCACGCTTGAGCCTCGGTCGCCAAACTTGAACTCGTCGGGGGAGTAGCGGTCGCGTACCAGTCCGCCGTCAATCATGTCTGTGACATAAAACGCCCACCATGTCTTGGTGTTGCCCGAACCGTAGCTGAGCATCTTCACATCGTTGATGGCTATCTCATGGACCGCTTGTTTCAGCTCGCGGCCTGTCAGGCCGTCGAGAGAGGCGTAATAGTCAAGGGGAATCTGCGCTGCCGCTCCGAGAGCCGACGCGGCGCAGCAGAAAGAGAGAATTATCTTGTTCATATGCAAAAAATGTTTTTCAATCGGTATGACAATCGGGAGTCCCTGCCACTGTGTTGCCGTAGACAGGCATTTCCCCGCAAATATACGACAAAAATCCAGGCTGGCAATCAATGTGGTGTGGTAAAAATTGTGAAACAATCTGTGATGGGGCAGGTTTTGAGGGGCCACGGCATGCGAAATATTATGATGAATGCGTCAACAGGTCGATAAATTGGGCGGTTTTTGCTAAATAATGTCTGAAATTATGAGTAACTTCGCACTGATAATTCCTTACAATTTAGAAAAAAAACAGACCCTTAAATGTACAATACCGACCAACGTACTGTCGTGACCCTCGATGCCGGGGGAACTAATTTCGTGTTCGGGGCGATGAGAGGCTGCGAGTTCGTGGTAGAGCCGCTTACCCTCCCCTCCCGGGCCCATGACCTTGATCTTTGCCTTGCCACGATGGTGGAGGGCTTCCGCTCGATAATCGACAGGCTCGACCGCAAGCCTGACGCCATATCCTTCGCTTTCCCCGGCCCGGCCGACTATGCAAACGGCATCGTGGGGGGATTTCTGCCAAATTTCCCCTCGTTCCGCCAGGGGGTGGCCCTCGGGCCGTTCCTGAGTCGCACCTTCGGGCTGCCGGTGTTCATCAACAATGACGGCGACCTGTTTGCGTTCGGCGAAGCCACAGCCGGGGTGCTGCCCGAAATCAACTCCAGGATTGCCGCCATGGGAGGTCACCGCCAGTACCACAACCTGCTGGGCTACACCTTTGGCACTGGATTGGGTGTCGGTTCGGTGATAAACGGGGCGTTGAACCTTGGCAACAATTCCTGTGTCGAGACATTCTGCCTCCCGTCGAAAAACGACCATGGCCGGATGGTGGAGGATTACGCCGCCATCAGGGCTGTCACCCGCGTCTACGGCGAGCTTACCGGCAATCCCGCCCACGGACTTACGCCGCGCGACATCTGCGCCATCGCCGACGACGAGGAGGCCGACCCCGCCAAGCGTGAAGCGGCCCGCGAGGCGTTCCGCCGGTTCGGCGAGGCCGCTGGAGACGCCATGGCTACCGCCGTCACCCTTACCGACTCGCTGATTGTGCTTGGCGGAGGGCTCACCGGGGCGGCCCGCCACATACTCCCGGCCCTGCTCAAAGAGTTGCGCTCAAGCCTCAAGACTCTGGAGGGCGCTGATGTCAACCGGGTGCAGATGAAGGTGTTTGACCTCGACGACCCCCGGGAGTTCGAGCAGTTTGTCAAGGGTGAGGCCCGTCCGCTCAAGGTCTACGGCTCTGACGAGACCGTGAGCTACGACCCGATGAAGCGCACCGGGGTCTGCCTCTCGCGTCTCGGGGCTTCCCGCGCGATTTCGATAGGCGCGTATGCCTATGCGCTGTCGCGTCTCGATGCCTTGTCGGTCAAGTGACCAGCCTGCGTCGCGCCAATACACTCCACGGCCTCCCGTGATTCCCTGTCTGTAAGGGGAACCACGGGAGGCCGTCGGTTATTGCAGGTTGGCGGCCTATGGCCGTCAGGGAGGGGTCAATAGATATGGTCTTCGCCGGCCAGTTCCTCGGCGGAGATGGCGGGTGATGTCATCTTGTGCCATACATAGGCGATGTAGCCGATGACGACAGGGAGCAGCAGGGTGACCCAGGCCATCACCCTGAGGGTGAACTCGGTGGAGGAGGCGTTGGCTATTGTCAGCGAGCTTTGGGGATGGGTGACCGAGGGGAGGAAGGCGGTGTTGTTGTAGCCGTTGGCGCAGAGCAGCGAGGTGACGGCCATCACCACTCCGACGGCTGTCCACCAGAATGCCTTCCGGGCGAAGCTGTTGTCGAAGCTTGCACGAAGCACTCCGTAGAGCACCATCAGCACTCCCAGCAGCAGGGCGGCCCCGAGCCACCACAGGTCGATGAGGTTGTAGAAGTATTTGCAGCCGATGGGTACCACCGTGCCGTCGGGCTGGGTGGTGTAACCCTGGGCGGTGAACATGGCGAAAAGGAATGCCAGGAAGAACAGTACGAAGACGCATCCGTTGACCAGAATCCGGGAGCGCATCTCCTTGATGAATCGGCTCTCGTCGTCGGTCTTCACGCTTTTGGCGAAGAACATCGCCCCGAGTGTGCGGGCCAGGAAGAACACGGCGAACCCGAGCAGCAGGGGACGGAGGCTGAAAATCTGTTCAAGCCCGTGGCTGTCGTTCCACACCGAAATCACCGGCGAGTCGCCGTCGAGGATGCTCTGGCGCGACACCTCGAAGTCTGCCCCGAAGAACTGCATGGCCACGGCGCATCCCAGCAACACGCACCCGAAGAAACCGTTTATCCACAGGAACATGTCATAGATCGGAGTGCCGAATATGTTGGCCGGCTTGGAGCGGAACTCATAGCTCACGGCCTGGAGGATGAAACTGAGCAGGATGAGCATCCAGAGCCAGTAGGCTCCTCCGAAACTTGTCGAATAGTAGAGGGGGAACGAGGCGAAAAACGCTCCGCCGAAAGTCACGAGGGTGGTGAATGTGAGTTCCCATTTGCGGCCAAGGGCGTTGACCAGCAGTGATTTCCGTTCAATCGAGCGGGTTTGCCATATCATCGTCTGTCCTCCCTGGACAAACAGCAGGAAGACCAGCAGGCCGCCAAGCAGCGAGATGACAAACCACCAATATATCTGTAAAGCTTCCACTTTGTAGAGATTTTAATCGTTAATGAATCTTGTGAATTATGGTCTGGGCGGTGTGTCATGCCTCCTCTCCGGCGAGGATGTCGCGGCGCGAAGCCTTTGAGATCTCGCGGCACATGATGGAGACCTCGGCGGTCATCAGTCCGGCGAAGACAATCACGAACATCCAGAAGGTGAGCTGCACCGAGCCGGAGGGGATGGCGCTCACCGCCGCCCGGGTGGGGAGCAGGTCTTGGATCACCCATGGCTGACGGCCCATCTCGGCCACAATCCATCCGGCCTCGCTGGCTATCCATACCACCGGGATGGTCAGTATGCCGAAGAACACCAGCCAGCGGTTTTCGAGATGGCGCGGCTTGCGGTAGCTCAGGAAGAGCATCACGATGAAGAAGAGCAACAGGTAGCCCCCGGCCATCACCATCACACGGAAGGCGTAGAATGTCAGCGCGACAGGCGGCACAGCCTCGTCGGGCGATGAGAGATAGCCGTAGCCGAAGTAGCCGAAGTCGGCCTTGAGGTCGCGCTCGGCGGCCTCCATGGCCTCTTTGTCGCCTGCCGATGAGGCCGCGTCATAGCGCCGGAGGGCCTCCTGGGCGCGTTTGCCGGCCTCGATTCTCTCGGCGTAAGACAATGTCTGGGCCATCTGTCCGTCAGGCCCTGTCTCGCGTCCCTCGATGAGGTCGTTGATGCCGGGGATGAAAGCGTCGGGATTGTGGGTGGCAAGTATCGATAGCCCTTTGGGGATGGAAACCTCCATCAGCATCGGGTCTTTGCCGTCGGTCCGTTGCTTTGACGGGTCGAGGATGCCGAAGCCGACGAGCGACTGCCCCGTGGCGCCGTCATAAAGCCCCTCCATCGCCGCGAGCTTCATGGGCTGCACTTTGGCCACCTCGACGGCTGAGCCGTCGCCGGTCCACATGGTCAGCACTATCCCGGCCAGGCCTACCCATGACGCGATTTTCATTGAGTCCTTGGCGAAACCGAGGTTGCTTTTCTTCCAGATGAACCAGCAGCTGACACCGACGACAAACACCGCGCCGAGTACCCAGCCGCTCAACACCGTGTGGAAGAATTTGTTGACGGCCACAGGCGACAGCGCCACATCAGAGAATGACACCATCACGTTGCGCATCTGGGCGGGGTCAAACTCCATCCCGGCGGGATACTGCATCCAGGCGTTGGCCACCAGGATCCAGTAGGCCGAGAGGCATACCCCCACGGATGTCAGCCAGGTGGCAAGCAGGTGGAACCGGGGGCTGACCCTGTTCCAGCCGAAGAACATCACGGCGATGAAGGTCGACTCCAGGAAGAAGGCCGCTATCCCCTCGATGGCGAGCGGAGCGCCGAAGATGTCGCCGACAAACCAGGAATAGTTGGACCAGTTTGTGCCGAACTCAAACTCGAGGATGATGCCTGTGGCCACGCCGCAGGCGAAGTTTATGCCGAAGAGCAGCATCCAGAATTTGGTCAGCCTCTTCCATTTCTCGGATTTGGTTTTTAGATAGATGCTTTCCATTATCGCCACAATCAGCGACAGGCCGATTGTCAGCGGGACGAAGAGCCAGTGGACCATGGCCGTGAGGGCGAACTGGCCCCTCGACCAGTCGACCGTGCTTAGCAAATCATTCATCAGGCAGAAGATTTAAGTTGTTGTCGTTTAGGGTTGATTCGTTGTCGGTGTCGCCGTCTCTCTGTCGGTCGGTCAGGGCGGTCCTGACGGCCCGGGCGCGCTCGTCGTCGGTGTCATAATCGCGGGCGAGCCAGTCGGGGAAAAAGAACAGCTTGAAAACCAGAAACATGATGGCCAGCTTGATGAGTATCACCGCCCACAGCGTGCGGCCCACCGTCATCTCCCTGAACCCTCCGGCGTAGAGGTCGGCCACCCGCCTGAGGAATCCTCCTGGATGGCGGGAGCCATGGTTGTCATGTCGGGATGCGGCCATTATTTATCTGGATTTAATGTTGCACGGGTTGAAAATTCAGAGTAACTTTGTAGTCGTTTACCTCCGGGTGCTTTCTTCATGGAAGCGTGCCTGGGGCAAATTTAACAATTTCCATTGATTAACCCAATAAATCCAACAAAAAATATGGCAAGCTGGTTTGAATGCAAGGTTCGCTACGATAAACTCCAGGAAAACGGGGCCGTCAAGAAGGTCACCGACGTGTTCCTGGCCGACTCTCTCTCAATCACCGAGGCGGTGGCCCGTATCACCAAGGAGCAGGCCCCGTTCATCTCGGGCGACTTCGTGGTCTCCTCAGCCAAAAGCACCAAGATCGCCGAAATCTTCCGCGATGACTCGGCCGACAAATGGTATCTCGTGAAAGTGGCCTTCATCACCATCGACGAGAAGACCGCCGCAGAGAAGAAGTCAGTGTCGCTGATACTCGTGGCCGGCAACAATTTCAAGCACGCCTACGACAATTTCATGGAGGGAATGAAGGGCACCATGGCCGACTTCGACATCGTCTCCATCTCTGAAACCGCTTATCTCGATGTCTACGGCGCCGACCTGTCAGGCAAGCCCGCCGAGGCAGAAGCCAACTGACAAGCCATGTCGCCACTGACATCCATACAATCCAGGCTCGACTCTGTGAGGCAATCACTGCCCGGCGGGGTCGGGCTTGTCGCTGTCTCGAAGTTCCACCCGGTCGACGCTTTGCGCCAGGCCCGGGCGGCGGGGCAGAGGCTTTTCGGCGAGAGCCGTGTGCAGGAGCTGGCCGTCAAGGTGGCCGAGCTTGGCACAGATGATTACTGCTGGCATTTCATAGGCCATCTGCAGACCAACAAGGTCAGGCAGCTGCTGCGCCTGCGCCCGGCCCTCATCGAGAGTGTCGACTCGGTGCGCCTGCTTGAGGAAATCGACCGCGAGGCCGCCCGCCAGGGAATCGTGCAGAATGTGCTGATGCAGCTCCATGTGGCCCGGGAGGAGACAAAATTCGGTTTCAGCCCCGACGAACTGCTCGACTGGTTCGCGCAGCGCGGGTTCGAGAACCTGCAGGCGGTGCATGTGTGCGGCGTGATGGGGATGGCCTCCAACACCGACGACCAGGCCCGCGTCGAGGCCGACTTCCGGGCGATACGCGCAGCCTACGACGAAATCCTGGCGATGTGTCCCGACCTGCGCGGATTCTCCACCGTCTCTATGGGTATGAGCGACGACTACCCCCTGGCTGTGAGCTGCGGCTCGACCCTGGTAAGGGTGGGTTCGGCCATTTTCGGCCCGAGAGAGTATTGACGCTTGGGGATTTTTTCGTAATTTTGCGGGAAATAGCCCAGGGCAGGCCGGCAGACCGCGCGCGGCCGCCATTCCTCCTGCCCGGCAAGAGATATAAATCACCACATAACTGGAATAAATCAAATAACCTTCTTACCAACCTTAACACCTAAAAACTGAACAATGGCAAATTCCACAACAGCCTCAAAGACTTCAGGAAACGGACGCCTGATAGCCATTATCGCGATGTGCTTCCTCTTCGCGATGATTTCGTTCGTGACAAACCTCGCCGCGCCCATCGGCACAATCTGGGGATACCAGTATGAGGGCAACTCCGTCCTCGGAATGATGGGCAACATGATGAACTTCCTGGCATACCTCTTCATGGGCATACCCGCCGGCAAGCTCCTCCAGAAAATAGGATACAAGAAAACCGCCCTCTGGGCCATGGCCGTGGGTGTGGCCGGTCTGCTCGTGCAGTGGATTTCCAGCCTCCAGCCGGGCGGCATGGACTTCAACTTCGCCGTCTACCTCCTTGGCGCTTTCATCTGCGGATTCTGCGTCTGCATGCTCAACACCGTTGTCAACCCGATGCTCAACCTCCTCGGCGGCGGCGGCAACAAGGGCAACCAGCTCCTCCAGGTGGGCAACTCGTTCAACTCCCTCACCGGCACCCTGACCCCCCTCTTCGTGGGTGTGCTGGTCGGCGAGCTGTCAAAGTCGACCACCCTGTCGACCGTCGAGCCCCTTCTCTGGATTGCCATCGGCGTGTTCGTGGCCTCGTTCATCGTCATCTCCTTCGTGGCGATTCCCGAGCCCAACAAGACAAGCGGCAAGAAGGTGCAGCCCAAATACAGCCATTCTCCCTGGAATTTCCGCCACACCGTCCTCGGCGTTGTCGGCATCTTCATATATGTGGGTGTCGAGGTGGGCATCCCCGGCACACTCAACTTCTACCTCTCTGACCAGAGCGCCAGCGGCGCGGGAGTAGTAGGCGCGGCATCGGCCATCGCCGGCACCATCGTCGCCATCTACTGGCTGCTTATGCTCTGCGGCCGTCTGCTCTCCTCGGTGATTTCCGGAGTGGTGTCCTCCAAGGTGCAGCTCATAGTGGTCTCCACCACGGCCATGCTCCTGGTGCTCGGCGCCATCCTGATTCCCTCCTCCGTGACCCTGCCCGTGCCTGACTTCATCTACAGCTCGGTCGACGCCGAGACCGGCGCGGTGATCACCGCCCGTGTGCCTGTGAGCGCCTACCTGCTCATCGTCTGCGGTCTCTGCACCTCAGTGATGTGGGGCGGCATCTTCAACCTCGCCGTCGAGGGACTTGGCAAGTACACCGCCCAGGCTTCCGGCATCTTCATGATGATGGTTGTCGGCGGCGGCATCATCCCCCTGGTGCAGCAGGTCATCGCCAAGAGCGCAGGCTACATGGCCTCCTACTGGCTGATTGTGGCCTGTCTTGGCTACCTCCTTTTCTACGGCCTCATCGGCTCGAAGAATGTCAACACCGACATCCCGGTTGAAGAGGAGTCGGAGCTGGAGAACGCCCTCTGATTTTGACAAAACCGAATTCCACGCGTGAACATCGGGGGCCTCTCCCGTGTTCAACGCGTGGATACCTTACCAATAAACACTTTTTATGGACAAGACCATTATCGACCGCGCGGCAGACACCATAAGGGTGCTGTCAGCCTCCATGGTGGAGAAAGCAAAGTCGGGCCATCCCGGCGGCGCCATGGGCGGTGCCGACTTCGTCAACGTGCTTTATTCCCGGTTCCTCGTGACCGATCCTGACGATCCCGAGTGGATCGCCCGCGACCGCTTCTTCCTCGACCCGGGCCACATGTCTCCGATGCTCTACGCGGTGCTGGCCCTGACGGGGAAATTCACCATCGAGGAGCTTCAGCAGCTGCGCCAGTGGGGCAGTGTCTGCCCGGGCCATCCCGAGCTTGACCCTCACAGGGGCATCGAGAACACATCCGGCCCGCTGGGGCAAGGCCACACCATGGCCGTCGGATGCGCAATCGGCGAGCGTTTCCTCCAGGCGCGTTTCGGCGATGTGGTAGCCCATAAGACCTACGCCTTCATCTCCGACGGAGGCATACAGGAGGAAATCTCGCAGGGCGCAGGGCGCATCGCCGGCTACCTCGGCCTCCACAACCTGATAATGTTCTACGACAGCAACCGTGTGCAGCTGTCGACCATGGTCGACGCTGTCGACGACGAGGATGTCGCAGCCAAATACCGCGCCTGGAACTGGAACGTGCTTGAGGTGGACGGCACCGACGCCGACGCCATCGCCGACGCCATCGCCAAGGCGCAGGCCGAGCAGCAGCGCCCGACCCTCATCATCGGCAACACCGTGATGGGCAAGGGAGCGGTCACCGCCGACGGCCAGTGCTTCGAGGGGCAATGCTCCACCCACGGCCAGCCCCTGAGCAAGTCGGGCGCCGACTTCGCCAAGACCATCGAGAACCTCGGGGCCGACCCCGCCGATCCCTGGAAGATTCCCGCCGACGTGCAGAAGCTCTATGACGACCGCAACGCCGAGCTGCGCGCAATCGTCGCCAAGCGCCACGCCCAGGAAGAGGAGTGGGCCAAGGCCAATCCCGCCCTGGCCGAGGAGCTTGACAACTTCATCAACGGCAAGCTTCCCGAAATCGACTACGCCGCCATCGTGCAGAAGGCCGGAAGCGCCACCCGCAACGCCTCGGCTACCGTCCTGGGTGTGCTGGCCGAGAAGGTGAAGAACATGATTGTCTCCTCTGCCGACCTTGCCAACTCCGACAAGACCGACGGCTTCCTCAAGAAGACCCACCAGCTCGTCAAAGGCGATTTCTCCGGGGCATTCCTCCAGGCCGGCGTTGCCGAGCTGACCATGGCCTCGATAATGAACGGCATCGCCCTCCATGGCGGCCTCATCGCCGCCTGCGGCACATTCTTTGTATTCTCAGACTACATGAAGCCCGCCATACGCATGGCCGCCCTCATGGAGCTGCCTGTCAAATATGTGTGGAGCCATGACGCCTTCCGAGTAGGGGAGGACGGGCCCACCCACCAGCCCATCGAGCAGGAGGCGCAGATACGTCTCATGGAGGAGCTCCACAACCTCTCGGGCCGCCCCTCGATGCTGGTGCTTCGTCCGGCCGACGCCGTGGAGACCACCGTGGCCTGGCAGATGGCCATGGAGAATGACAAGACCCCCACCGCGCTCATCCTCACCCGCCAGGATGTGAAAGACATCCCCGCCGCCACCGGCAACCGCTACGAGGAGGCCCAGGGCGCGCGCCAGGGTGGCTATGTGGTGATGGACACACCCCATCCCAAGGTGATACTGGTCGGCAACGGCTCAGAGGTCTCGCTGCTTTGCGAGGTGGCCCTCCAGCTCATCGCCGGCGAGGTGCCCTGCCGGGTCGTGTCAGTGCCCTCCGTAGGTCTCTTCGAGAGCCAGGACGAGGAGTACCGCCGCAGCGTGATTCCCGCCGGAGTGCCCGTCTTCGGCCTCACCGCCGGTCTCCCCTCCACCCTCCGCGGTGTGGTAGGCCCCCAGGGCATGGTCTACGGCCTCAACCATTTCGGCGCGTCGGCCCCCTACAAGGTGCTTGACGAGAAATTCGGCTTCACCCCCGAGAACATCACCGAGCAGGTGCTGAAGTTCATCCACCGTATCTGACCCGCTGTCTTATGAAATAGCCGCCGCGCCATCCCTCACGGTGATGATGGCGCGGCGGTACTCATTTGCCCGATTATGATATTTTTTCAACTTTTTTTCGCAGTTTGTTGTTTATTTTGTGAAAGAATCGAAAAAAATCCGTAACTTAGCGGCAAATTTCGTGAAAGCCTGGGGGCGTGAAATGCCCGCAGGAAACATTTTCCTTAAGCTTTGCTTTAAAACCGAAAGAAAATTCAAACATCAAATACACAACGTTTTACTTATCTATGAAAAAGAGTTACCTTTTAGCACTCGGCTGCGCTATGCTCGCAGGTACCGCTGTTGCTCAGAACGCTCAGGAAGTAACTTACGTTGAAGATCCCGCCCAGGGCTACCTCTTCAACAAGTTCTCCGACAACTGGTTCATCCAGGGTGAAGGCGGTGTCTCCGTTGGCTTCACCGACGATGACAGCCACCGTCCCTTCGGCGACCGTTTCGCCCCCGCCGCCTCCCTCTATGTCGGCAAGTGGTTCTCTCCGCTGCTCGGTATCCGTGGTGGTGCTGACTTCCTCGCCGTGAAGGGTCTTTCCAAACTCGACAACGAGGTTTCGATCGGTGCCCGTCCCGACGAGCACATCTACGACGGCCAGTACTACAAGACAAAGCAGAACTACTTCGGCCCCGCCTTCGACGTGATGCTGAACCTCACCAACTGGTGGTGTGGCTACCGTCCCGGCCGCGTTTACAACGCGTATGTATATGCCGGTGGTGGTCTCTACTGGACTCTCACCAAATACGCCGAGGAAGGCGAGACCAAGGCATCATGGCACAACTGCCATGACCGTGTGATCACCATCCGCGCCGGCCTCACCCAGGAGTTCAACCTCACCAAGAACTTCGCCCTCGGTCTCGACCTCCGCGCTACCGCCGTGTCAAACCACTCTGACTCCTGGGGCAAGACCCAGGTGATCGGCGAAGCCCTCCTGACCGCCACCTACAAGTTCAACAAGACCGACTGGAGCGCACCCATCGTTCCCGTTTGTCCTCCCGCAGAGAACTGCGACGAGTACCGCGCACGTCTGGCTGAGGCTGACGCCAAGATCGCCGACCTCGAGAACCAGCTCCGCGCCTGCCTCAACCGTCCCGTTGAGAAGGTCGTTGAGAAGGTGCCCGAAGCTCCCCTCGCCACCATCTACTATCCCTGCGACGTTTACACCCTCACCTCGGTTGACCGCAAGGTCCTCCAGTCTGTGGCCAACGTCATGAAGGACACCAAGAAGACCTACGTCCTCACCGGCTGGGCCGACAACTACACCGGAAATGACAAGATCAACATCCGTCTGCGTCACAACCGCGTGAACGGCGTGAAGAACCAGCTCCTCCGCTACGGTGTGCCCGAAAGCCAGCTCGAGGCTACCACCAACAACGGCAACCGTGTTGACCTTGGCGACAAGTGCCTCACCCTCGACCGTTGCGTGACCATCATGGAGAAATAATCCACCACGATTATAACGCCAACCCGACAGGCCTGCCCGCCCCGCGCGAGCGGGCCTGTCTTTATTGATGGCCTGTGACCCAGGCCGCCTCCAACCCGCCCAACCCCCAACCATAAAGAATGAACGTCAGAATCGACCAGAGCTGGAAAAACGAGCTTGCCGACATATTCGAGTCGCCCGGTTTCCGCCAGACGGCGGAGTTTGCAAGGGCGCAATACGCCACCCGCGAGGTCTATCCCCCCGCCGCGAAAATCTTCGCCGCCTTTGACGCCTGTCCGTTCGACAAGGTCAAGGTGGTGATTCTCGGCCAGGACCCCTACCACGGCCCCGGACAGGCCAACGGGCTTTGCTTCTCGGTGAATCCCGGGGTGAGGATGCCCCCGTCGCTTGTCAACATCTTCAAGGAGGTCAGCGCCGACACCGGCGCGCCGATGCCCGCCGACGGCGACCTCTCGCGCTGGGCCCGCCAGGGGGTCTTGCTGCTCAACGCCACCCTCACTGTCGAGGCCAACCGCGCGGGCTCCCACCAGGGACAGGGCTGGGAGCAGTTCACCGACGAGGTAATCAGCCGCCTGTCGCGCGACCGCGACCATCTGGTCTTCATCCTGTGGGGCAGCTACGCAATACGCAAGTCGGCCCTGATCGACCAGGCGCGCCATCTCGTGCTTACCTCCCCCCATCCATCCCCGCTGTCGGCCCACCGTGGCTTTTTCGGAAACCACCATTTCTCACGCGTCAACGCCTACCTTGTCGCCGCAGGGGAGACCCCGGTGGCCTGGTGAGGCCGTTGAGACCATAAATGTCAACTGTTATGAGACGATTCCTCCCATCATTGCTGGCATGGCTGATGCCGTTGCTGGCATGTGCCGCCCCTGTCGGCACTGACACCTCCACGGCGATATTCTCCCCCGGCATCCGTTCGCTTACGGTCAACATCGAGGGGGCCTTCCTCGCCCCGCCCGTGCTGACGCTCGGGGGGGACAGCCGCCTCGTGATAGGTTTCGACGTGATGGGGGAGGAGCGTCAGTATCTGCGCTACTCGATTCTGCATTGCGATGCCGACTGGAGCCTGGGCGAGCTTGTCGACTCAGAGGTCTTCGACGGCTTCAACTATTCCGACATCGAGGATTATGCCTTCTCGCGCCTGACCACGGCCCATTATGTGCATTACACCATACACCTGCCCAACAGCGATTTCAAGTTCAAGCTCTCGGGCAACTACCTGCTGCGGGTCTATCCCGAGGATGACCCGGAGGAGACATTGCTGCAGGTGAGGTTCATGGTGCAGGAGGGGGGAGTGTCGGTAGGGGGCACGGTGACCTCGCGCACCGACATCGACTACAATGACAGCCACCAGCAGCTCTCGCTCGACATCGACACCCGCAACACCCGCATACGCGACATAAACACCGACCTGCGGGTAGTGGTGACCCAGAACGGCCGCCTCGACAACGCCGTGGTGCTTTCCCATCCCTCCCGCCTGATGGGCTCGCGCGCCATCTACGAGCATCTCCCGGCCCTGATTTTCCCCGCCGGCAACGAATACCGCCGCATGGAGACTGTCAACAACCTCTATCCCGGGATGGGAGTGGACCATATCGAGTACCATGCCCCCTGGTATCACCATATCCTCAACCTCGACAAGCCCCGCGCCCACCGCGAGTACCGCTATGACAGCACACAGCATGGCCGTTATCTCATCCGCGAGTACAACGCCGAAGATTCTGACGTGGAGGCCGACTATGCCATGACGCTGTTCACGCTCGACATGCTCCGGATTCCCGACGCTGAGGTGTATCTCGACGGCGACTTTATGCTGCGCCGTCTCGACTCCTCGTCGCGGATGGAATACAACCCCTCGACGGGGCGTTACGAGAAGCTCCTGCCGCTGAAGCAGGGAGCATACAACTACCAGTATCTCGTCGTCCCTGACGGAGCCACGCGCGGCCTTACCGCGCCCGTCGAGGGTGACCATTACCAGACGGTCAACGAGTATCTGGTCTATGTCTACTACCGCGCCCCCGGCGACCGCTACGACCGCCTCCTCGGTGTCGGCGCGCTCTTCTCCGGCTATTGATACCATCCCTGCCCTCGTTGGAATCCGTCAGCGAATCCTACGGATTCGTGGGTTAACCACACATAGAGGCATGATTACCGGGGCACGTCACCTGGATGTTCCAGGGATCTGTCACCTGGATGTTCCGCGAATCCGGGTTGATTCCATCCCTGTCGTCGTTGAATCAGTCAGCGAAACCGCCTTGATTCCATTCCTGCCGTCATTGAATCCGTCCGCGAATCCGGAGGATTCATTAATTATTAGCCCCGGGTTGGCGCGCGGGAGCCCCTGTGGGCGACCAAGCGGTAACCCGGGGTAGTTGACATCAGGCGTGAGATTCTGAAAGAATCTTCTATAGAGGCACCATCATCTATAGGCACCATCTATAAAAGATTCTTTCAGAATCTCACGCCTGGCGTGGTGACCGGGGGGTACCGGCCTGTCGGCCGCCAACCCCCGGCTAATAGTTAATGAATACTACGGATTCGTGGGTTAACCACACATAGAGGCATGATTACCGGGGCACGTCACCTGGATGTTCCAGGGATCTGTCACCTGGATGTTCCGCGAATCCGGATTGAGTCCATCCCTGTCGTCATTGAATCCGTCAGTGAAACCGGATTGAGTCCATCCTTGTTATCATTGAATCAGTCAGCGAAACCGCCTTGATTCCATTCCTGCCGTCATTGAATCCGTCAGCGAATCCGGAGGATTCATTAATTATTAGCCCCGGGTTGGCGCGCGGGAGCCCCTGTGGGCGACCAAGCGGCAACCCGGGGTTGTTGACATCAGGCGTGAGATTCTGAAAGAATCTTTTATAGATGTTGCCTATATAAAAGATTCTTTCAGAATCTCACGCCTGGCGTGGTGACCGGGGGTTACCGGCCTGTCGGCCGCCAACCCCCGGCTAATAGTTAATGAATCCTACGGATTCGTGGGCGAATCACACATAAAGGCATGATTACTGGGGCTGCCGCCTGGAAGTTCCGGGGGTTATCACCTGGGGATTCCGGAGGGCTGTCATCTGGATGGCTCCAGGCTGTCAGGGCATGGCTTGGACAACAACACCGCCCGTCGGCGCACTTGGCGCGACGGGCGGTGTCGTTTATGCGGGGATTCCGGGGGGAGGGGGCAGGCCGCTTACCCCGGAATCTCATGATGTCGGATTAGCGGGCGATTTCCTTGGAAACCTTGCCTGCGCGGTTGACGATGTAGAGCTGGCCGGCCTCGGGAGCGAGAACGCGGATGCCCTGGAGGTTGAAGTACTGGGCGGGAGCCTCGGCGGCAGCGGCCTCTACTGCCTCGATGGCAGAGGTGCCGGAGATGGTGAGGGTGGAGGCCACAGATGCCTCGTTGCTCTTGACAAAGGTGATGGTGGCGTTGGTGATGGCCTCAGCCACGAGGAAGTTGTTGAACGAGCCGGTCCAGGCGTTCATGGGGGTGTTGAGGGTCACTGCCACGGCGGGAGCGGTCTCGTCACCTTCGGGGCCTTCAGCTCCCCAGCTGGTGAGCCAGTTGTCTTCGGCGGTCTTCACCTTGAACTCGGCGCCGGCCTCGATGGAGGGGATGGTGATGGTGTAGGTGTCGCCATCCTTGGCCATCTTGTATGCCGCGTCGTTCATTGCCCATTCGTTGAAGGAGCCGGTGAGGACGAGGTCTTCCACAACAACGATTTCACCTGCTTTCTCCAGCTTGAGGGTGTTGCCGCCAGCGGCGAAGGTGAGGGTCATGTTGTACTTGCCGGGGAGGGCCTTGATGGCGTTGGCGCCGGGGACGATTGTCACGGTGGCCACGTCGCCGTCGAAAGTCACATCCTCGTTGTCAACGAGGCCGCCGTAGCGGGGCTCGTCCCAAGACTGGGCGGTGAGGAAGCTGAAGTTTGCCTCGCCTACAAGCTCGATGTCAGTGGCGGTGAACACATTGCCGTCCTTGTTCATAAGTACAGCGGTCGCGGGTTCCCACATGCTGGTTGCGAGCGAGCCTACCACATAGAGCTGGGCGGGGGTGTCGACGGGGGTGTCGTCGCCGCCACCGCCGCCATTGCTGCTGATGAGGAGGGTTGACACTCCTCCCTCGTTGTATGTGAAGGTGATGGTGGAGCCGGCGGCCACAGAGGTGGTCAGGTTGGCACCTCCGGCTGCGAGGTTGTAGAGGGTGCCGGCCACGGGCATTCCCTCCTCGCCCTGTCCGAAGTCGAGGTCCCAGGCACCGTTGTTGATTTTCCAGCCTTCGGCAGCAGCCACGGTGATGCCGTCGGCCACGGTGATGGTGTAGACATTCCCGTTGGCGGTCATCTTGCAGGCGGCGTCGGCCAGGGTCCAGCCGTTGAAGTCGCCGATAAGGTAGAAGTCGGGGGCATCGGCCTCGCTGAAAGAGTAGCCGGCGGGGAGGGTGGCGGTGATAGCCGACATGTCATCCTTGACGGTGTATTTGATCTTCACGTTGCTCATGGGCGTGGTGATGTTGCCGTCGCCCTGTCGCAGAGTGGAGGTCGCGGTGGTTGTGCCCTTGTTCCAGGCTCCGGCGAGCTGGTATGCGCCTCCGTTGAAGTCATTCCATGTGCCCTGGGCGATGGAAATCTTGAAACCGCCGGTGGCCTCAAACGTGTATTCGCCGTTTTCCGAGGTCACGACCAGGGTGCTGGCGGGATCCCATACTGCGGGCTGTCCCTCGACATTGTCGCCGGTCACATAGAGCTGTGCGCTTGCCGACCACGCGGTCAGAGCGGCAGCCATCATGAGTAGAGTTTTTTTCATGCTGGTAGTTGAAAATTTAAAGTTTGGATATGTAAGTAATGGTATTAAATCTCTGCTTTGGTATAGATTTCAGGCGGAGGCTTGATAACACCGCCAAATTTACGAACTTTTTCCCTGCCGATGGCAAAACAATCCTAAAACATATGAAATTTAACCTAATTTAACCTCCGGAGGCGCCTCCGATGTTGTTGTAAATAGGCGAGCCTGGCATTTTTCTGTCGCCAAGGCCGGATTAAGGAAAAATTTCCTTAAATCGCTTTGAATTAAAAAAAATTGCGTAACTTTGTAGCCGAATAACAAGGCGGCGACTGATTGCCGCCCCCGGCTATCTCCGCAACGACAGTCGACAACACATATAACAGTTATCAACATATCAAAATGAGCAAGATTGATTTAACCCAGTACGGTATCACCGGAACCCCCAAGATCTACCACAACCCCTCCTGGGACGAACTCTTCATCGACGAGACCAAGCCCGGCCTCGAAGGCTACGAGAAAGGCCAGGACACCGAGCTCGGCGCGGTGAACGTCATGACCGGCATCTACACCGGCCGTTCCCCCAAAGACAAGTTCTTCGTGGAAGACGAGGTTTCGAAGAACACCATCTGGTGGACCTCTGACGAATACAAGAACGACAACAAGCCCATCACCCCCGCCACATGGGACGCCCTCAAGGCCATCGCCGACAAGGAGCTTTCCGACAAGCCCCTCTACGTCGTTGACGCTTTCTGCGGCACCAACAAGGACACCCGTCTGGCTGTACGCTTCATCATGGAGGTGGCATGGCAGGCCCACTTCGTGACCAACATGTTCGTGCGCCCCACCAAGGATGAGCTGGAGAACTTCACCCCCGACTTCGTGGTCATGAACGCCTCCAAGGCAAAGGTCGAGAACTGGAAGGAACTCGGCATCAACTCCGAGACCTGCGTGGCCTTCAACCTCACCCAGAAGATGCAGGTAATCATCAACACCTGGTATGGCGGCGAGATGAAGAAGGGTATGTTCTCCATCATGAACTACTACCTCCCCCTGCGCGGCATGGCCTCCATGCACTGCTCGGCAAACACCGACATGAACGGCGAGAACACCGCCATCTTCTTCGGCCTCTCCGGAACCGGCAAGACCACCCTCTCCACCGACCCCAAGCGTCTGCTCATCGGTGACGACGAGCACGGATGGGACGACAACGGCGTCTTCAACTACGAGGGCGGCTGCTACGCCAAGGTAATCAACCTCGACAAGGAGTCTGAGCCCGATATCTACAAGGCAATCCGCCGCAACGCCCTGCTCGAGAACGTGACCGTAGACGAGAACGGCAAGATCGACTTCGCCGACAAGTCTGTCACCGAGAACACCCGCGTTTCCTACCCCATCGAGCACATCGAGAAAATCGCCCCGGGCAGCCACGGCCCCGCCGCCAAGAACGTCATCTTCCTGTCGGCCGACGCTTTCGGCGTTCTGCCCCCCGTTTCGATCCTGACCCCCGAGCAGACCAAGTATTACTTCCTCTCGGGCTTCACCTCGAAGCTCGCCGGCACAGAGCGCGGTATCACCGAGCCCACCCCCACCTTCTCCGCATGCTTCGGCGCTGCATTCCTTAGCCTCCACCCCACCAAGTACGCTGAGGAGCTCGTCAAGAAGATGGAGAAATCAGGCGCCAAGGCTTACCTGGTCAACACCGGCTGGAACGGCACCGGCAAGCGCATCTCCATCAAGGACACCCGCGGCATCATCGACGCTATCCTTGACGGCGCAATCCTGAGCGCTCCCACCAAGCAGATTCCCATCTTCGACTTCACCGTGCCCACCGAGCTTCCCGGCGTTGATCCCAAGATCCTCGATCCCCGCGACACCTACGCCGACGCTGCCGAGTGGACTACCAAGGCAACCAAGCTCGCCGAGATGTTCATCAACAACTTCAAGAAGTTTGAGAACAACGAGGCTGGCAAGGCTCTCGTTGCCGCCGGTCCCCAGCTCTGATCGCTGACCGCTGAATAATCATCTATCAGGCGTCCGCCGATGCTCCCCTTTTCGCGGGAGACGGCGGACGCCTTGGTTTTAACACGGCATCGAATCCTCACCTGTTTGCATTGAATCCGTCCGCGAATCCGGATTGAATCCATTTTTGTCGTCATTGAATCCGTCCGCGAATCCGGAGGATTCATTAACCATTAGCCCCGGGTTGGCGCGCGGGAGCCCCTTGCGGGCGACCAAGCGGTAACCCGGGGTTGTTGACATCAGGCGTGAGATTCTGAAAGAATCTTTTATATAGACAACCTCATCTAAAGGCAATGTCTATAAAAGATTCTTTCAGAATCTCCCGCCGGGCGTGGTGACCGGGGGTTACCGGCCAGGGGGCCGCCAACCCCCGGCTAATAGTTAATGAATCCTACGGATTCGTGGGCGAACCATTTATATGGGGGTTGTACGGGGAACACTCATTAGCTGAAACAGTAGATTTGTCAGTGCGTAAAATCGCTTATGGCAATCAGTTAAGTGCGTTTGTCTGATGCGGATAATTACCAAAACCGCACACTAACACGGCATCGAATCCTCACGTGTTTGCATTGAATCCGTCAGCGAATCCGGAGGATTCATTAATTATTAGCCCCGGGTTGGCGCGCGGGAGCCCCTTGTGGGCGACCAAGCGGCAACCCGGGGTTGCAGACATCAGGCGTGAGATTCTGAAAGAATCTTTTATATAGACAACCTCATTTAAAGGCAATGTCTATAAAAGATTCTTTCAGAATCTCCCGCCGGGCGTGGTGACCGGGGGTTACCGGCCAGGGGGCCGCCAACCCCCGGCTAATAGTTAATGAATCCTACGGATTCGTGGGCGAACCATATATATGGGGATTGTACGGGGAACACACACCTGGATGATGCCTGAGACACATTTCTCGGATGGTTCCGGGAGCCTGTCTCCTGGATGATGCCTCCCCCCGAAATTCACCTTGATTTTCTGAATCTAACAGGATTTCTCGCAGATTTCACGGATTCCACAGATTTGGTCGCTTCGCTCCCAATGGTTTTCATCTCATTCTCTTGTCCCAAACATCATTGTCGGCATATGGCGCGCGGGCATATGGCGTGTCATGGGGCTGGTTTAAGAAAATAATCATTTGCTTTAATAAATATTAACACATTTGGGTGAAAATTCAGTTATTTTTTGATTACCTTTGCCAGCGCGATGAAGACATAGTGTCCTAATCGCCCTGAAATCTACCACCGTGACACCTGACGCGGGCCACACTTCCCCAGCCAGGTTGCTACATTCATCTATGACTCTGTAACGACTCTTACGAAAAACTCTTACTCTTCATAAACAATGACACCAGACAGGGCTTTTGCCAAGTCTGCTTGTCGACGGCTCTCTCCATCTCTTGAACTCGAACAATTAACTGTTTTTCTTTAACTTATCTTACTAAATTCACTTTTCTATCATGAAAAAGCTTCTACTCTTGTTGGTAGGTGCAATTGTAGCCATGACGGCGCAAGCGCAGCTTTATGTATGCGGGGATGACTCCGCGTTAGGAAGCTGGGAGGCTGACAATGCACTGGTAGTCAATGAGTCAAATGGGTACTATTCTTTCAAGGCACCCCAAAATAAGGAATTCCAAATGTCCAAGTCCAATAGTAATGGATGGGACGGATTCAATGGCTCTATCCTTCGCCGTGTTTCTGATACTTGGACAACAAATGACGGAATCAAATCTGTGGCATTGACGACTGGGACAGATGGTAATCTTCACAAATTCATTCTGACAGACAACTATCTGTATGTCCGTGTGAAGTCAGACTTCTCACTCATTGAACTCAGTGAAAATGCAGACTTCAGTGGCGGCGCAGGCGGAGGCCAGGTGACAACCACCTACAAGCTGAAAGGATCTTTCACCGACAACTGGCAGCTTGTCAATCTCCCCTTTGAGTACACCTTTGACGGCACCCAGGGTGCGCAGGAGTATGGTATCGTTGATGCCAATAATAACTTCTATGCCGGAAAAATCGCTTTCAGTGGAGAGACTATCACCTGGAAGATATCGGGTAACTCGGGCAACAACACTATTGTTGCCGGATACAAAGGCACTGTCAAGTTCTCAGTGTCAGGCGATGTCCTCACTGTGGAGGAGGTTGGCGAAGTAGTTCCCACCACCGTTTACGAGCTGTGGACCAACTTCCGCAACGGCGACACTTTTGTAGGCATGCTTCTCAACGAGGAGAACAACTACTCGTATACTCTCGAATTCCTCGGTGACGAGACCGGCACAAAGGCCGGACTCCATGTCGACGGAGAGTGGAGGGGCGCGTCAAACACCTCTGCTTACGACGGCAACGCGAAGACTTACAACATGACCACCACCCAGGGCGGAGACATCACTTTCGCCGAGGGTCTCAAGGGCGCGGTGACTTTCGTCCTGAATGTGGCCGACAACACCCTCTCTGTCTCAGGCGGCGCAATCGAGCAGCCCGGCGAGACCGACTACACCATCTACTTCTACGACCGCAACAATGTAGGCACCGACTTATATGTGCATATCTGGATTGGTGATGGCGCAAGCGCCACCACATTCAAGCCCTGGGGTAAAGATGACGCCATCAAGATGCAGCCCACCGGCAAATTCATCTACCGTGACGGTAAATACTACCCCCTCTATGTACTTAACTTCTCATGGGACAAGAAACCCGAGAAGCTGCTTATCTGGAACGGCGAAAAGGGCAACGAGAAGCAATATGTCGAAGATGTCCTCTTCCACAACAACGGCTATTACACCAATGGCGCGACCAGGCACGAGACCGACCTCTCGCCGGTAGAGCCTGAGGCCGGCGACAAATACCTCTATTTCCACCTCAAGGAGGACCTCCTCTATGAGGGTGTGAACGGTGGCGCGACCCCTGTGTATTGCAATGTCATGAAAGATGACTACTACATCGGCGGCCTGGTGCGCGACGACGCCCACAAGATGGAGCTGGTGAGCGCGAAATACCAGATCTACCGCTACATGATGAGCGACCAGGAAAGCCTTGAGGGCAACAATGTCGAATTCTCGTTCCAGGGTAAAAATGGATGGTCGGTATTCCGCGCCTCGAATTCCGAGAAGTTCAACCAGGGCCGATGGACCGAGTTCATCTACGCCACCGCCAAGCGCGGAAACAACCTGCAGTATGCAGTCCAGACCTACATGAGCTGGTCTGAATTTGCCGAGCTTGACGCGCAGGGGCGTCCGGCGCTTTACCTTGTGGGAGAAGGAGCGATTGAGGGCCTTTCCTGGACCCCTGCCGAGCCTATGAAGTATGTCAACCAGGATGGGAGCTGTTTTTATATCCCTGTCAACATCACCGGAACCCTGCGGACTTTCTTCAAGATGTCATGGGTGAACGCCGGATATTACAAGGCCCATGCCACAGAGGGTATGACCAACGACGCCCGCGACTGGGCGACATTCGACCTCGGTATAGTGGGCGTTGATGACCAGTTTGTTTATCCCGCAGGTTCATACAGCCTCAATATAAGGGAAAGCAGCTCAATGGGCCAGGATGTGAACTGCACCGTGTTTGACACCAACACCTCGGTGAAGTATTGCAACTACAACCAGTACAACTGGACAATCGACGGCACAAGCCTCACTCCCGGCCAGTATTACGTCGTGATCGACACCCATGACACCTGCCGCACCGTGACCCTGGTCAACTTCGACCCCAACCCCTCAGTGACTGTCAGTGACGCGAATGTGGTTCCTGTGACCCTCAGCGCAGACCAGGCCAAGTCGCTCCACCGCCACTACAACCACCTCTCGCTGGCCTCACACAACGGCCACATCCCGATGGACAAGGTCAACACCTGCGAGGGCACGCTGACCATCAGCGGCGCAAAGGGCCTTGACATCAACAACGCCGGATTCGACATCCAGTACACCGTGTCGATGAATGGTGACGAGGTTGTCAGCTACCACGGCAAACCCGGCCGCATCCACCTCAACTACATGCCCCTGGCCACATCCAACGACATCGAGATGCGCGCCATGTACACCGACATCGCCCGCTCCGGCCGCAACGGTACCGGCCTGACTTTCCACTCCCGCCGAGGTGAGGCAAAGGTGGAGGTTGACGCCGACATGCCCGCCCCGACCGGCTTCATCAACAATGCCAAGTATGCCATGGACTATGACGGGGTGTATGGTGTCCTCATCGACGATATCAGCATGAGCGTCTCCTCCGGCTACAATGTGTATGGCGACATCTCGTTTGAGTTTGACGACCCGACTTTCGACACATCGCGCCGCGTCCACATCATCCACAACGGTTACGATCTCCAGGAGGCTTACAGCACCTCCGTGCTTGAGGGATGGACCCCGCTGGTGATGTCTGACAATTCCGACTTCAGCAACTATGACTTCGAGGGCGGGGCAAACGACTGGTCGTCGAAGATCATCCAGGATGGTGTCAACGTGCCTGTCTACCTGAGCAAGTACACCGACAAGAGCGACAAGTCGCTCCTCGAGTCCAAGACTGTCAATGGCCTCGTCTATGCCATCTACCCCTTCCTCTATGAGACCAAGCCCTCGTTCACAGTGGAAGAGGAGGGCAACTCGGCTCCCCGCAAGGCTGCAGCCATGGCTGCCGACCTCCCCGCCGACCTCGACGGTTTCGCCCTGAGCCATTACAGCCGCAGCACCCCCATCTCCGCCGAGCTTGACGCAAAGAACGCCATCTCCGGCGTTGAGAATGTTGCCGCCGACATGGTGGCCGACGGCGACGCCGAGTACTACACCATCTCAGGTGTGCGCGTCCAGGGCGCTCCCGCCCCCGGCATCTACCTGCGCCGTCAGGGCGACAAGGTGGCCAAGGTGGTTGTCCGCTGATGAGCCGGCTGACAGAGGCATGACCGCATCCTCTGGAATTCTTTGACTCTTACTTACTATACAATGGCCGCCCCGGCAGGTTTCATGACCGCCGGGGCGGCTTTCGTTTGCCGTCATCCCCCCGGAGAGGCGAGGGAAGATGCGTGGAGGGGGGCATGGAGGATGCGTGGAGGGGGACGTGATGCGGCCGTCGCATAGATTTTTGGGGACGGGGTAGGCGTATGTCGCGGGAAATGCGTAACTTTGCAGCCGTAAAAAAGGTTTTTTAGAATAAGGCTGCGCGGGATGTGCCCGTGTCGCCGGTTTTTGATTCAGTTTTATCTATGGATTTTTTTGATGTGGGCATCCTTTGCCCCGGAAACACCTCCCTGGCGTCGACGCTGATGCTGCTTTCGTTTGTGATCGCGGCGGGTATCTTTATCGGAAAGGTGAAGATAGCGGGCATCTCGCTGGGGGTGACCTTCGTGTTGTTTGTCGGCATCCTTATGGGGCATTTCGGCTACACGGTCGATGCCGAGGTGCTTAAGTTTGTCAGGGAGTTCGGCCTCATCCTGTTTATCTTCGCCATCGGTCTGCAGGTGGGCCCGGCGTTCTTCTCCTCGTTCAAGGAGGGGGGCGTGAGGCTCAATATGCTCGCCGTGTTGGGCATCCTGCTCAATGTGGCCATCACCGTGGCCATCTTCTTCATCGACGGGCAGACCGACATGTCGGTGCTTGTCGGCGTGATGTCGGGAGCCGTCACCAACACCCCCGGTCTGGCAGCCGCGCAGCAGTCGCTGGCCGGCGCGCCTGAGGCCGTGGCCGACGCCGTCAACCGCATGTCGATGGGTTACGCCGCCGCCTATCCCCTTGGGGTCATCGGTATCATAACATCCATGCTGCTGGTGAAGTTCATCTTCCGCGTGAAAGTCGACGATGAGATCAGCCGGATGGAGAAGGAGGCCGAGGACGCGACCGCCAAGCCCCATCTGGCCTCTATCGAGGTGACCAACCAGCTCATCAACGGCAAGACCCTGGTGCAGCTCCATCAGATCATCCATACCGAGTTTGTCGTCTCGCGCCTCATGCAGCAGGACGGCACCATAATCATCCCCAAGTCGACCACCCAGATCCGTGTGGGCGACAAGCTCTATGTGGTGATGTCGGCCACCGACCTCGAGAGCTTCGAGAGCGTGGTGGGCCCGTCGGTCGAGATGGGCGACGACCAGTGGGAGGAGGTTTCCCCCGCGTCGGTTGTCAGCCGCCGCATCGTCATCACCCGCAGCGAGTACAACGGCAAGAGCCTGGCCGACCTGCGTCTCCACAAGGGTTACAACCTCAACTGCACCCGTGTCAACCGCGCCGGTGTCGACCTGCTGGCCACCCCGGGCCTGCGCCTGCAGATGGGTGACCGCATCACTGTCGTGGGCGACCTCAACGACATCGACCGCCTGGCCTCGAAGCTCGGCAACTCGATGAAGCGTCTCAACACACCCAATCTCATCACCATCTTCGTCGGCATACTTTTCGGTATCATCGTCGGCTCGATCAATGTCGGTTTCGGCATGAAGCTCGGCCTGGCGGGTGGCCCGCTGGTGGTGGCCATCTTCCTGAGCCGCTTCGGCTACAAGTTCAAGCTCGTCACCTACACCTCCTCGTCGGCCTCGCTGATGCTCCGCGAGCTGGGCATCTGCATGTTCCTCGCGGCGGTCGGCATCGGAGCCGGCGCCAACTTCGCCTCGACCGTGTTCAACGAGACCGGTATGTGGTGGGTAGTGTGGGGCTTCATCATCACCTTCGTGCCTCTGATGATTGTGGGCTGCATCGGCCGTGGCCTGTTCAAGATCAACTACCTGACGCTGATGGGTATGATGTCGGGCGGCTACACCGATCCCCCGGCCCTGGCCTACGCCAACAACTCCACCTCCTCCGACGCGCCGGCAGTGGCCTACTCCACGGTCTACCCGCTGACGATGTTCCTCCGGGTGGTCGCCGCCCAGGCCCTGATCCTCTGCTTCACCTGATCTTGTTTCTTGAGGATATGCAGACGACATCTCTGCAGATGCGTGTGGTTATCTGCCTCTCTCAAAGATAAACCTGCAAATGAATAAAGGTCTCACAGATTACGCAGATTACACAGATGCCATCCGGATGGCATCTGTGTAATCTGCGTAATCTGTGAGACCCCCTGGCAAATTCTGGCATAGGTGAGGACTGTAAGATTCACAAGAATTGCAAATTTTTATTGATTGAGGAAATCCCAAAGAGACCATGAATGATTTTTTCGTAATACTGAAGCGGTTTGTGCCGCCCTACAAGAAGTATCTCGCGCTGAATGTCTTCTTCAATGTGTTGTCGGCATTCCTGACGCTGTTCTCCTTCGCGGTCATCATCCCTATTCTGGAGATGCTCTTCAAGGTCAGGGAGGCCACTTACACCTATATGCCCGCCGGGAGCGGGTCGCTCAAGGATGTGGCGGTCAACAACTTCTACTATTACACCCAGGAGGCCATCAACCTGTATGGCCCGACGGTGACGCTCGCCCTGCTGGCCGCCCTGCTGGTGGTGATGACGGGGCTGAAGACCGGGGTGACGTTCCTGGCCTCATACTTCGTGATTCCGATGCGCAGCGGCATCGTGCGCGACATCCGCAACTATGTGTTCGACAAGATGGTGGCCCTGCCGATTTCGTTTTTCACCCAGGAGCGCAAGGGTGACGTGATGGCCCGCATGACGGGTGATGTCGGGGAAATCGAGAACTCCATCATGGCGTCGCTCGACATGATGTTCAAAAACCCCATCATGATCATAGTCTGCCTGGTGATGATGATCATCATCTCGTGGCAGCTGACCATATTCGTGCTGATTCTCCTGCCGCTGGCCGGAATGGTGATGGGGAAGGTCGGCAAGCGGCTCAAGCGACAGTCGCTGGAGCAGCAGAACCAGTGGGGCCTGCTGATGTCTAACATCGAGGAGTGTCTGGGTGGCCTGCGCATCATCAAGGCTTTCAACGCCGAGCGAAAGGTGCGCGAGCGGTTCCACCGCGAGAACCAGGTGTTCTACCGTCTGTCAAACCGCATCGCGCGCCGCCAGAGCCTGGCCCATCCGATGAGCGAGTTTCTCGGCACGGTCTCGATAGCCATCGTCCTGTGGTTTGGCGGTGCGCTGATACTCTCGGGAGTATCGTCGATGAACGCCGCATCGTTTATCTACTACATGGTCATCTTCTACTCCATCATCAATCCGGCCAAGGAGCTTTCGAAGGCGATGTATTCCATCCAGAAAGGTCTGGCCTCGATGGAGCGCGTCGACCGCATACTCAATGCCGACAACCCCATCAAGGATCCCGCCGAGCCGCGCTGCATCGGGCGGCTAAAGGGTGACATCAGTTACCGCGGGGTGTCGTTCAGCTACGGCACCAACGAGGTGATCCACGGGGTTGACCTCGACATCCCCGCCGGGGCCACCGTGGCCCTTGTCGGCCAGTCGGGTTCAGGCAAGTCGACGATGGCCGACCTGCTGCCACGGTTCTATGATGTCGCCGCCGGGTCGATAACCGTCGACGGCATCGACATCCGCGACATGAAGGTCCATGACCTGAGGGCGCTGATGGGCAATGTCAACCAGGAGGCGATACTCTTCAACGACACATTCTTCAACAACATCACCTTCGGGGTGGAGGGCGCGACCCTCGAGGATGTGCGCGCCGCCGCCCGGGTGGCCAACGCCGACGAGTTCATCATGGCCACCGAGCAGGGGTATGACACCAACATCGGCGACCGTGGCTGCCGCCTGTCGGGCGGACAGCGCCAGAGGGTCTCGATAGCCCGCGCCATCCTGAAGAACCCGCCGGTGCTGATTCTCGACGAGGCCACCTCGGCCCTCGACTCCGAGAGCGAGAAGCTGGTGCAGCAGGCCCTCGAACGTCTCATGAAGGGGCGCACCACACTGGTCATCGCCCACCGTCTCTCGACAATCCGCAACGCCGACCTCATCTGTGTCATGCATGAGGGGCGCATCGTCGAGCGCGGCACCCATGAGCAGCTCCTGGCCATGGGGGGCTACTACTCCCACCTGGTGGAGATGCAAAACCTGTAAAGAGATTCCGCAGAGCCGATTCTCCATCCCGCAGAAAAAACTCACGCAGATTCCGCAGATACGCAGATTTCCCGCAGATTGAAAAAGGGGATAAAACGGATTTGGGAAGGGGTCTCACAGATTACACAGGTTACACAGATGCCATCCGGACGGCTTTTCATCCGTATGGCATCTGTGTAATCTGTGTAATCTGTGAGACCTTCTCCTTTAATCTGCGGGAAATCTGCGTATCTGCGGAATCTGCGTGAGTTTTTTCCGCAGTAGGGAGAATCGGCTTTGCGGAATCATTCGTCGGATTTGGTGGGGACATGCTCGAAGATCTTGGCTTCGAGGAGGTCGGCCTGCTGCACTCCGACTGTGCGCCACACGGCCTCACCGTCTTTGAAGAGGATGAGTGTCGGCACCGACTGCACACGGTAGCGGGCGGCCAGTTCGGCATTCTTGTCGATGTCGATTTTGACGATTGTGGCCGCGTCGCCGACCTTCTCCTTCACCTTCTCAAGGATGGGGCTTTGCATCTTGCAGGGGCCACACCAGGTGGCGAAGAAGTCGACAAGTGTGGGCTTTGATGATTTGATGATTTCCTGGAAGTCGTTCATTATCGTATAGGTTTGTGGTTTGTTTCGTCTGAGGTTAGGCGGGGGTGGGCGATGCCCTCCCGCCGGTCATCTATAATAACGTGGAATCCGGGGGGAATGTTTTAAGGATGGCAGATGATGGCCGGCGGAGGTTGATTCGGCGTGTTTAAGAGGGATATTAACTATATTTAACTGGGGGGGGTGGAAATGGCATGAGATTTTTATATCTTTGCAAATCTCTGATTTGAAAACAAATCCTTTGTACCAGTCCGGCAACGATGCCGTATGGATTCATCAGAAACGGCATCACGATGAAGTTGCAGGGTAAATCCCCCGTCAGACCCTTGGGCGGGGTGATTACGAGATAATTAGTAAGAGTTAAAGAAATGGTCCCGGCGAAGATCCGGGGCAACAGCCGTCTTGGCCGTGAGGTCAGGACGGTTTTTATGTTGCCTGCGGGAGAGGGGGGTGGCCGGTGGCGGCGTGAGGTGTGAGTCGTGGAGCGTGGGGCGTGATATGTTTTTGGCGGATTGGAGAAATTGTTGTAAATTAGCGTTTGATTTCGGCGCGTGAAGCCGCTGAATCGAGATATTGTCCCTGAACCTCAATTGCGATTACATAACGATGGCAGAGACCCTCACTGCTGATTCCATACGCCGGGCCCTCCGAAAAGGTGAGGCGGCCCCGGTCTACCTGCTCCACGGCGAGGAGGGGTTTTACACCGACCTGCTGTCGCGCGAGGTGGAGAACCTTGTCGCGCCTGACGACCGCGATTTCGACCTGACGATGCTGTATGCCCCCGAGACTGAGCCTGCGGCCGTCATCGAGGCTGCCCGCCGCTACCCGATGATGTCGGGGCGGCAGGTGGTGATTGTCAGGGAGGTGCAGGAGGGCAACAAGCCCCGTTTCACCCCTACGGCCTATCTCAATGCCCTGGCCCCGTATGTCAGGAAGCCGTCGGCGACGACGGTGTTGTGTCTATGCTTCAGGGGCGCGCAGGCCAAGGGGGCCGAGTTCACCAAGGCCCTCAAGGAGGGGGGCGGCGTTGCCTTCGAGTCGAGGAAGCTGTCAGAGAAGATGGTCGGCCCGACCGTCTCAAGCTTTATCACAGGGAAGGGGCTGACTGTCGACCCCAAGGCGCTTGCCATGCTCTGCGACTATGTCGGCACCGACCTGTCGCGCCTTTACAACGAGGTAGACAAGCTGACCGTTACCCTCGGGGCGGGAGCGCAGGTGACGCCCGAAGCGGTCGAGCGCAATATCGGAATATCGAAGGAGTATAACAACTTCGAGTTTGTGGCTGCCGTCGCGCGTCACGACCAGGAGAAGGTTTTCAGGATTCTCAGGCGTTTTGCCGGAGACCCGAAGAACAATCCCCCGCAGGTGCTGGTGGTCAACCTGTTCAACCTGTTTTCCAACCTGATGGTGGCCCATTACGCCCAGGACAAGAGCGAGCGCGGGCTGATGCAGGAGCTTGGTTTCCGCTTCCCGATGCAGCTCACCGATGTGCGCAACGCCATGAAATGGTGTGGCCCCTGGCAGACCATCGAAATCATATCGCGGATACGCGAGTTTGACGGGGCCTCGAAGGGCAACGGCTCGCGGCAAGACGCGTTTGACCTGCTCTATGACCTCTGTTTCCATATCCTCAACCCGGTCGGACGCGAGGGTATCGCGGGGCTCAAGGTGTGACGCGTGCGGAATAAGACAACCAACATGACTTTTTTGACACTGGATATTATGAAGACTCTCTTTGACACCATATCACTGCGCGTGATAGCGTCGCTGGCGCTGCTGGCCTCACTTGTGGCCGGCGCGGCGGATCTGGATGAGGCCCGCACCCTGGCCGAGGATGGCGACATCCCCGGGGCTGTCGCGATGTTGCGCGGCATTGTCGCCTCAGACCCAAAGGACACTGAAGCCGCCCTCATGCTGGGGCAGTTGCTCTGGGACACGGGGGAGGACGCCGAGGCTGTCGACGTGCTGGAGTCGGCGCGCTCACGGGGAAGCCGCGAGGCCACATTGCAGCTGGCCCGCATTGCCATGGCGCGGTATGACATAGATGACGCGCGCGAGCTGCTGGCAGCCTACCGCAAGAGCCTGATGAAGGGGAAACGCCAGGTGGCGGATGACCAGTCGGGCAATCTTGAAGACCAGATCGACAGGGCCGAGGGGATGCTCGACCGTGTGCAGAACATCGAGGTCATTGACTCGGTGGATGTAGACGCTGAGGAGTTTTTCAGACACTATCCGATTTCTTTCGCCGCCGGCAGCCTCCAGGGCCCGGAGGGATTGCCCGAGGGGTTCGGGTCAGACAGCCAGACGATGGTACACAAGACCGAGAGCGGCAACCGCATGGTGTGGTCGGCCCCCGACGAGGATGGCAACAGCCGCCTTTTCTGGTCGTCGGCCCTGCTCGGCGGGGAATGGGAGGCGCCCGAGGCTCTTGGCGATGAACTGGCCGAAGGAGGAGACGCGGTGTTTCCTTATCTGATGCCCGACGGGGTGACCCTTTATTACGCCAACGACGGGGAGAACTCGCTGGGTGGATATGACATTTACCTCACCCGCCGGGGGGATGACGCGTTCCTCCAGCCGGCCAATGTCGGGATGCCGTTCAATTCCCCATACAATGATTTCCTGCTTGTGATAGATGAGTACACCGGGGCCGGATGGTTTGCCACCGACCGCAACCGCCATCCCGGAAAGGTAACCATCTACACTTTCATCCCGCAGGACCTGAGGGTGAATGTCGATGTCGACAGCCCCGACCTGGCCTCGCTCGCGCGTCTCGACAACATAGCCCTGACACGCAAGGAGGGGAAAGACTACTCCGGGGTGATGCGGGCTATCGGGGAGGCGCGCGCCCAGGCGGCCTCCGACCGGGGCTCCGCGCCTGAGTTCATGCTCGCCCTGCCGGGCAACCGGGTCTACACCTCATTCGGCGACTTCCGCAGCAAGCAGGCCGCAGCGGCCATGAAGGAGTACCTGGCCAAGGAGAAAAAGCTTGCCGGGGTGCTTGACCGCCTGGCCGTGCTTCGCGAGGATTATGGCCGGGGCGACCGGTCAAACGCTGCTCTGATACTTGAGCTGGAGGGGCAGCTCGACAAGGCGCGCGCCGAGCTTAAGGCTTTGCGCGGCAATGTCGTGACCCTCGAGATGAAATAAAACCAACATAAGTGTAACGCGGCTCAGCGGGCCGCATACATGACTCTCATACCATGACTACATTTATTATCTCTCTCGTCATCCTCATCGTAGGATACTTCATCTATGGAAAAATAGCCGAAAGGGTGTTTGGCGGCATTGACGGTTCACGGCCGACTCCGGCAGTCACGCAAGCCGACGGGGTCGACTTCGTCGTGATGCCCACCTGGAAGGTGTTTCTCATACAGTTTCTCAACATCGCCGGGATGGGGCCGATATTCGGTGCCATAATGGGTGTGATGTTCGGCCCGGCGGCATTCCTCTGGATTGTCTTCGGGACGATTTTCGCCGGGGCTGTCCATGACTTCGTGGCGGCGATGATTTCGCTCAGGTCGGGCGGCATGTCGTTGCCCGAGATAGTAGGGCGTGAACTCGGGCCGGTGGTCAGGCAGGTGATGAGGGTCGTGACCCTCGTGCTGCTTGTGCTTGTCGGGGCGGTGTTTGTCCTGACCCCCTCCGAGGTCGTGGCCGGACTGACCCCCGGATGGTTCTCGGTGCGCGTCTGCGCCGGGGTCATATTCCTCTATTACATCCTGGCCACAATGCTCCCCATCGACAAGCTTATAGGTAAGATTTATCCCCTCTTCGGGGCCGCGTTGCTGTTTATGGGTGTGGGGCTGCTCTGCTACCTGCTTTTCGGCGGGGTGGAGATTCCCGACGGGATTGCCGAGGGGCTGCACAACCGCCGCCCCGATGCCGCCGACGGGTTGCGCCCGCTCTTCCCGATGCTATGCATCTCGATAGCCTGCGGGGCGATTTCAGGCTTCCACGCCACCCAGTCGCCGATGATGGCCAAGTGCCTGCGCGACGAGCGTCTGGCGCGTCCGGTGTTCTATGGCGCGATGGTCACCGAGGGCATAATCGCCCTGATCTGGGCCGCTGCCGCGATAGCTTTCACCGGGGGATATGAAGGGCTGGCCGCATATATGGCGACGCCCGGCAACTCCCAGGGGTCGTTTGTGACCGATGTGTCATTCGCCTGGCTCGGCACCGCCGGTGGCGTGCTGGCGGTTCTCGGGGTGGTCGCCGCCCCGGTATCGACCGGCGACACCGCCTTGCGCAGCGCGCGCCTGACCATCGCCGAGATTTTCAACCTGCCCCAGAAGAAGCTGCTCAACCGCTTCCTGGTCTGCCTGCCACTGTTCGCAGTGACCTTCATACTGCTGTTTGTCGACTTCGAGGTGCTTTGGCGTTACTTCGCGTGGACCAACCAGACGCTCGCCGTCTTCACCCTCTGGGCCTCGACGGTCTACCTCGCGCGCCATGGCAGGTTTTACTGGCTGACGCTCATTCCCGCGATGTTCATGCAGGTGGTGACTGTGTCATACATCCTGCTGGCTCCCGTGCCCGAGGGTTTCGGGCTCGACCATTCCCTCTCATTCGCCGTGGCCGGACTTACATGCGTGGCCACTTTGGGCTGTTTCGCCTGGTACCTGCGCGGGGCCAGGAACAGCATTGAACTGATAAAAGACTGAGATTTCAGATGGATTTCCTTAAAGAACTCAACGGCTCGAAAGCATACACATTTCACTCACACACGGAATTTTGCGACGGACGCGCCACGATGGAGGCTTTTGCCCGCGAGGTAGTGGCCCGGGGCTTCACCCATTATGGCTTCTCGCCCCATTGCCCCCTGCCGATAGTGTCCCCCTGCAACATGCGCCGGGAGGATGTGGGGCGTTACCTCAGCGAGGTAGGCAGGATAAAAGAGGAGTATGGCGGCCATTGCCGCTTCTATGCCGCGATGGAGGTTGACTACCTCGGGGAGTCGTTCGGGCCGTCGAGTCGCGAAATCAGCGAGCTGCCGCTCGACTATGTCATCGGGTCGGTGCATTTCGTGGCCAACCGCAAAGGGAGGCTGGTGGATGTCGACGGCAGGTTTGAGTCGTTCCGCCGCAAGATGAGGGATTATTTCGATGATGACATCCGCTATGTGTGCGAGGCATTCTACACCCGGTCGCTGGCGATGGTCGAGGCCGGGGGCTTCGACATCATAGGCCATTTCGACAAGATAGGCCAGAATGCCTCATATTTCCAGCCAGGCATAGAGGATGAGGAGTGGTATCAGGCGCTTGTCTCCGACCTGGTCGACAGGATAATCAGCCACAACGCGCGCCATCCCGAACGGCCATTGACCGTCGAAATCAACACCAAGGCGTATGCCGACCATTCGGGGCGGCTCTTCCCCCATCCCCGCCATTGGGGACGGCTGGCAGAGGCCGGAGTGCCGCTGATTGTCAACTCCGACGCGCATGTCCCGGCGCTCATCGATGCCTCGCGTGAGATGGCTTTCTCGATGCTGGAGCAGGCCGGATGGCCGGGGGAGTGACTCTCGCCGTGGCTACCAGTATTTGGCCGGGGAGAGGGAGATGACACTGACCGCCGGGTCGGAGATGTCGGAGTGAGACAGCCACACAGGCCGCAGGTAGTAGAGGTCGCGCCGGTCGGGTGTGGCCTCGGAGGTGGTGAAAGGTATCGCCTCGAAGAACCTGGTCTCCTCTTTTCCGGATGCTGTCGTCACAACCGCGTTGAATTTCAGGTAAGGGTATTCGCCGGGAAATATCTCGGTGCGGGGAGCCGTGGTGTCATCGGCCGATGTGTATCGCGGTTCGGTGTCTGATATCAGGTGGCCTTCATAGAGGGTGATGCCTGATACTCTCACTGATCCGGGAATATCTTTGAGGATGGTCGGGATGAGCCGCAGCGGCATATGGCGGCGGTTGGAGGGGTGGGCCAGGATGAAATGCAGGGTGACATAGTCAACATAATAGTGGTTCATCGTCCATTGCCAGGGGTAATGGCTCCTGTGGGGCCACGGGGCCGGGTCGTAGAACACCTCCCCGTCGGGGCTCTCGGCCAGCAGGGTCTCTATGGCCCGGTGGTCGCGGCTGAGGCGCGCCTGCATAGCTATGTTGAGCCATGCCTGCACCAGCAGCAGGGCCGCGCAGGCGGTGACGGCGATTGCCGACGCGGCGCGGATGGTTTTGCGGGCCTTCGACGGATAGTAACGGATGGCCAGCGACAGGATTCCGATGATGGAGAAGAGCAGTCCAGGCACAGCCACACGAGGGGGATTGAAGAAGAGGCACAGTCCGAGGGTGGCGGCTGTCACTGTGGCCGACAGCGTCTGCAGCTTGACAAAGTCCGGGAGCGTGGGGAGCCGGTGCATGGCCTGGCGCAATCCGCCGTCGGCTATCAGGCGCAGGCGCGCGACAGCCTGTCTGCGCTCAACCAGCAGTGTGGCGGCGAGCGAGGCGAGGTAGAGGGCCATCGGGACTATGTGGGGCCAGGGCCATATCCCTCCGGTGAGCGACGCGGGCTGGAACCAGTTGAACGGGTTGAGATGCACTCCGGCACTGTCGGCGCGGGCCGATTGCCCAGGCGCGGTGATGTTGAGGAGTATTCCGGCCAGGAGGAATAGGGCCGGGAGGAGCGCTCTCTTGCGGGTGTCTCGCGGGGTGAGGAACCACAGCGGGATGAGTCCGCAGGCGAGGGTGAGGGAGAATCCTTCGTGCCATCCTCCGCTGATGAAGGCGACAGGGCAGAGGATTGCGGTCATGAGGGGTGAAAACGCGTTGCCGGTGGCGGCCCGGATTGCCCCGTAGGCCACGAAGAGCATCATCGCGCCTCCCCAGATGTAGGGGGTGGTGTAGCGCTGGAGAAAGAGGTAGTCGTTCCAAGGGATGAACAGAAGTGACAGCACACCTGTCAGGGCCACCATGACGGCGCCCCGGCGCTTCGAGGCGATGGTTGAAATCCGCCAGAGGAGCCAGTAGAGCGAGGCCAGGAAGAGGATATTGAGCAGCGGCCAGCTCCACCGGGGAGTCAGGGCGGTGAGGAGGATGTCGGTGTAGTTGACAAACCGCCCGTTGTCATGGAGGTAGCTGTCGACGGCGTTGGCGGTCAGTTCGGAGAATGGCGGCGGGTCAATCCCGAGAGTGGAGAGCAGTTCGGGATTGCAGCCGTAGGCGTTGATGTCCTCGGCCTGAGGCCAGATGATGTGGCCCATAATGGCGCAGCTGACGATGATGGCGGCGATGAAGAGCCACGCGGCTATGAGAGCAGGTCGGTTTTCTGACATTGAGGGGTGATGAAAACCGGGTGTGCGCCCCGACCGGTGGTCGGGGCGGCACACCCGGAGCTGTTTATTTCACAGTTGGGCGGCGGCGGATTGTCGCCGTGGTCATCCCTTGACGAGTTCCATCCCTTTGCGGATGGCAGCCTCGTTGACGGGGATGAGATGGTGGTGGCGTTCGGGGAGAGCCTTCTTGAGACCGCGCACGACAGCTTCCACGGGCACGTCGGGGCGCATCTTGAGCAGCGCGCCGAGCAGGATCATGTTGTAGCTCTTCGCCTGTCCCATCTCGATAGTGGCCTCCATCGCGTCGACAGGCACGATGGTGATGTCGGTGCGGGTGGGGGCGCGGTGGATTCCGTAGGGGTCGTAGATGAGTACTCCGCCGGGTTTCACCTTCTCCTCGAATTTGTCGAGGCTCTGCTGGTTGAGGATCACGGCGGTGTCATATGTGTCGAGGATGGGCGACGATATGGTCTCGTCGCTGATGATGACGGTGACGTTGGCTGTGCCTCCGCGCTGTTCGGGGCCGTAGGAGGGCATCCATGTAACCTCCAGGTCATTCTCGAGGGCGGCGTAAGCGAGAATCTTTCCCATCGACAGCACGCCTTGTCCGCCGAATCCGGCAATGATAATTTCGTCTTTCATCGGAAATTCAGTTAGAGGTTATTTCTTTACTTCGACGGTCTTCTCTTCAAGCCCGGCCGAGGTGTCCTTGATGTCGCCCAGGGGGTAGTTGGCAAACATGTTCTCCTCCATCCACTTGTTGGACTTCTCGGGGGTGAGTTTCCAACCCGACGAGCAGGTGCCGACAATCTCGATGAAGGATGTGCCCTTCTTCTCGATGGCGTTCTTGAAGGCTTTCTTGAGGGCGTTCTTTGCCTTGCGGACAGCCTGCACGGTGTGGACGGCCTGGCGGGTCACATAGCATGTGCCGTCGAGGAGGGCCACCACGTTGGATACCTTCAGGGGGAATCCGTTGAGGTCGGCGCGTCGTCCGTAGGGAGATGTGGCGGTCTTGGCCCCGAGGATGGTGCATGGCGACATCTGTCCGCCGGTCATGCCGTAGATGCCGTTGTTGATCATGATGATGACGATGTTCTCTCCTCGGGTGCAGGCGTGGATGGTCTCAGCCGAGCCGATCGCGGCAAGGTCGCCGTCGCCCTGGTAGGTGAAGACCACCTTGTCGGGGTTGAGGCGGCTGGCCGCGGTGGCCAGGGCCGGGGCGCGTCCATGGGCGGCCTCGATCCAGTCGCAGTCGATGTAGTTGTAGGCGAACACCGAGCATCCCACCGGGGCGATGCCGATGGCCTTGTCTTCGAGACCCATCTCCTCTATCACCTCGGCCACGAGTTTGTGGGCCACGCCGTGGGAGCAGCCGGGGCAATAGTGCATATAGTTGTCGTCAATCAGCCTGGGGCGGCTGTAGACTTTGTTTTCGGGGCGTATGATTTCCTCGCGTGTCATGATTAGTCCTCCTTGGCGTTAGCGGGTTTGTCAATGAAGTCGCGGCGCAGGGCGTCGAGAATCTCGTTGGGGTTGGGGACGATGCCTCCCATTCGGCCGAAGTGTGTCACCGGCACAGAGTCGCTGACGGCGAGTCTGACATCCTCAATCATCTGGCCTGCGTTTATCTCCACGCAGAGTATGCCTTTGACGTTTTTGGCGGCCTGGCGGATCGCGTCGTAGGGGAAAGGCCAGAGGGTGATGGGGCGGATGAGGCCTACCTTCACGCCCTCTTTGCGGGCATCCTCGATGGCTTTCATGCAGATGCGGGCGATTGAGCCGAAGGCCACGACGAGATACTCGGCGTCTTCGGTGTATCGGGCCTCGTAGCGTACCTCGTTTTTCTCGATTTCCTTGTAAGTGCGCTGGAAACGCTCGTTGTTCTTCTCCATGACGGCGGAGTCAAGCTCGAGCGAAGTCACGACATTGCGTTTTGTGCGGCCGTTGTCTTTTCCGGTTACGGCCCAGGGGCACTGGCGGCGTATCTCCTCCTCGGTGCGGCGGGGACGCTGCTCGGGCAACACCACCTTCTCCATCATCTGGCCGACAACGCCGTCGGCGAGAATCATCGAGGGGGTGCGGTATTTGAATGCCAGGTCGAAGCCGAGACCGACAAAGTCGGCCATCTCCTGGACGGTGGAGGGGGCGAGGACGATCAGGTGGTAGTCGCCGTGGCCTCCCCCCTTGGTGGCCTGGAAGTAGTCGCTCTGAGAGGGGTGTATGGTGCCGAGGCCGGGGCCGCCGCGCATCACGTTGACAATGAGGGCGGGCAGCTCAGAGGCGGCCAGGTAGCTGATGCCTTCCTGCATGAGGCTGACACCGGGAGATGAGGAAGAGGTCATGACGGCCTTGCCGGTGGCAGCTCCGCCATATACCATGTTGATGGAGGCGACCTCGCTCTCTGCCTGGAGGACTACCATACCTGTTGTTTCCCAGGGCATCTCAGCCTCAAGTGTCTCGAGGACTTCGCTCTGGGGGGTGATGGGGTAGCCGAAGTAGCCGTCGCAGCCGTAGCGGATCGCTGCCATTGCGATAGCCTCGTTACCCTTCATTAGTTTTACGTTGTCTTTCATCTGGGGGAAATGGCTGGGGATTTGAAACTACTTGACTACCACACGGTAAACTTCGATGCAGGCATCAGGGCAGACCATGGCGCAGGCCGCGCATCCGATACATGCTTCCTCGTTGGCGGGGTAGGCAAAATGATAACCTCGATCGTTGACCTCCTTGGGTTGCAGGGAAAGGACATCACACGGGCAGGCGACCACGCAGAGGTCGCATCCCTTGCAGCGTTCTTTCTCGATCGTTACAGCTCCGTGAATTTTAGGCATAACTTGCAGGTAACTTAAGCGTAAGCGTTCGGGAAAAGATTGGTTACACACGGCTCCACCGCCGTAAGCCCGCGGGGGAGTCCAATCGCAAAGGTATGCTTTTTTTTTGAAACCGCAACAAATTTTTCAAAAAGAAAACCCCTCGATTTTGATGTTTTTAAACAGGTTTTCTTGAAAGTCGTTGAGATTGGCAAGCATGGCGGCCCCCCAGACGACTGTTTTTGTCAGAGGGGAATCGGTGTCGGCGGGGTCAGTCGGGGCTTGTCGAGGCTCCTGCGGGCAGGTGACGGCCAGGGCGGCGGCTCCGCGTCTCAGTGTCAGCCGCCGGTCCTCAGAGGTGAGGGTGACCGCGCCGTCGGGCGTGGGCATCGAAGGGGGGAGGAATGAGGCTCCGAGGGTGGCGGCCAGGCGTGTGCCCCGGTGGATGTCGTCCATCGTGAAATAAACCCTGAATCCGGCTGCCGCGGCCTCGCGGGCGATTCCGGTCATGCCGGGCGCGTCGATGTCGGCGATCAGCAGCGGGCACGGGGTGAACTCCACAACCAGCTCCCCGGGGCGGCGGCCACGGGGAGTGAGCCGGGGGCGGTAGGGTGAGGGGCGGCCGCCTTGAGAGCGGTGTTGCTCCATCTTCTTTTCCAGGTAGTTGTCGGCCATCACATTCCGAAGCTGAGGGTTGTGTAATAGTCGCCGTATGTGGAGTTGAACTCCAGGGTGACGTAGCGGTTGCCGGCTCCGAACCATGTCGAAGAAACCACGCCCCCCTGGTTGACAGAGCTGACGGGCATGCCGTATTGGTTGCAGAATGTGCTGTAAAGCGCGTTGTAACGGCTCATATCGTAGTAGGATGAGGGGTAAGTGAATGACGAGCCGCACAGCACACCGTTGTTGTAATACAGGGCCGCGTCAGGCCAGTAGTAGTTCATCTGCGGCACGTTGGTCAGGTAGACCACGTTGTTGCCGTAGCTGGTGACGCCGTATCCCTGGTTGATGAGGGTGCGCAGGGTCATGTCGACGGTGGTTCCCAGGGCGATTCCGAGTATGGTGCCGAACGACGGGCCGTATGCCACAGGTCGCCAGGAGGGGGGAGGCACCGGGCGGCGGTAGTTGCCGAAGAAGGGCACATGATGGTTGTGGTGGCCACCGCCGAAATACACAGGGCGGTGGGGGCGCGACGGTCTCTGGGGTGGTGTCGGGCGTGAAGGGCGTCCGGGTTTGACCGGATGTGTCCCGGGGCGGTGGTTGCCGGAGTGGTTGCCGCCGGGTTTGTGGCCGTTGCTGCCGCCAGACGGTGGCCTGTGTGAACCATTGTTGTTTCCGGGGCGGTTGTTGTTTCCCGGACGATGCCCGCCGCCACCATGGTTGTTGTTGTTGTTGTTGTGTCCGGGGCGTGAAGGGGTGGGGGTTGATCCGCCGGGGCGGTGTCCGCCATTGTTGTTGCCCGGGCGGCTTGGGTTGCCGTTGTTTGAGGGGCGCGAATGGCCCTGGTTCTGGGAGCCGCTGTTGCTTCCCGATGATGGGCGGGGCCTGTGTCCTGCTCCGTTTGACTGCGAGGAAGAGAAGTGGCTCTGACGGCCTCCGTTATGGTTGGTCTGCGCAGTCACGGGCATTGCGGCCAGTGAGAGCGCCAGCAGGAATGCGCTTACGGTTTTCAGTATCTTGTTCATGGTTCCTCTTTTTTTAGATGTTGAAATGGAAAGTGGCGGAGAGGCTTCATCCCATGGGTTGACAAGCAGCCGGAGACGGCGTAATCTTGCGCTGTGACAGCTGTTTGTAAGTTAGAATGCCAAATAGAGGCCAAGGTTTAACAGATGGTGTCAAAAAAAATCGTAAATTTGTCGTCGCTGGCCATACGGCCAAAGCATATTCACAATAATAACATACCATATTTATATTTATGAATAAGAAACTCACATTGCTGATTGCCGCCCTGATGGTGTTTGTCGGGGCCACGCTCGTGTCATGCTCAGGCTCTGACGCGGATGCCAAGGTAAACACATTTGTCGACCAGCTCAACTCTGACACTTTCAAGGAGCAGACTGTCAGGAGCGGTATCTTCACCGGCGCTGAGGCGCAGGTTGAGGATAGCGTCGTGGTGCTGACATTCAAGACCATCCCGGGGCTTTCCTTCAAGAACGCCACCAAGGAGCTGATGGACGCGCAGAAGGCGGCGATGCTCGAGCAGTTCAAGACGGCGATTCCCGCTGACAAGGTGTTCCGCGAGGGATTCGAGGGCATGAAGGATAAAGGCATGGTGTTCCGCATGGTGTTTCTTGACATCAACGGCGACACGGCCGGCATAGACATCGCCCCTTCGGAGGTGTTATGATGTAGTCTGCCATTTAGTGGCCGCCGCGCCGCTGCGATTTTACGTTTACGGCAGCCCCCTGGAAGCTTGTTCATAAACAACTTCCAGGGGGCTGCCTGTGTCAAGGCGACACACCAGACAGCCAGTATGTTTCCGAGGAAAATTCGTCGAATTAACAAAAATTAACTGGGGGGGGGTAAAAATGACATCAAATTTATTTACCTTTGCGCATCTTTGATTCTTAGACCTAATTTTTTTCAGCAAATCAATACTACAAATATCTTACTAACTATTCGCTAATTTATCATGAAAAAATTTTTACTCCTTTTGGTAGGGGCAATTGTCGCGTTGGCCACTCACGCGCAAGATTTTTCCGGATGGTATGTCAATGTGCAATACACCGGAAATTCATTCGCCGACAACGGCGTGCAGCCTACAAACGGGATATCCACCCACACACTGGCCATCGGCACAGGATATTTTAAAATCAAGGTGTGGGACGGGTCGGCCGACCATTATTACACGACAGGCTCCGCTATTCCCCAGGGGGAATGGGTCGACCTTTCCGGAAACTGGTCGCAGGCATCTCCGGCCATGACTATTGCCGGTGCTACCGATGGTGAGGAATTCAAGGTGGAGTTTGATTGTTCCAACAACTCCGTGAAGGTAACATCTCTCACTAACCCCACCCCGACACCTACTCCCACTCCGACAGACCATGTCATCTATTTTTATGACCAGTCTGAGGCTCCGCTTGAGTCTGTGAATGCCTATGTGTGGGAAGATGATTCCAACAACAACGGATGGCCCGGAGTGTCTATGGAGCCGACCGGAAAGTATGTCAAAATTGACGAGGCGTATTATCCGGTATGGAAGTATGAGTTTTCAGAGAACTGGACGACTGGGGTGATTATCACCGACAGCAAAGGAGGCAAGCTGACGACCGACACCAACTGCGAGTTTTTGGAGGCTGGTTTCTACACCAACGGCACGAATGTCGCCAGCACTGGTCTTGACCTTGTCGACAAAGCCACTCCCTCTGAGTTCAAGGCGTTCTATCTTATCGGCGAGTTCAACGGCTGGTCACTGCTGGATGACCGGTACAAATTTGAGACCACCGACGGCAAGGTCTACACCTACAATGTCGTTGACAAGATTGACGGCACCACAGGATGGAAAATCAATGACGGCACATGGGATCTTAGCTTCGCGCGTAACACCGAGGACCCCCATGTCGAGTACAATGTCGTTTATGAACTGAAGAAAAACACCGGCACCAACGGCAATTTCGAGCGTGAGATACCGGCCGGCGCGAAGATTACCTTCACATACAACGAGAACGGCACCTCGACCCTGCTGATTTCCACCAAGGGGGGCGACACACCTGTCAACAAGCCCACCACCCTCTACATACAGATGAAGTATGACTATGCGACCCAGGCTGCTGACGCTCCCAAAACAGAGACAGAGCCTATTACCAACCCTGTGCGTTGTCATATATATAATTCTGTCACAAAGGAAGCTAAACATGAGTTCGGTTCAGACGCTGAGAAGATGACCCGTGAAAGCTTCCGTTATTCTCTCTGGAAATATGATATTACCGAGGAGGATGTCGAGAAATATGATGCTGTAGACTTCTACATCTACACTACCAAAGACAATGGCACATACGCGAATCCTATAGAGTATCGTTCCAACATTGCCGTATATACCCAAGATGGACGCGACTACGTGGCTGATGTAATGTGGTATGACAAGGAGAACTGGACACAGTTCATTTACGCCACTGCGACTCTTGCAAAGCATTCTCCCAATGACGCCAACCCAAGCCGCTACGCCTGCCAGTCGATGCTCTCTTATGAGGATTTCAATGCCTTGAATGAGCGAGACGCAGCCAATGGTGGCCGCAGCGCTCTCTACCTCGTGGGATGGGGCGTGAAGTTTGACGCAGAGGATGCCGAGGGCAATCTGATTGAGGAAGGCAAGTCTCTTCCAGGCACCCCCGCGGAATCTTATCCCCTCCCTGCCGACAACGGTTGTTTCTACCTGCCTGTACATAAGCCCGGCAGTGACGATGAAGGCAAATTCAAGGTTAGCTTCGTCAATGTTGGTTCGGCATCAGAGCATATGAGCCGTTTCGGCGCAAATGCCAAGGCCCTGGCTGACTCATACGACGAGAACTCTTTGGGGTGTCCCCGCCACTGGGCGACATTCGACCTCGGTCTTGTCGGTGTCGATACCCGTTTTGATTACACCCAGTTCCCCGGTTCCTGGCAGCCCACATTCGCCAGCGGTGAGGCCGGTTCCCCCGGCTCGGTCAACATGGTTGTCAACCGCTCTGTGAAGTACAACAATGTGAACCAGGGCGACTGGCTGATTCCCACCGACACCCCCAAGGAACTCATCTATTTCGTGTTAGACTCCCATGCCGAGTGCATGTCGGTGAGCCTTATCGACTTCGACCCCCAGCCCTCCATTGTCGCCAACAGCTGCGATGTGCAGACCGCTCAGCTCTCCTCTGAAGAGGCCATCAATCTCCATGACCTCGGCCTGCGCCTCGATGGCTCGGCTGTCAACGGTCATGTGTATGTGCAGAATGTCAACTATGTGCATGGCAATGTCACCATCAAGGCTGCCGACGGCAACCACCTGAGCGATGATGGCCGCTATTCGTCGAGCTATTCGCTTCTGCTCGATGGCCGCGAACTGGGTTCGTCGGCGCGCGCTGGGGCTGTGGCCGGTACCTATGACATCGAGTTCCTCCCTGTGTCGGCTGACTGCAACATCCAGATCCGCGGCACCTACACCAACAATAACAATAAACTTACTTTCCACTCCCGTACATCTAAGGCTTCCCTCTCGACAGAGGTGGTGCTTGCCGCTCCCGCCGCGGTTGATTGCGTCGGTCAGTATGTGATTAACAAGAACATCGCGGCTGACGGAGATGTCTACACCTATGGCGTGTTTGTCAAGGATGGCCTTGCCTTTGGGATGGATGGCGACACCGACCGCTATTATTATGCCGACCTTGATGTCGAGGGCGCTGAAATCATTGACAGCAAGCACTACATCGCCAACTATGACCTTTCGCCCGGTATGGAGGGATGGGTAAAGAACCTTGACGCTGAAGGCTCTGACTGGTTTGAGAACGGAGAGGACAACGACTGGTCTTCGATTGTTAAGTCGGGTGTCAATGTGCCTGTCTATCTCCCCGCTGTCGCCACAGCCGCAGATGTGAAGATGCTTGAGGCGCAGACCATCGAGGGTGAGATAAAGGCGGTCTATCCGTTCATAATCGACCCCGAGGCCAAACTGACACCGGTGGCATCGCAGGCTCCCCACCGTGCGGTCACCAATGGTGCCTCCGGCGAAATCTCGACAGCAGGCAAGGTGATGAGCTATGTGCCTGTGTCTGCTCCCGTGACAATCAATGTCTCCAATGACAATGTGATCTCTGGTGTGGCTGATGTCGCTGCCGACAAAGCCGCCGAAGGAGAAACTGAATATTACACCATCTCAGGTGTGCGCGTCATCGGCGCTCCCGCCCCCGGCATCTATATCCGCCGCCAGGGCGACTCGGTCAGCAAGGTTGTTGTCCGCTGAGCAGCCGCGACGCATTGAAGCATACGTTTTTTCGTAGGCCGGCCCCCTGGCCGGGTTTATGGAAAAGTGTATTTAGTAAGAGTTATAGAAGAAAAAACAGTGTTTCGGTAACGACCGAAACGAAGACTGCCCCGACCGTGAGGTTAGGGCAGTTTTTTTAGTTCGCCCGACATGGGCATCATCTAACGGGTGAAAGTCCCGAGCGCG
>CATZGB010000008.1 GCA_958418815.1 uncultured Bacteroidales bacterium | reverse complement strand
CGACCTTGGCAAGGTCGTGCTCTACCAACTGAGCTATTTTCGCAAGATTTTTAATGTTCTATCGGGATTTCTGAGCCTTAGTGGAGGTCGTTTTTCCCGTTTGCGTTGCAAAGTTAGGCATTATTTCTGAACTGACCAAAACTTTTTGAGAAAAATTTGATAAAAAAATGAAGTAATTTTTGGGCTTATGGTTTATTTATTTGGTATTCAGTGATTTGTGGAATGGAAGATTTTTGAGGCGGAATGATGTTTTTTGGGGAGTGGTAGCTATGAGATTGGAAAATTTCGTAAATTTGCATTGTCGGGGCGGTAGCAATGCCCTGCGCGATGCCGCCCGCGCGGCACCCGGATTCAACGATATAAACACGACAAAAAATTACAAATATGAATCATCGCCAACAACAGGCCGGAATGACCCCGGTTGAAATCCATCGGTCGCATGTGGGAGAACGCGACGGAGGTGTCACTTGGTTCTGCTGCGTAGACAATGGAATCAGGTTGTTTGAGAAGCAATACCCTCTTGCCGACGGGATGAGTTACGACTCCTATATAATAGAGGATGAAAAACTGGTCGTGGTGGACACGGTCGACCATTCGGTGGAGTCTGCTTGGCTTGAGGCGTTGGCCGGATTTTTGGAGTCGCGTGGCAGCAGGCAGCCCGACTTCCTGATTGTGCAGCATCTCGAACCTGACCATTCCGCCGCTATCGAGGCTTTCATGGCGGCGTATCCTTCGTGTAGGATTGTATGCTCGGCCAAAGCCGCAGGGATGCTCCCGCAGTTCGCTCGTGGTGTGGATGCCAGCCGGGTGATGGTTGTGAAGGAGGGTGACACCCTTCCGGTCGGTTCGCGTGAACTTCATTTCGCGATGGCCCCAATGGTTCATTGGCCCGAGGTCATGGTGACATATGACCCGAAGACTCGGATTCTGTTTTCGGCTGACGCATTCGGCACTTTTGGCGGGAGCCTTGCGGCAGCGGTGGCTTCAGGAAGGCAAGATTGCTCGACTTTCGCGAATGACTGGCCCGACGAGGCGCGACGTTATTATATAAACATATGTGGCAAATACGGCGCGCAGGTGCAGGCGCTCCTGAAAAAGGCGGCCGGGCTTGACATCCGGCACATCTGCCCGCTCCATGGCCCGGTCATTGATCTCGCGGAATACAATCCTGTGGATTTGTATGACAAATGGAGCAGGTATGCTGTGGAATTTCCGGGGCGGTGTCTGGTTGTCGCCGCTTCGCTCCATGGCAACACAGTGGATGCGGCCCGCGAGTTCGCCGCGATGCTGGAGGCCAGTGGTGTCGAGGCTGTGGTGTTTGACCTTGCCGAGTCTGACATGTCGGAGGCAGTGAGCCAGGCATTCGCCTGCGGAGCCACTGTGTTCATGTCGGCGACATATGACGCCGCCCTCGTGCCATCGATGAGCGCGTTCCTCTCCAAGCTGAAATCCAAGGGCTGGCAAAAACGTCTGGCCGCGATTGTGGAGAATGGCAGCTGGGCGCCGATTGCCGGCAGGTTGCTTGAAAAGGAACTTGCGGATATGAAGGATGTCAAAATCGTCGGCAGCACAGTGAGGATAAACACACGCCTGGATGATATGTCGTCTGAGGGGCTGCGCGTTTTGGCCTCTGACATGACGGCTGCCATCAACGCGACGCAACAGGCAGAGGCATGAGGGTAGTGGTGCAACGCGTCAGCCGCGCCTCGGTAGAGGTGGACGGCGAGATGGTGAGCGCGATCGGCCAAGGGCTGATGGTGCTGGTGTGCGTCGAGACCGGCGACCAGGAGTCAGACATGGATTGGCTGGCGCGGAAAGTGGCAGGTCTCAGGGTGTTTGAGGATGAGTCAGGGGTGATGAACCTCAATGTCTCGGCAGTGGGCGGCGAGATTCTCGCCGTCAGCCAGTTCACGCTTGTGGCCGGCACACGCAAGGGCAACAGGCCGAGTTATATCCGCGCGGCCGGCCCCGGCGAGGCTGTGCCGATGTATGAGGCGTTTTGCCACAGGCTGGAGTTGCTGACCGGCAAGTCTGTGGGAAGGGGACGTTTCGGTGCCGACATGAAGGTGTCGCTGGTCAACGACGGCCCTGTCACCATAATAATAGACACGCGGCTAAAGGAATGATGACGGCGCGTGACGTTTGCAATTTTTAAGTGAACGGCCACGCGCGGCGTTTGCCGAAACGGGAGATTTTTGCTAACTTTGCAAGTTAACAGACCTCCCAGCTATGAGACTTCAGCCATTATTCCATTTCGCCATCATATCGGCCCTGTCGGCATTCGCGTGCAAGGCCCAGTTGACCTTTTCAGGCAACGTAGCTCCTCCGGTCACCGAGTCGCCCGATGCATCCTCGGGGCTGTCATCAATTTATGTGCTTGACAACACGGCCGGTGTCACGGCGAGCTACACAGCAGCGTCGTCGTCAACGCCGGTGAGATGGATGAGGTTCAGCTCCCTCGGGGGCGGTTATGCCGAGGAGGTCACCCCGGTCAGGAATGGCAACGTCACTTCAGTCACGCTCACCCGCGACGATATGGGATACATTGTGGAGGAGGGCACTTCCAGGAAGTGCTACTGGGTGGTGAACTATGCCAACCACCCATGTGAGTTGCGTGGCCTGGCTATAGCCCCTGAACAGGATTGCATGTCGGCCTCGCTGGTGTTCTCGGGGAATGCCGACCGGATTGTGTATTACACCGTCAACGGGGTGCCGCGCACACTGTCGCGCGGGCTAACTTTGGAATACACCACCTTGGTGTTCAATGGCGAGCGCAACACTTACGAGCAGGCAATCACCACCCAGGAACTGGAGTATCTGTCGGGAGAGGTACATGTGGCGTCGCCTCTGTGTCAGACCGATTTCCTGCTGACCGGCGACCGTTTCCAGATGGCATGGGGCGGAGGGAAGACCATATCCAGCCCCGTGTTTGAGCCTATGGCAGTGGAGGCGGTGACCTCCGCCGAACAGACATCCAGGTCGGTCGACAACGAGCAGAAGAGCAGTGACAGCTCCTCGGGAGCGCTTGGCGGATCCGCGCCGGTCGAGATTGCATTCTCGGCCGTGGTGACAGACGCGGCGATTTACCACGAATGGCAGTATTCGCCCGACCCTCAGTTTGATGTCATTGACATGAGGGTAAACTCCACCGAGTCTACGCGTGTTTTTAATGAGTACGGCACCGTCTATGTCCGTTTCGTCGCCGGCGACGCGTCAGGGCTCTGCGACTGGGTGTCGGAGACCTACACCGTGAACATCGGGGAGTCGAAGCTTGAATGCCCCAACGCTTTCTCTCCGGGGGCTTCGGAGGGTAGCAACGACGAGTGGAAGGTGTCTTACAAGTCGATTGTGAGCTTCGACTGCCATATATTCAACCGGTGGGGCATTGAGGTGGCCCATCTGACCGACCCGTCGCAAGGATGGGATGGCCGCCACAACGGCAAACTGGTCAAGTCGGGGGTGTTCTATTATGTCATACAGGCCGAAGGGGCCGACGGCAAGCAATACAAGCTTTCGGGTGACATAAACATCATCCACGCCAATTACAACAAGGGATATTAATGATGAGCAAGAATAACACAGCAAGCATACAACCAAGACCTTCATCTCCGGCAGTCAGGATGCCCGGCAGCCTGTCGGTTGTCGGGGCAAGGGTCAACAACCTAAAGAACATAGATGTGGATATTCCCCACGGCACCCTGGCGGTGATCACCGGACTGAGCGGTTCGGGGAAATCCTCGCTTGCCTTCGACACCATTTTCGCCGAAGGTCAGCGGCGCTACATAGAGACATTCTCGTCATATGCCCGCAATATGCTCGGCAATATGGAGAGGCCCGATGTCGACAAGATATCGGGCTTGTCGCCGGTCATAGCCATAGAGCAGAAGACCGTCAACCGCAATCCCCGAAGCACCATCGGCACAACCACGGAGGTCTACGACTACCTCCGACTGCTTTTCGCCCGCGCGGGTGAGGCCAGGAGCTATCTTTCAGGAGAACCGATGGTGAAATATTCCCCCGAGAAAATCGTTGAACTGATTCTCGAGGAGTATGACAACCATAAGATATACCTGCTCGCCCCTCTGGTGCATAACCGCAAGGGACATTACAAGGAGCTGTTTGAGAACCTGATGAAGAAGGGGTATCTCACAGTCAGGGTCGACGGGGAAATAATGGAACTTTCCCCGGGGATGAGGCTTGATCGTTACCGCAACCATTCGGTCGAACTTGTCATCGACAAGCTGAAAGTGTCGGCAAAGGATGACCGCAGGCTGCTCGACTCGGTGGTGAAGACTCTCAAGCAGGGCGACAAGCAGATGATGGTCTACGACCTTGAGTCTGAAAAGGCGCGCCATTACTCGCAGTCGCTGATGGATCCAGTCAGCGGTCTGTCATACCGCGAGCCGGCCCCGCATAATTTCTCGTTCAATTCCCCGCTCGGGGCTTGCCGCTGCTGCAAGGGGCTCGGGACGGTCAACATCATTGACCGCGACAAGGTGATACCCGACGATTCGGTCTCAATCCATGCCGGAGGCATAGCCCCGCTGGGGAAATACCAGAACACCACGATATTCTGGCAGGTGCAGGCCATATGTGAGAAATATGGCGCCACCTTGAAGACCCCCATACACGATCTGCCCCCGGAAGCGCTTGAGGATATTCTCAACGGCACTGACGAGCGCCTGAATGTGCATTCCGAGGGCAGCTCCATCGCCAATTATTTCCTCAGTTATGACGGCTTGCTGAAATATATCGAGATGCAGCAGGGAGAGGATGCCACATCGGCCGCGCAGCGTTGGAGCGGACAGTTCTTCTCGCGCAAGACCTGTCCCGAATGTGGTGGCGACCGCCTCAACCGCGAGGCCCTTCATTTCTTCATCGACGGGAAAAACATCGCCGACCTGTCGCGGCTCGACATCTCCGAGCTGCTCGAATGGTCGCGCACGGTCGAGGAGCGTCTTGCTCCGCGCCAACGGGTGATAGCGTCGGAGATAATAAAGGAGATAAGGTCGCGCCTGAGCTTCCTTGTCGATGTGGGGCTGGGCTATCTGTCGCTCAACCGCGCTTCCGCCACGTTGTCGGGAGGGGAGAGCCAGCGCATAAGGCTCGCCACTCAGCTCGGCTCAGAGCTTGTCAATGTGTTGTATATCCTCGACGAGCCTTCGATAGGGCTTCATCAACGCGACAACCACAAGCTGATAGGTTCGCTTAAACGGCTGCGCGATGCCCGCAACTCAATCATAGTCGTGGAGCATGACAAGGATATGATGCTGGAAGCCGACTATATCGTCGACATAGGCCCGAAAGCCGGGCGCAAAGGTGGAAAGGTGGTGTTTGAAGGCACTCCGGAGGAGATGCTTAAGACCGATACCCTGACCGCAGGCTATCTCAACGGCAACCGTGAGATAGCCGTGCCGGAGTCGCGGCGTAAAGGCAACGGGCTGTCGCTTAGCCTCAAAGGCTGCACCGGCCATAATCTCAAGGATGTAGATTTCACCCTTCCGCTGGGCACCCTCTGCTGTGTGTGCGGAGTGTCGGGAAGCGGTAAATCGTCACTTGTAAATGGCACACTGCAGCCGATTCTTTCACAGAAATTCTACCGCTCGTCGCAGGAGCCGCTTCCTTACCGCGAGATAGAGGGCATCGAAAACATCGACAAGGTGGTCACGGTCGACCAGACCCCGCTGGGGCGCACCCCGAGGTCGAATCCGGCCACATACACGGGCGTGTTCTCTGACATAAGGAATCTGTTTGTAGGTCTGCCTGAGGCCAAAATCAGGGGCTACAAGCCTGGACGTTTCTCGTTCAATGTCGCCGGAGGCCGGTGTGAGGCCTGCAAGGGCAACGGCTACAAGACGATAGAGATGAACTTCCTGCCCGATGTCCTGGTGCCGTGTGAGGAGTGTGGCGGCCGGCGTTACAACCGCGAGACACTTGAGGTGAGGTTCAAAGGCAAGTCAATTGCCGATGTGCTTGACATGACAATCAACCAGGCGGTGGAGTTCTTCGAATTCCAGCCCTCGATATTGAAGAAGATAAAAGTGCTTCAGGATGTGGGTCTTGGTTACATAAAGCTCGGGCAGCCCTCGTCAACCCTTTCGGGAGGGGAGAACCAGCGCGTGAAACTCGCGACCGAACTTGCAAAGCGCGACACAGGCAAGACGCTGTTCATTCTCGACGAGCCTACCACCGGACTTCATTTCGAGGATATAAACACGCTGCTGGCAGTGCTCAACCGGCTGGTGGACCGGGGAAACACTGTGCTTGTGATAGAGCATAACCTCGATGTGGTGAAAGCTGCCGACTATGTGATAGACATGGGGCCCGACGGGGGACGGAACGGTGGTGTGATTATCGCCACGGGGACTCCTGAGGAGGTCGCCGCCACGGATTCACCCACCGCCCCGTATATCCGCCAGGAACTTAACCTGCGCTGAACGAGAAACGTATGGTGCGGCGGTAGGGGAGTTGCGGGGAGACCACCTGCGACGGGAATCCCGGTTTGTTGGGGGCATCGGGGCATCCCTGGCACTCGATGGCCACGGCGCAATAGTCTGTGTAGACGGCTCCATCTTTTCCGGTGGGGCAGCCCGACACCCAGTTGCCGCCATATACCTGCACCGCGGGCTGGTCGGTGGCCACGGATAGTTTGCGTCCGCTCGTAGTGTCCTCCAGGGTGGCGATTGTGGCCAGTTCTCCGGCGGGAGAGTCTGACATCCAGCAATTGTCATATCCTTTTCCGAAGCGTATGGCGTCGAAGTCGGTGATTAGGTTTTCGGTCGACGGAGCCGCTCCGGCAGGGAAAATTGACTCTCCGACCATGCGGGCCTTCCGGAAATCCATGGGGGTGCCGTCTACAGGCGCGAGCTCGCCGGTTGGCACCAGGGTGTCGTCGGTCGGAAGCCAGCGTGAGCAGTTGAGCTGCAGCAGCTGTTCCATGGCCTTGGCGGCTCCCGCATCGTGTCCTGCGAGGTTGAAGTAGCTGTGGTTGGTGAGGTTTACCACGGTGGGGCCGTCTGCGATAGCCCCATATTCGATGGTCAGGTTGTCATCGTCATCCCAGGTGTAGGTCACTGTGGCTTTCAGGTTGGCGGGGTATCCGGCGTCTCCGTCGGCGCTTTCGATAGAGAACCGAATCTTGCCCGGAGCGACTTCCTCCACCTCCCATACACGGTTCTGGTAGCCGTCAGGACCGCCATGGAGGTGGTTTGGCCCGTTGTTTACCGGCAAGGTGTATGTCTTGCCCTCAAGAGAGAAACGCCCGTTGGCTATGCGGTTGGCGTAGCGGCCCGGGGTCTTGCCCGCGCATGGCCCGTCGGCGATATAGTCGGCTGCCTCGGGGTAACCGATGACCACATCGGCCATATTCCCATCACGGTCGGGAACGCGTATGGCGATTATCCCCGCTCCGAGGGATGACAATGTTACCTGGCTGCCGCGGGCGTTTGTCAGGGTCAGATATGTGACTTCACCCACAGGGGTGACGAAGGTTTGTTTTGAAGTCTTCATGGTTTTTTGGATTATGAGTGTATGTTTTGACAACCACAGAGGCCCTTCGATGAGGCTCAATGGTTGTCTTTGAAGAGACGTTTTTGCAGGGCGCGCAGGGCGGCCACCTTGTCCTCCTTGCTGACAAGGAAAGAGATGTTGTAGTTGCTGCCGCCGTAGGAAATCATCCTGACGGGGATGTCATGGAGCGCGTCGAGGGCTTCGGCCTCGAAACCGCTGTTGTGCCATTCGAGGTCGCCGACCACGCAGATGATCACCATGTCGCGGTCGATTGAGACGGTGCCGATTTCTTTCAGCTCATCTACGATATGCTCAAGTTTGAGCGGGTTGTCTATGGTGACAGATACCCCGACCTCGCTTGTGGCGATCATGTCTATCGGGCGGCTGTAATTGTCGAAAATCTCAAACACGCGGTGCATGAAGCTCGACGCGAGCATCATCCTCGACGACCTGATTTTGATGGCGATGATGTCATCCTTGGCCGCCACGGCCTTGATGCCCTGCGATAGTTCGGTGTTGTAGATGAGGGTGCCTTTCGCCGACGGTTCCATGGTGTTGAGGAGTCTCACCGGTATATTGTTGACCTTGGCAGGCAGCACGCATGTCGGGTGGAGGATCTTGGCCCCGAAATAGGCCAGCTCGGCGGCCTCGTCGAAGTGGAGTTCGGCCACAGGAGTGGTGCCCTCGACAAAACGGGGGTCGTTGTTGTGCATCCCGTCTATGTCGGTCCAGATTTCGATTTCCTTGGCCATCAGCGCGGCCCCGATGATTGACGCAGTCAGGTCTGAGCCGCCCCGGCGCAGGTTGTCGACCTCGCCGTATGCGTTGCGGCATATGTAGCCCTGGGTGATGTAAAGGTCTGCGTCGGGGTTCTCGTCGAGGAGAGCCTGCAGGTGCTCGCGGATGTAGTCCATGTCGGCTTCCCCGTTCTTGTCGGTGCGCATGTATTCGAGTGCCGGCAGGAATCCCGAATTGACTCCACATTGGCGCAGGTAGAGGTGCATAAGCTTGGTCGACAGCATCTCCCCCTGGGCGAGGATTTCCTTCTCTTCGAAAGATGTGAAGTTGTCGCGGGCGAGGGCGCGAATGCTGGAGAACACAGCCTCCACCTCCTCGTCGGCCTCCATGCGGATTTCGACCTGGGTGAACAGCAGGGCCACGACGCGTCGGTAGTTGCGCTCAAGGTCGTTGATTATCTCCTTGGCGCCGTTGACGTTGTGTTTGTATAGGTAATCTGAAATCTCCACCAGGGTGTTGGTGGTGCCGGCCATCGCCGACAGCACCACTATGTTTTGTCCTCTCCCGGTGATGAGGTCGGCCACATTGCGGATACGGTCGGCCGAGCCTACGGAGGTTCCTCCGAATTTAAGTACTTTCATTGTCAGTCGTTGTGGTGGTTGTCTGAGACAAGTCGCTTGTCTTCGCAGCGGAGCACCCTGGCCGGGTATTGCTCCACGAGCTGCATGTTGTGGGTGGCCATCAAGACGGCTGTCCCCTGGCGGGAAATCTCGCGAAGATGGTCGACTATCTGCTGGCCGGTCTCCGGGTCAAGGTTGCCGGTCGGTTCGTCGGCCAGAATCAGCTTGGGCCTGTTGAGCAGGGCGCGAGCGATCACTATTCGCTGCTGCTCTCCGCCTGAGAGCTCGTGGGGCATCTTGTAGCTCTTGTTGTGCATCCCCACTTGCTTCAGCACCTGCTCTATCCGGTCGTCGATTTCTATGCGATCGCGCCATCCGGTCGCGTCGAGCACGAATTTGAGGTTGTCGTAGACTGTGCGGTCGGTCAGCAGCTGGAAATCCTGGAAGACAATCCCGATGTTGCGCCTCAGCAGGGGGATTTCCTTGCGCTTTATGCCCGTGAGCTGGGTGCCCATCACTTCGGCGTTGCCGTTGAAGATGGGTATCTCGGCGTAGATTGATTTCATCAGGCTTGATTTGCCGCTTCCCACACGTCCGATGAGGTAGGCGAATTCCCCTTCCTCAAGCGAAAAACTCACATGTTTCAGCACGACAAGCTCTTTTCGCAGGATTTCGACGTCGGAATATTTCAGTATGCTCATTTCAGTTGTCTGGTTGTTTGTGAAGCGCCGCGCAATGCTATCTGGCAGTCGCGCCGCTTTGTCTGCAAAATTACACCATATCATAGATTACGGTGGCGGAGGATAAGAATATTAACAATAATTTAACACTTTTGGGGGCGTTAGGCTTGTGCGGTCGGATTTTTCAGTGTAATTTTGCAGTTTGAAAAATCATATAAAACTATATAAGCCCAACACAAGAAATGCAAGTCACACTTGAAAAGACCAACGACCTCGACGCAACCATCAAGGTTGAGGTGGTTGAAGCAGACTACGCAAAGAAGGTCGACAGCGACCTTCGCGAACTTGGCCGCACCCGCCAGATCCCCGGATTCCGCAAAGGCCATGTTTCCATCGAACATCTCCGCCGTCTCTTTGGCCGCGACGTTAAGAGCCACGTGCTCAACGACGAGGTATTCAAGGCGGTAATCGAATATCTCCGCGAAAACAAAATCGACATCCTCGGCGAACCTCTCCCCAAGAAGGTCGAGGAAATCGACATGAAGCAGAAAGACTACACCTTCGAGTATGAGGTTGGTCTGGCTCCCGCCCTCGACATCGAGGTGAACAAGGACATCAAGGTGCCTTTCTACACCATCGAGGTCTCCAAGGAGATGATTGACGAGCAGGACAAGGCTCTCCGCAACCGCTTCGGTGCCCAGATTCCCGGCGAGGAGGTCAACGAGACCGCCCTGGTAAAGGGCGCGATCATGCAGCTCGACGCCGAAGGCAACGTGATGACCTCGGAGGACGCTATCCAGGTCGTCGCAGGCATCGTGTCTCCCCAGCACTTCCAGGACAAGGATGAGGCCGCCAAGTTCCTCGGCAAGAAGGTCGGCGACAAGGTTGTCTTCAACCCCGCCAAGGCCGAAGGCGACAACAAGGTCGCCCTCGCGTCGATGCTCAATGTCGACAAGGAGCGTGTCGAGGGCCTGACCTCCGATTTCGAGATGGCAGTGTCTGAGATCATCGTGCTGAAGCCCGCCGAGCTCGGCGAGGAGTTCTACAAGGAGGTGTTCGCCGGCAAGGAAATCAAGTCGGAAGAGGAATACTTCGACGGCCTCAAAGAAATCATCGCCCGCGAGCTTGCCCCCAACTCCAACTTCAAGTTCAACATGGATGTGCAGCAGGCCCTGGTTGAGAAGTTCGGCAACTTCGAGCTTCCCGCCGAGTTCCTGAAGAAATGGCTCGTTGCCCGCAATCCCGAGCTGACCGCCGAGAAGGCCGACGCCGAGTTCGAGACAATGATTCCCTCAATCAAGTGGGAGCTCATCAAGGGCAAAATCGCCGAGAAACAGGATATCAAGGTCACCGAGGAGGATCTTCTCGGCTTCGCCAAGGCGACAGCCCTGCGCCAGTTTGCCCAGTACGGCATGATGAACATGACCGACGATGTCATCACCGACTACGCCAAGCGTATGCTCGAAGACCGCAAGTTTGCCCGCCAGCTCCATGAGCAGGCCGGCGATATGAAGCTCTTCAACGCCCTGCGCGCGCTTGTCGACACCGAGGACAAGACTGTCAGCCTCGATGAGTTCAAGAAACTCGTCGGCGCCGAATAATAACGCCTGACAGGGGACTCTTGTCTCCAGGCAACAATACCCGCGGATCCGGACTGCCCGGATCCGCGGTTTGTGTTGCCCCCCTCTGTCAACGCTGTTTTTCACCGGGCCGGTGATTTTTTTGTCATAAGATAGTTGACAGACGGGAAAAAATTCGTATCTTTGAATTAGAAAACAAACAAGACCTCCAAAGAATATGAATAACGATTTCCGCAATTATGCCGTAAAGCACCTCGGGATGAACTCCCTGGCGCTTGACCAATACATCTCTGCCTCCGACGCGGCCATCCGTTCAAGCTATATCTCACCTACAATCATCGAGGAGCGTCAGCTCAACGTCGCCCAGATGGATGTGTTCTCCCGTCTCATGATGGACCGCATCATCTTCCTGGGCACTGATGTCAACGACTACACCGCCAATGTCATACAGGCCCAGCTGCTCTATCTTGACTCGGCCGACCCCGGAAAGGATGTCTCTATATACATCAACTCCCCCGGCGGCTCGGTTTATGCGGGCCTTGGCATTTACGACACCATGCAGTATATCTCGAGCGATGTCGCAACCATATGCACCGGCATGGCGGCTTCGATGGCTGCCGTGCTGCTCGTGAGCGGCACAGCCGGCAAGAGGTTTGCCCTCCGCCACTCGCGCGTAATGATCCATCAGCCGATGGGAGGCGCGCAGGGCCAGGCTTCTGATATTGAAATCACTGCCCGTGAGATTCTTAAGCTCAAAAAAGAACTCTATCAGATCATCGCCGACCATTCCGGCCAGACAATCGAGAAGGTGGAGCGCGACTCAGACCGCGACTACTGGATGACTGCCATGGAGGCCAAGGAATATGGAATGATCGATGACGTGTTAATCAAGGCCAAGCACTGATATGGCGAAAAAGAAAGAAGAAATATGCGCGTTCTGCGGCCGCCCCGGCTCCTCATCCGAGGTGCTGATACCCTCGGGAATCCAGCCCGGGGTGTATCTCTGCGCCGAGTGTGCCGACCAGATCCACCAGCTGCTGGCCGACTATCGCCATCAGGTTGGTTCCGGCCAGTCGACCGGAGACCTCGGCGATTCCGGAGCCGCCTTGGACCTTGCCAAACTCCCCAAACCGAAGGAGATATGCGACTTCCTTGACCAATACGTGATAGGGCAGGATAGTGCAAAGCGTTATCTCTCGGTGGCTGTCTACAACCATTACAAACGTCTGGCCCAGGAAAAGGGTGGGGACGGCGACTTGGCTGATGTCGACATCGAGAAAAGCAACATCATACTTGTGGGCCCCACCGGTACCGGCAAGACATTGCTCGCCAAGACAATCGCCAGGATGCTGGATGTGCCGTTCACAATCGTTGACGCGACGGTTCTCACCCAGGCCGGATATGTCGGCGAGGACATCGAGAGCCTGCTGACACGTCTGCTCCAGGTGGCCGACTATGATGTTGCCAAGGCCCAGCGCGGCATTGTCTTCATAGACGAGATCGACAAGATCGCCCGCAAGGGTGACAACCCGTCGATAACCCGCGACGTGTCGGGCGAGGGGGTGCAGCAAGGATTGCTGAAACTGCTTGAAGGCTCGGTGGTCAATGTGCCGCCTCAGGGAGGGCGCAAGCATCCTGAGCAGAAAATGATACCGGTCGACACGAAAGACATCCTCTTCATCTGCGGAGGAGCCTTCGACGGAATAGAGCGGAAAATAGCCCAGCGCCTCAACACCCATGTGGTCGGCTACTCGACCGACGCCGAGCGCCGCAAGATAGACCGTGACAACTATCTGGCTTATGTCGCCCCGCAAGACCTGAAATCATTCGGGCTCATCCCTGAAATCATAGGCCGTCTGCCGATACTCACTCATCTTGACCCACTCGACCGCGACGCGCTCAGGCGGGTGCTTACCGAACCCAAGAACGCCATCACCCGCCAGTACCGGAAGTTGTTCGCCATGGACGGCGTGGAGCTGACATTCACTCCCGACGCGCTCGACATGATTGTGGACAAGGCGATTGAATACAAGCTCGGCGCGCGAGGGCTGAGGGCAATCGTGGAGACGGTGATGATTGACGCTATGTATGAGTTGCCTTCCGCCAAGACAAAGAGTTTCGAGGTGACAGGCCAATATGTGGTGGACAAGCTCCAGAAGTCTCATTTCGAGCTAAACAAAGGAGCGGTCAAAGAGGCCTGACCCCGATATGTCACATAAGACAGGCCCCGGGTCGGGCATTGCCGATGCCGGGTGTCTGCCTCTCTCCCGAAACAGTCTTTCTCTCTAACCTTAAGATTCCCCATGACAACAAAGCAACAACTTGCCAGTGCCCTGAAGCAACACTTCGGCTTCGACAAATTCAAAGGCAACCAGGAGGAAATTATGTTGTCGCTCCTCGAGGGCAACGATGTCTTCGTCCTTATGCCTACAGGTGGCGGTAAATCGCTCTGCTATCAGCTCCCGTCATTGCTGACGGAAGGCACAGCCATTGTGATTTCACCGCTGATAGCCCTGATGAAAAACCAGGTCGATGCCATGCGCAACTTCTCGGCTGATGACGGTGTGGCCCATTTCCTGAACTCGTCGCTCAACAAATCGGCGGTCGACCAGGTCAAGGCCGATGTCATATCAGGCAAGACCAAGCTGCTTTATGTCGCTCCGGAATCGCTCACCAAAGAAGAGAATATTGAATTTTTAAAGACAGTTCCCATCTCGTTCTATGCGGTCGACGAGGCCCATTGCATCTCGGAGTGGGGCCACGATTTCAGACCTGAATACCGGCGCATCCGCCCGATAATCAACGAAATCCGTCAGCGCCCTGTCATCGCCCTGACGGCGACGGCCACCCCCAAAGTGCAGCATGACATACAGAAGAATCTCGGTATGACAGACGCGGCCGTCTTCAAGTCGTCGTTCAACAGGGCCAATCTCTATTATGAGATACGCCCCAAGACCTCGACCATTGACCGTGACATCATAAAGTATATAAAGGCCCGCGACGGAAAGTCGGGCATCATATACTGCCTGAGCCGTAAGAAAGTGGAGGAGCTGGCCGAGCTTCTGAAAGTAAACAACATACGCGTGCTGCCATACCATGCAGGCATGGACTCCGCAACGCGTTCGGCCAACCAGGACGCTTTCCTGTTGGAACAAGTGGATGTCATCGTGGCCACGATAGCTTTCGGAATGGGCATAGACAAGCCGGATGTCAGATATGTCATCCATTACGACATGCCCAAGTCGCTCGAAGGCTATTACCAGGAGACCGGCCGTGCGGGCCGTGACGGCGGAGAAGGCGCGTGCCTTACATTTTATTCCGCCAAGGACCTGAAGAAGCTTGAGAAGTTCATGCAAGGAAAGCCAGTGGCCGAGCAGGAAATCGGTCGTCATCTGCTGCAGGAAACGGCCAGCTACGCCGAGTCGTCGGTGTGTCGCCGCAAGACCCTCCTCCATTATTTCGGGGAGGAGTATGGCGAGGACAGCTGCGGGAACTGTGACAACTGCCTAAATCCTAAAAAACAAGTGGACGCTAAAGAAGACTTATGCGCCGTGATGGAGACCATCGTGGCCCTGAAAGAGAAATTTAAGGCTGAACACATCATCGATGTCGTTGTCGGAAGGGAAACCAACGATGTCAGGACTTACAAACACAACGAACTGGAGGTGTTCGGCTGCGGCCAGGGTACCGACCGCAAGTTCCTCAACGCTGTCATCCGTCAGGCCACAATCGCCGGGTATCTTGACCGCGATGTCGAGAATTTCGGCCTCATACGCCTCACAGACAAAGGGAAGAAGTATTTCAAGAAACCCTCGGCTTTCAAGGTTGTCGAAGACAATGACTTCTCGGAAGTCGAGGAGGAAGTGGTGGTGAAAAGCGGTGCCTCATGCGCTGTCGACCCGGAATTGTACTCGATTCTCAAAGACCTCCGCAAGAAAATCGCCAAGCGTCTCAACCTTCCCCCTTATGTGATTTTCCAGGATCCGTCGCTTGAGGCCATGGCCACGACCTATCCCATCACAATGGAGGAGCTGGCCAACATCACCGGTGTCGGCGCAGGCAAGGCCAAGCGCTACGGAGAGGATTTCATCAAGGTGATCAAAACCCATGTGGAGGAAAATGAAATCGAGAGGCCCGAAGACCTCAGGGTGCGTTCGGTAGCCAACAAGAGCCGCATCAAGATTTCAATCATCCAGGCCATTGACCGCAAAATCGACCTTGACGAGCTTGCCAACTCGAAATGTATGGAGTTTGGCGAACTTCTCGACGAGATCGAGGCCATCGTGTATGCCGGAACGAAAATCAACATCGACTATTTCATCAACGAAGTGATAGACGATGACCATCAGGAAGACATTTTCGAATATTTCAAGGAGGCTGACTCCGACTCGCTGAATGAAGCCATCAAAGAGCTTGGCAATGACTATTCAGAGGAGGAGATAAGGCTGATGCGCATCAAGTTCCTGTCGGAGATGGGCAACTGACGCCGGATGCCAGACAATATACCGACGGGGCTGTGTCGCTTGATGGCAGACACAGCCCCGTCGATGATTATCAGGGTTGTTGAAGGATGGCTGGCGTGGTCAGCGGGCGAGCCTGGCCGACAGATCCTCATGGTCCTGGGAGGCTATTTCCCAAAGAGACATGGCGTTCTCAAGGTCGCGGTTGAGCTTAGCATGGCGGTCAAAGATGTCTCCCTCGACCTCTCCGGCGGCGATTCTGGCCTCGGTGGCCGCTATCTCGGCCTCTATGCGACTGATTTCGGCTTCGGCTTCCTCCACTTTCTTGGCCGACCGTTTGAGCATCTTGTCGCGCTCGCGCTGCTCGGCATAGGTGAGTTTGCGCTGGGCTGGCTCCGTGGATGGCTTTTCCTGGCGGCTGTCGTTGCCTTTGGATGGCTCGCTACCCTTGCCCTCTTTTTTCGACGGGGCAGCAGCGGGTGCCTGTAAGGATGTATGGTTGCGCTCAAGCTCGCGCAGGTTGTCAAGCTTTTTCTTCTCCAGGAATTCGTATATGCCGCCGAGACATTCCCTGACTTTCCCTGAGCCGAACTCATAGACCTTCTCCACAAGTCCGTCGAGAAACTCGCGGTCATGGCTGACCACAATCACTGTGCCTGTGAAATCCTTGATGGCCTGTTTGAGGATGTCTTTGGTGGCCATGTCGAGATGGTTGGTAGGCTCGTCGAGTATGAGCAGGTTGACTGGTTCAAGTAAGAGGCGTATCATGGCGAGACGGGTCTTCTCTCCTCCCGACAAGACCTTCACTTTCTTGTCAGACGCTTCTCCGCCGAACATGAATGCCCCGAGGATGTCGCGGATTTTGGTGCGGATGTCACCGACGGCCACCCTGTCGATGGTGTCAAACACCGTGATATCCTCGTCGAGCAGCTGAGCCTGGTTTTGCGCGAAATATCCGATTTTGACATTGTGGCCGATTTTGAGGTCGCCGGTGAATGGTATCTCATTCATGATACACTTGACCAGAGTCGACTTCCCTTCGCCGTTTTTCCCGACGAATGCAACTTTCTCGCCTCGCTTGATGGTGAATGTGGCGTGGTCGAAGACCTGGTGGTCTCCGTAGGCTTTGCCGACATTGTCGGCTATCACCGGGTAGTCGCCCGAACGAGGGGCGGGAGGGAAGCGGAGGTTGAGCCGAGAGTTGTCTACCTCGTCTACCTCTATGCGCTCTATTTTGGCGAGTTGTTTCATGCGGCTCTGGACCTGTACGGCCTTGGTGGCCTTGTAGCGGAAACGCTCTATGAACGCCTCGGTGTCGGCAATCTCCTTCTGCTGGTTGAGGTATGCGCGCATCTGCTGTTCGACACGTTCCTTGCGCAGCTCGACAAATTTGGAATAGTTGACCGAATAGTCATATATCTTGCCGCAGGAAATCTCGATTGTGCGGTTTGTCACATTGTCGATGAAGGCGCGGTCGTGGCTGACAAGCACGACGGCGTTGGCCTTGGTGGAGAGAAACTGCTCGAGCCACTGTATGGACTCGATGTCGAGGTGGTTGGTCGGCTCGTCGAGGAGCAGCACGTCTGGGCGGCGCAGCAGTAGTTTGGCAAGCTCGATGCGCATGCGCCATCCCCCTGAGAACTCAGATGTGAGGCGGTTGAAGTCTGACCTCAGGAACCCGAGTCCGACAAGGGTCTTCTCCATCTCGGCCTCGGCGTTCTCGCTCTGCTCCATGGCCAGACGCTCAGACAGGTCGGCGATGTCGTCGATGAGGCGCTGGTAGTCGGCCGACTCATAGTCGGTGCGTTCGGCCAGCTCTGCGTTCATGCGGTCGAGGCGCTGGCCCATCTTGTCAACATGGGAGAATGCCTCGCGCACCTCCTCGATCACCGTGCGTATGTCGGTGAGTTTCATCTGCTGCGGCAGGTAGCCGATGGTGGTGTCCTGCGGGACTGCCACCTGGCCAGAGGTCGGCCTCTGCAGGCCGGCTATGATTTTCAGCATCGTCGATTTCCCGGCTCCGTTCTTGCCCACGAGGGCAATCCTGTCGCGGCGGTTTATGACGTAGCTGATGTTGTCAAACAATGATTTTGCGCTGAATTCTACGGATAGGTTCTGTACGGAAATCAAGGCTTCTTATTTTTTCTTTTTTAGGTGATGAATGACGAGGCGGCGGCTCTCGGTGATGACGATGTCTACAGCCACATCGTGAGGCTCGGCCGGAATCTCCTCGTCGAGCAGCTGGAAGTCATATCCGACCCCGACTTTTGTCGCTTTGGTCTCGGCGAGCAGGCGGTCGTAATATCCTTTGCCGCGTCCGACACGGTTGCCACGGCGGTCATATGCCACGGCGGGGACAACGACAAGCTCTATCTGGGATATGTCTGCGGTATCGTCGCCGGTCGGCTCCTCTATGTGGAATGCCCCCAACGCCATCCTGGATTGCTCATATGGCAGAATCTCAAGGTTGAGGCCGTTGACGCGGGGAAGGAAGAAATGCTTGCGTCCGCTCCAGCGTTCCAGAAACTCACGGGTCGACAGTTCGTCGGGGAGCGAGTGGTAGAGGAGTATGTTCTCGGCGAGGGTGAATGCCGCCGACTGTTCGAGGCGGCCAAACACAGCGGCTGCCGCGATGCTTTTCTCCGATGCCGACAGCAGGCTCTTGCTGGCCTTGACGCGGCTGCGTATTTCGTCCTTGTTCATGGCTGGTTGTTATGTGATTGTCAGAGGCGTGGCTTATCGCGGCGGAGTGTCGTCAGCCTGCTGCTCGGCGGCAGGCTGGATGGGCATGATCGGGAAAGCCGCGTTGCCTTTCAGCAGCTCCTCTATGGCGCGCTTGACATTGACATCGTCAGAGTTTGAGATCTCGAAGTAAGCGCCATACCCGAGAGCGTCGCGCGCGATAAGCGCCTTCAGTTGATTAACAATCAGGTCATGCGAAATGTTGATGTAGTACCATCTGGCGGGTATGCCGTTGCGGGAGGCGAAGAGCACGAACTGGCGCAGGAGCGCGTCGTCGCCGGGAAGCAGGGAGAGTAGCTCGTCGACGTTGGAGGCCTGGCGCAGTACATCGCGGTTGTCGTCGACATAGTCGAAGGCGTATCTCTGGAGCAGGCCGGCGTTTGCCACATTGATGTAATACGAGCTGATGCCGGAGGTGTCGTTGGGGACGAATATGTCGGGCATTATGCCGCCTCCGCCGTAGACGGTGCGTCCGTTGAGGGTGGTGTACTTCAGGTTAGTGTTGAGTTTTATTGAATCAGCCGAGAACATCTCGCCGCGCTGGTAGCGGTCGAGGATGTCATGCTCGTAGACCGAGAGGTTGGAGTAGTCTTTCTGGATGCTGCGCCCGGAGGGGGTGTAGTACCTGCCGATGGTAAGACGGATGGCCGAGCTGTCGGGCAGCACCGACTGGCGCTGTATCAGTCCTTTGCCGAATGAGCGGCGGCCGATTATCAAGGCGCGGTCGTTGTCTTGGAGCGCCCCGGCGAAGATTTCAGAGGAGGAAGCAGAAAATTCGTCGAGAAGCACCACCACCTGGCTGTCGCGGAAAGAGCCGGTGCCGTCGGCAGTGATGTGGGTGCTTGAATTGAAGTCGCGTCCCTTGGTGCTGACGATGGTCTGTCCAGGCGCGAGGAATTCATTTGCCATCATGTAGGCGATTTCCATGTAGCCGCCGGTGTTGCCTCGCAGGTCGATGATGAAGTCCTCAGCCCCTTCGCGCCGCAGTTTGGAGAGTCCCTGGAAAAACTCGTCGTATGTGGTGCGCCCGAACTTGTTTACCTTTATGTAGCCGATGCCCGGCGATGCCATATATGTGGCGTCGACGGTGTTGACCGGGATGTCTCCGCGCACAACCGTGTATGTGAGCGGTTTCTTTGAATTCGACCGTTTGATCTGGAGCTGCACTTTGGTGTCTTTCGCGCCGCGGAGGGTCTGCAACACCTTCTCCTGGGTGATGCCTATGCCGGCCACATCCTCGCCGTCGACTTTCACGATGCGGTCGCCCGGCAGGACTCCGACTTTCTCGGCCGGGCCTCCGGTGATTACCTCCAGCACCTTTATGGTGTCGTTGTCGATCATGAACTGTATGCCGACTCCGCTGAAAGAGCCGTCGAGGTCTTCGTTGACCGCCTGCAGGTCACTCGCGGGTATGTATGCCGAGTGGGGGTCGAGATTGGTCAGCAGGCTCGGGATTGTTTTTTCGATCAGGCTGTCGAGGTTGACCTCGTCGACATACTCGTTCCTGACGAGGTTGAGTATGGTCTGGAATTTCTTCTGGGCGGCCGTTGGGCCGTTTTCCTTGTTGACGAGGTCTCCGGCCAGGAAGCCGATTATGAACATTGCCGCGGCGATCAGTGGGGTCCACGCGGATAGTCTGTTGGGTTGTGGCATGATTGCGTGAAAAAAACTTGGGGTCTGCCTGTCAGGACTGGTTTATGTCTGCTATGTGGACGCATTCCACTCCGGCCCGCTGGAGAAGGTCGAGCCCGTCGGTGATTCTGTAAAGCTCGTTGTAGACTACTCTTTTGATGCCGGCCTGGATTATGAGCTTGGAGCATTCCATGCATGGCGAAGCGGTGATGTAGAGGGTCGCTCCGTCGGAGGAGTTGTTGCTCCGGGCGACTTTGGTTATCGCGTTGGCCTCGGCGTGAAGCACATATGGCTTGGTGAATCCGGCTTCGTCCTCACACACGTTCTCAAACCCAGAAGGTGTGCCGTTGAATCCGTCGGAGATTATCATCGAGTCCTTGACGATAATCGCGCCGACCTTTCTGCGCTGGCAGTAGGAGTTTTCCGCCCAGATGGCGGCCATCCTCAGATATCTGCGGTCGAGAGTCTCTTGTTTTTGGGAGTGTTCCATTTCAGTCCTTGAAAAACAGCTTGCAAAGGTACTAAAATTCCTGCTGCCCCGCAAATCGGGATGCGTTAATTTCAGCGGTTTTTGGCCGGGATGAGGAAGTTTTGTAACTTTGTGTCGGGATATTAGTTCCCGTGGACTTTTTTTAACCTCTCTTTTATTCTGATAATGAGATATCTTAACTGTGTTTTCGTCGCGGTCTCGCTGCTGTTTTACGGAATGGCGCTTACGTCTTGCGGCAATGATGAGCCTGCCGCCGTCCAGGAGGTGTATGTGCCTGCCGGGATGTCGACCGATGTTGAAATCAACCCCTGGGGGTCGGTCGTGGCTAATGCCATCGTTTTCAATTCGACCGGTGAGTGGGCTTCGGAGATATACGCCACCGGCTCTTCTTTCGCGATTCCCGACACCCCCTCGGGGGATGATGTGGACTGGCTTGAGGTGTTGCCTTTCAAGGGAGGCCCCGGAGAGGTCAAGGCATCGTTGTATGCCACTCCCAACAATGACTCTGACTCAAGGTATGCGGTCGTGAGGATTGTGTCTCCGACCAATGCGATTGTGTTCCGTGTTACCCAGCGTGGTCGTTCGGCCGGCGATGGCGGCGACGGTCCCGCCCCGAATCCGGGTGGAGAATGACGGAGGCGTCCGTGGCGGGCGAGATTTTTATTTGTCCGGAGTGTGTTTTTATGGTGGAAAAGTTGTAACTTTGTTGGCAAAACTCTTCTCCAGAGATTATTTCTCTCCTGGGACGGGAAGGAGGAAAGCCCTTCGCGTGCCCCGGACTGACTTGTGTATTAACGTATCTGTAAGCAAATGAAGTATATAGGCGCACATGTCTCCACTCAAGGAGGCGTAGCGGCCACCCCCGCGCTCGCCAGTGGTCTCGGTGCGAAAGCGTTCGCTCTGTTTACCCGCAACCCCTCCCGTTGGAAGTCACCCGTGATTCCCGACTCTGAGGCCGCGTTGTTTCGTGAGAACTGCGCGAAGTATGGCTATGCCCCTGACTTCATTTTGCCGCACGACAGTTTCCTTATAAATCTCGGTTCGCCCGATGCCCAGAAGCTTGCCATGTCGCGGGCCGCGTTTCTTGATGAGTTCAGACGCTGCGAGCAACTGGGGTTGACTATGCTCAATTTCCATCCCGGCTCACACCTCAATCTTATGGATGAGGATGACTGCCTCAAGCGCATAGCCGAGTCGGTCAACATGACGCTGGCCGACACCTCCGGAGTGACGGCTGTGATAGAGTCGACCGCCGGACAAGGCTCGAATCTCGGGTACAGGTTTGAACACCTGGCGAGAATCATCGAGCTTGTGGAAGATAAGCAGCGAGTCGGTGTTTGTGTGGACACATGCCATTCATTGGCCGCCGGCTATGACTTCACATCCCCCGAGGCGTATGAGGCATCATGGCGGGCGTTTGACGACATAATCGGATTCTCCTATCTCCGGGGCATGCACCTTAATGACTCCAAGAAGGGTGTCGGCTCGAAAGTAGACCGTCACGCGCCGATTGGAGAAGGGGCGCTGGGCCGGGAATTCTTCACAATGCTTATGCGTGACAAACGTATGGACGGCATACCGTTGATTCTCGAGACTCCCGACGAGTCGCTTTGGCCGGCTGAGATAGAGTGGCTTTCCGGCCAGGCCGCAGACTGAAGAAGACAATTACCTCTGATAAACCATCTTATTTACATTCATATAAGACAAACAGCCAATTATCATGAAAACTAAACCCGACCTAAGTTTCTGGAAACTTTGGAATCTCAGCTTTGGGTTCTTCGGCGTACAGATTGCCTATGCCCTGCAAAGCGCAAATGTGAGCCGTATCTTCGCCACCCTCGGCGCGGATCCTCACGATTTGAGTTATTTCTGGATTCTTCCACCTCTTATGGGGCTTGTCGTGCAGCCGATTGTCGGAACCGCCTCTGACAAGACCTGGAACAAAATCGGCCGCCGTCTCCCTTACCTGATTTTCGGGGCGGTTGTGGCTGTGCTTGTGATGTGTCTCCTTCCCAACGCCGGCAGCTTCGGCCTCGCGGTGTCGTCGGCCATCCTCGTCGGCCTCGTTGCCCTCATGCTGCTTGACACATCTATCAATATGGCCATGCAGCCCTTCAAGATGCTTGTGGGCGACATGGTGAACGAGAAGCAGAAAGGTCTGGCATATTCGATTCAGAGCTTCCTCTGCAACGCCGGTTCGATTGTGGGGTATGTGTTCCCGTTCCTGCTCACCTGGGTGGGCTTCCGCAACACGGCCGCGTCAGGTGTGATTCCCCAGACCGTGGTGTTCTCGTTTTATTTCGGGGCCGCCATATTGCTGGTCTGCGTGGTCTACACCTTGATGAAAGTGAAGGAATGGCCCCCCGAGCTGTATCGCGAATACAATGGCGGCCCGGAGGTAAAGGCCGACGGCAAAAAGGAGAAGACCAACCTGGTCAAGCTTCTTGTCAACGCCCCCAAGACCTTCTGGACTGTCGGCCTCGTGCAGTTCTTCTGCTGGTTCGCGTTCCTTTTCATGTGGACCTACACCAACGGCACAATCGCCAAAAATGCTTTTGACTGTCCTGAGACCACTACCGTCACCGGGCTTGCAGTGGCCGGCCCTGAAGGCAAAGGTGGAGAAGTGTTGTCTGCCAAATACATACTCACAGCCGACAACAAAGTGATTGTCAACCATGGCAAACCCTGTGTCGCCGGAATCGTGACCGCCGATGGCGAGTTCATCGCTGGCGGTGACATTGAAATCGCCGACACGAGTGTGGAGGCTGTGTCGATAACCGCTGGCGGCCTCGACATACAGGTGCCCGCCCAGGGTATCGAGGTCATGTCGCCTGTGGCCAAGGATGGCCTGATCAGCTCTGTGGCCGGTGTCGCCTCTTATGGATTCAATGAGAACATCGACTCGGAGAATGTGGTGGTGATTGTTGATGGATCCCGTCGTGTCGAGACCCCCTCTTTCAAACTCGTCGATTATCTGTCGAGGATGGATGGCGAGACCAAGGTGACGCTGGCCGACATCTACACCCATGACCCAAAGACAGGCGAGCTTTTTGTGGATGGCACCAAGGAGGCCACCATTTCTGACCCCTCCAAGGCCCGTTTTGAGACCTCAGTGGTGTTGAACACCGAATCGTCGCAGTATAACGACGCAGGCAACTGGGTCGGAATCCTGTTTGCCATCCAGGCCATCGGTTCTGTCCTCTGGGCCATCGTGCTTCCTCAGTTCCGCAGCCGCAAGTTCTCATACGCGCTCAGCCTCGTGCTTGGCGCAGTCGGGTTCATCTCCGCCGGATATTTCACTGACCCCTACCTGCTGTTTGTCTCATTCGCCCTTATCGGATGCGCGTGGGCTGCGATGCTGGCATGGCCATTCACGATACTCACCAACTCGCTCAAGGGTGGCAATATCGGAGCATATCTCGGATTGTTCAACTGCTCGATTTGCATCCCGCAGATTGTGGGCGCGCTTCTTGGCGGTGTGATCCTTTCAGCCATCGGCAACCCCGACGAGCTTGCCCCGCAGTACATGATGATGGTGATTGCCGGAATCTCGCTGTTCCTGGGCGCGGTTGCTGTCTATTTCATCAAAGAGCATTCAGAGGCCAAGGCCTGAAACATTTGAAACAAGGTAACAATGAAAGCAACGTTATATTCGATTATCCTCGCCGGGGTGGGTGCCATATGCCTCTCCTCTTGTTCGGCCCATGAGGACTATGACGCTTATGTCAATGACTTGAAAAAGCAGACCGCTGTGATCGACACCATCTCTTCTCCGGCATCGTATGCAGCCTGCATTGATTCGATTGCGGTGAAGGCTGAGGCGTTTGAGCAGCTTGGAGTGAAGCTTGCCCCCGAGCAGAAAGAGGAGCTTGCGGCTCTCTCGATGCAGATCCAGCAGGCACTGACCGAGAAATATGACCAGTTGTCGAAGCAGCCGGCCATAGAGGAGTCTGTTTTTGAGGCATCCATGCCGGTTGGTCCGGTAGACGAGGCCACTGGTGTTGTCTCTCTCGACTGAGCCAGGCTGGACGAGATTGTCAGGCAGTCGCGTGACAATCAGGCAGTGGTTTGCGGTAACTGTTGATGCTTACAGGGTTATGGATTCTCAGTAACCGGAATGTAACCCGACGAACCCTCGGCTTGTTGCCGTAATCTCCACATTCATAAAATCTTAAATTGACGGAGTCTGTCCCTTTTCGGAACGGCTCCGTTAATTTATGCTTTGTTAACATATCTCTTGAAAATCTTTGAATTAAATTTGCAAAAACAGCATTCCTGACATACTTATAGGTGCGGACGACAGGCCGATTCCATCCAAACCGCCATATTCAAGTGCCTGTCGTTCCGCATTTCAAATGTCTGCGGTAGGGACTTGTAGCGGTTAGCAAATCAATCCAGCCCGCTTATATTGTTGTTGAAATCTTTTGTCGGTATCTTTAAATTTGCTAACTTTGCAGTACAGAACGCCCGCTGGCTGCGTTGTCATGACAGCGGATTCTGCTCAAAGTTCCTCACATCAACCGTCATAGAGCCGTGAATCTCGTAATAGACCATCTTGAATATCTTCTGCGCCGCCACGATTGTGTGACAGTGCCGGGCATTGGTGCCCTGATGGTCCGTTATCGTCCGGCGAGATTTGACAGCCGCAATCCGCTTGTGTTGCTTCCTCCATCAAGGGAGCTTGCTTTCAACGGCGCGCTGGTCGAGTCTGACGGGATGCTTGAGAGTTCAGTCGCGCGTCGCAACGGGGTGTCGTTCGAGGCTGCCAGCCGTATTGTGGAAGAGGAGACAGAAAGCCTCCTTGGGCAGCTCAAGAAATTTGGGACAATCGCGCTCGGAAGGCTTGGTGAACTTAACTTCTCGGAGTATGGCACCATTGTCTTCAGCCCGTTTGACGCTTCGGGATGGGATTTCAGCCATTACGGACTGCGCCCCTTGTATCTCAAGGGAGCTGACAGCATGCTGAAGGCTTCGCATATGGCCGCCGTGTCAGCCGTTGCCGGGAATGCCGCCGCTCCGTCAGCGCCGCATAATGAGTTGCCGGCCCCAGCGCCATGGGGTGAAGAGGAGGCCGCTCCTGTTAAAGACAGCAGGGGAGTTGTCGCCAAAGGTCTTGTGGGTATTGCCGCGTCGCTGGCCGTGATTGTGACATTGGCGTTGTTCTTCCTTAACCCTGTGAAGGTAGAGAATGAACCGGTGAAAGCCTCCATCGCGCCTACTGAGGTGGCTGAGACTAACTCTATGGAGACGGCTGAGGCTCCCGCCGCGGAATACGCTGATGACGTTGATCCTGCCGGGAATATGATTGACGCCTCCCGGTCGGAAAGCATCTCGGCCGAGGCTGATGTGGCTGACACGGCTGAAGCGTTGCCCGCCGCAACGGAGATGTCTGAAAGCCGTCTGTCTTCTGGCGGTGTAGAAACCTCTCCACGCCAGAGCAGATTTGATGACGCGGATCCGTTTTGTGTGATTGTAGCCTCTTTCCCCGAAGAATCCCAGGCTACGCGTTACATAGCCGAGAACCCAGGCCGCGTTTTGGGCGTTTTACAACAAGACGGGAAATACCGTGTCTACGCGGCAACCGGAGCCACCTATGAGGAGGCTGCTGCCCAGAAGTCGATATCAGACGGGGCATGGATATGCCGACGCTGAACACGGGTTTCTGACAGGCTCCTTGTTTGCCAAGCTATATTGACGAACCAACCAAGAGACCCCAGTATATGGAAAACTTCCACGAACTTCTAATCAACCGCCGCACCATACGGCGTTACACTCAGCAGCCGGTGGATCCCGACCAGGTAAGACTGATAATGGAGGCCGCCCTGATGTCTCCCTCTTCCAAAAGTGTCCGTCCGTGGCAATTTGTTGTTGTCGAGGATAAGGAGATGCTTGAGAGGCTTAGCCATTGCAAACCCAACTATGCTACATCTATCGCGTCAGCGCCGCTGGCCGTTGTCGTCACCGCCGACATCACCAAGTCTGACGCATGGATTGAAGATGCCTCCATCGCGGCGATGCTGATGCAGCTGCAAGCCCAGGATTTCGGTCTTGGCAGTTGCTGGGTCGAGATACGCGAGCGTTTCCGGGAGGACGGAGTCCCCGCCGAGGAGTATGTGAGGGAGGTGCTGGGAATACCTGAGCAGTTCGCCGTGTTGTGTGTCATCACGATTGGACACAAGGATGAAGAGCGCAAGCCAATCAATCCCGAAAAACTGCTCTGGGAGAAGGTTCACATAGGCTCCTGGAGACAGGGCGAGGAATGAAGATAGCCATAATCGGAGCCGGAAACGTAGCCACTCATCTCGCAAGAGCTTTGGGTGGCTTCAATGAGATATGCCAGGTGGCGGCCCGCACCGAGCAATCTGCCGGAAGGCTCGCGTCGCTGGTTGATGCGGCGCGTGAGGGAAGCCGGATGCGCGGTGACGCGTGTGAGCCGATTGTCGGCCTTGACAGGCTTAGAGACGACATAGACATGTATCTTGTCGCGGTCAATGACGACTCGGTGGTCGATGTCGTGGCCCGGTCGGGCGACTTCGACGGGATATGGGCACATACCTCCGGCAGTGTGGGTATGGATGTCTTCAAAGGGAAAAAACGCAATTACGGAGTGTTCTATCCATTGCAGACTTTCTCAAAAGATGTGGATGTCGATTTCAGCAACATCCCGATGCTGATTGAAGGCTCGTCAGACGATGTGGCCCGCAGGCTGGAGACTGTGGCTAAAGAGATTTCCGGTACGGTAAGGATGGCTGACAGCCCGATGAGGGAGGCCATACATGTCGCGGCGGTGTTCGCATGCAATTTCGCGAACCTTATGTGGGCTGAGGCTGACAGGCTCCTAAGGCCCACGGGGCTTGACATCAGGTTCATGATGCCGCTTCTGCAGGCCACGCTTGACAAACTGGCCGTCAAACCGCCTTTCGAGGCGATGACCGGGCCTGCCCGGAGGGGAGACATTGCTGTGATAGAAAAGCATGTGGCCGGATTGCCTGCCGACCTGAAGCCGGTGTATTCCATGCTTACGGATGTGATTCTTAATCATTACAACAAACCCAAAGACAACGATAAAGGCGATGAGTAAAGTATCATACGACTTGTCAAAAATCAAAGCCGTAGTGTTTGATGTCGACGGAGTACTGTCGACATCCACCATACCGCTGGGCGACAACGGTGTGCCGCGCCGGACGGTCAACACCAAGGATGGATTCGCCATGCAGCTTGCCGTGAAACGCGGCCTGAAGCTCGCTATAATAACCGGGGCGGTGTCGCCAGGCATCACCGAACGCTTCGAGGGGCTGGGCATAACCGAGATTTTCACGGGGGTGGGGATGAAGCTCCCTGTCTTCAAGGAATGGATTGAGCGCAACAGCCTGACTGCGGAGGAGGTGGTGTATGTGGGGGATGACATCCCTGATTATGAATGCATGCTGTATGCCGGGTTGGCCGTGGCGCCGTCAGACGCCGCTGTGGATGTGCAGGAGATTGCCGGTTACATCTCTCCGGTTGCTGGCGGACATGGTGTCGCCCGTGACATCCTTGAGGAGGTGATGCGGGCCAAAGGTGTATGGGCGCTTTCAGACAAGGCGTTCGGTTGGTGACCATATTATTAATGAGCTTGACAATATGACTGGAACAGAAAACCGATACAAGCCCCTTGAGGGTTGCCGCGTGCTGCTTGCCTCGCATTCCCCGCGACGCAGGGAGTTGCTTGGCAAGCTTGATGTGGAGGTGGAGATACTGCCGTTGATAGAGGTGAACGAGGCTTTCCCCGCCAAAATGGCCCCGGAGGAGGTGGCCGCATACATCTCCAGGAAAAAGGCCCATCCGTATATGGCGCAACTGAATGACCGGGAGATATTGCTGACCGCTGACACGGTGGTGATAAACCGTGGCGAGGTGCTTGGCAAACCGGCTGATGCCGAAGACGCGGCCCTTATGCTGCGGCTGCTGTCAGGGCATACCCACAAGGTCGTGACCGGTGTCACCCTGGCCACCAAAAAACGCACGGTGACTTTTTCGGAAATCACTGAGGTGGATTTCGCGCCCCTGGCCCATGAGGAGATTGACTATTATGTCGAGACATACCGGCCTTTCGACAAAGCCGGGGCTTATGGAATCCAGGAATGGATCGGATATGTAGGAATATCCGGAATACGTGGCGACTATTACAATGTGATGGGGCTGCCGTTGCATTCGCTTTACACTCGTCTTGTGATGATGGCTAACGGGTTCAGGAAGAGCGGCAACCGTTGAGGCTCTTTCTTGTTAGCGTCAACAGGCCGAGATATATGCCGCAGGGGCGAGGCAGAGTCAAAATCTGTCGCGCCCCTGGCGTTTATTTATGGATTGGGAGGCCTGCGTGGGCCACGCAATCATATGCGGCGGGAAATCTCGACAACCGGAATCTGCAGTATGATCTGGTTGCCGTCGGGGGTGTATGACGGGTCGGGCATCGAGAACAGTTCGGCAAGCAGTCTTTCGGCATCGCCATTCTGCATCCGTTCGGTTGCGCGTATGGCTGCCGACTGGGCGAGCGATAGCGCCACTCTGCGCCGCATGTCCTCGCCAGGCGATCCGACCCCCTCCTCGGCGTCGGCTATTATCTTGGTCAGCGCTTCGGCCGCGTTGGCGTTGCCGAGCATGGCCGGGACCCCGCGCATCTCACACCGGAATATCCCTTCGTCGGTTGCCTGGGAGAATTCCAGGTCATAGCCGAGAGACTTCACTTCATCGGCGATGCTGTCAAGCACCCCCTTCTGATGCGGGGTCAGTTCGACCAATTCGGCGAAAAGCACCTGCTGGGATTTTCCGATGGATGATTCTGTCTCGGAAAGGAATCTCTCAAAAAGTATCTTGACATGTGCCCGGTGGCGGTCGACGACAATCAGGCTGTCGTTTCCGGCGGTGACGATGTAGCGGTTAGACAGCTGCAGAAGGCCTCCGGCGTGGGCGCCGGAAAGCTCTATGCCTGGAAGGCTGTTTAGGGCGCTCGCCTCTATCGAGTCGGGAAGCCCGGTCTCGTCGGTAAGGAAGCTCTCTGGTGTCGGGGGAGCAGATGTGGATGAGCCTGTGGCGTTCTGGAAATCGGCGTACAGCTTGTCCCAGTCGTTAAGATGGCTGGCGCGGCCGGGGGCCGTGGCGGCAGTGGGGGATGGGTTGGTGTTGAGTCGCGACGGCTCGCTGCCTGCAGCGCCATGTGGTGACGCGAAGTCTACGGTGGCAACGGTGGCAGACTTGCGTGTCTCCTGGGCGAACGGATTGTAAGAGTCGTCGAGGCCTCCAAGATTGAGACTCCCTGAAAGGCTCGGGTCGAAGACCGGGATTTCCGGCGCATCCTCTTTGTCGAAATCGAGGGCCGGGATGGCATTGAACCTGCCGAGCGACTCCCTGATGGCCGCTGACAGAATCTGCCATATCGGTTGCTCGTTCTCAAACTTTATCTCGCTTTTGGTGGGATGTATGTTGACATCGATTGTCTGCGGGTCGACCTCGAAATTGAGGAAGTAGTTGGGCTGATGCTCGGCGGCGATCAGCTCCTCGTAGCAGTTCATCACTGCCTTGTGGAAATAAGGATGCCGCATGTTTCTCCCGTTCACGAAGAAGAATTGCTGGGCGTTGCGTTTGCGCGCGAATTCAGGCAGGCATACGAATCCGCTGATTTTTACCAGCGGGGTCTCGGTCTCGACCGGGATGAGCTGTTTGTCGATGGATTTGCCAAACAGCCCTGCTATGCGCTGGCGCAGGGTGCCGGGCAGGAGCTGGTAGAGGTTCACATCGTTGTGGTAAAGCTCAAACTCCACCGATGGGTTCACCAGGGCCAGGCGCTCGAACTCGCGGGTTATGTGGCCAAGCTCCACCGCGTCTTTTTTCAGGAATTTCCGGCGCGCGGGGAAATTGAAGAACAGGTTCTTTACCGCGAGATTGCTGCCGGGGGTGCATGCTTCCGGGGCCTGGCTGACGAATTTTGATGCCGCCAGTTCGAGATGGGTGCCAATCTGGCTGTCGCGGCGCATCGTGCGCAGCTCAATCTGCGCGACCGCGGCGATGGAAGGAAGTGCCTCTCCGCGGAATCCCATCGTGTGAAGTTCGAAAAGGTCGGAGGCCTGGCGTATTTTTGATGTGGCGTGACGCTCAAAGGCGAGTCTGGCGTCAGTGTCAGACATGCCGCATCCATCATCCACCACCTGTATGAGGGTCTTGCCCGCGTCGCGCAGTATTATCTTCACTTGCGAGGCACCGGCGTCGATGGAGTTTTCCACTAATTCCTTGATTACCGAGGCGGGACGTTGGATTACCTCTCCTGCGGCAATCTGGTTGGCAACGGAATCTGGGAGGAGTTGGATTACATCGCTCATTATGGCTCTTTGGTTTTGGGTGTTTATGATGCAAAATTACTCAAAAATCGGTAATTTTGCGGCATGAGAAGAGTATTTCTGTTCAATCCAGAGAATGACATTGCCCTTGGCTCGGGGCTGCCGCGATTTACCCCTCCACGTCAGGCGGCGTTGCTCCACCGGGCCGGGGCGATGCTCCCTTTCTGGCTGGGGGCCGGCGAGGATTCCGTGGTGGTCGCCAATGCCGACCTCAGGGAGGCGGAGGTCTGGCGCGATGAGTTGCGGGCCCGACATGGTATCGCCGGGCCGTCTCCGGTCGCGGATTTGAGAGCGATAGGGGAGGCGCGGCTATCGCCATGGGGCTGGAGCCTTGACGCTGTAAGCCAGTTTGAGAGGCTCGGGATTGACAGGGCGTGGATGGCGAGCGTGGAGGAAACAATTGGCATACGGCGTGGGCTGTCTCACCGGAGGTCGTCGCTTGAGTTCCTGCGGTCATGGCGGCAGCGTGGAAACTGCCTGCCTTATGCGATGCCGTTGGAAGCGAAATCCGTCACAGAGGTGGAAGAGCTTGTCGGGGAATGGGGGACAGCTTTCGTCAAGTCGCCGTGGTCGTCAAGCGGGCGTGGTGTCTTTCCTGTCTCATTGTCAACCCTCGCGGTATCGTTGTCTCGTGTTGAGGGTGTCATCAGGCGGCAGGGGTCGGTGATGGTGGAGCCGGAGTTGCCTCGGTTGCAGGACTTCGCGATGCTTTTCGATTACGCGGGAGGGGAGGCCAGGTTTGAGGGGTATTCGCTGTTTTTCAACTCCACGGCCACCAATTACGGCGGAAATTATGTCGGATCCGACGATATGATAGTCGACAAGCTGGAGCAATGGCTGACGCGCCGCGATGTGGAGCAGGCCAGGGATGAGGCGCGGGCTATTCTGCCATTGGTGCTGGGGAATGGATATGAGGGGCCACTGGGGGTGGACATGATGGTTTGCGGTGACGGCGGCAGTGATTGCTGGATTGCCCCGTGTGTGGAGATTAATCTGAGATACACGATGGGATTTGTCGCAAGGGGTGTGTGGAGCAAACTCGGGGTGGAGGGGGTGATGTCTGTCTCGCCTTGTGGGGCACGGTTGGTCGGAACGATAGAAAAAGGGGAGGAGCCGGTGTGGCTCGCTCCCCGTAATGATTGGTTTGATTTCCTGTTCCGGCCTTATGCCTGAGCGGTGTCTGCGGTCGGTCGGCGGTCAAGCCTCACCACATTCTCGACATGGTGGGTGTGGGGGAACATGTCTACCGGCCTGACTGCCGTCACCTTGTATTTGGCATCGAGCAGGGCGAGGTCGCGGGCCTGGGTGGCCGGGTTGCAGCTCACATAGACAATGCGCTCGGGCGCGGCCTCAAGTATGACATTGACAACATCGGTATGCATACCGGCGCGTGGCGGGTCAACAATCATCACGTCAGGTCTGCCGTGGAGGGCTATGAACTCCGATGTCAGCACATCCTTCATGTCTCCGGCGTAAAAGTCGGTGTTGGCAAGCCCATTGACCTCGGCGTTGAGTTTCGCGTCGCGGATTGCGTCTTCGACATATTCAATTCCAACCACTTTGCGGGCCTGACGGGCAATGAAGTTGGCGATTGTGCCGGTGCCGGTGTATAGGTCGTAGACAAGCTCGTCACCTGTCAGTCCGGCGAATTCGCGTGCCACTTTGTACAGGTTGTATGCCTGTCGGGAATTGGTCTGATAGAATGACTTCGGGCCGATGCGGAAGCGCAGGCCTTCCATCTCCTCCTCGATGTAGGGCTTGCCGGAATGGAGCAGGATGTCGAGGTCGGCGATGGTGTCGTTGGCTTTCGTGTTCACGACATACATCAGTGATGTGATTTCCGGGAAGCTGGCCCTGAGATCGTCGAGCACGGCGCTGATATCGGCGGGGGAGTCTTCCCCGAACGACAGCACCACCATGGTCTCACCTGTGGAGGCGATGCGTATCATCATCGTGCGCAGTAGGCCGGTCTGCTCGCGTAGGTCGAAGAATGAAAGGCCATGGGCTTTGGCGAATCCTTTGACGTGGAGTCTCAGGCGGTTGCCGAGATCATCCTGCAGATGGCACCGGTCGATGTCGAGAACTTTGTCAAACGCGCCCGGGATGTGGAATCCTGCCGCGTCACGGTCGGGAAATTCCTCTCCAGAACGCATCTGTTCCCATGTGAGCCATTTTTTGTTGGAGAAAGTGTACTCCATCTTGTTGCGGTATTCGCGGGTCGATTCCGAACCGAGGATGGGGGTGATGGCGGGCAGCTCGACTTTGGCTATACGGCGCAGCGCGTCCTCGACTTGCTGCTGCTTCGCCTTGAGCTGCTCCTCGTAGGGAAGATGTTGCCATCGACACCCTCCGCAGACCCCGAAATGGGAGCAGAATGGCTCGGTGCGGAGCGGGGAGGGCTTCACAAGCCGCTCGATATGGCCTTCGGCATAGGAATGTTTCTTGCGGTCTATTTTTATGTCGGCGATGTCGCCGGGCGCGCCGTAGGGGATGAAGACCACCATCTCGCCGTGACGGGCGATGGCTTTGCCTTCGGCGGCCACGGCGGTTATCTCAAGCCCTTCAAGCAAGGGTAGCTCTTTTCTTTTTCTGCCCATGTTTTCTTTTTGGGGAGCGATGTCAATTAATTTGAATATAACGGAAAAAAACGTAAAGCCGATAACATATGCCCGTGAAAGGGCGTTATTGGGTTTACAGGCTGCAAAGTTACGATTTTCCAGCCGTTTTATTGACTGGAGAATGAAAAAAATATATGTCGGTTTGGCGTTTGTCGCTGAAATTTCGTAACTTTGCACAACGCTCCGGGGTGACTCTGAGAACCCCGCCGTGTGCTTGTTCCGAATAAATCCGATACAACCGCATACAACAACAATCAATCAAATATTTGACCAGAACGGTTAATAACTTTAATCTAAACAAGTCAACCAACCCATGGCAAAAAAAATCTACACTTTCGGCGACGGAAAGGCTGAAGGAGATGCATCGATGCGCAACCTCCTCGGCGGCAAAGGTGCCAACCTCGCTGAAATGAATCTCCTGGGGATGCCCGTGCCTCCCGGTTTCACAATCACGACCGAAGTCTGCACAGAGTACACCCAGTATGGCCGCGAACATGTGGTTAATGATATCAAGGCCGAAGTCGAGAAGGCCATCGCCCACGTGGAGTCTCTCACCGGAACGAAATTCAACGACCCCGCCAACCCGCTGCTCGTGTCGGTGCGCTCAGGTGCGCGTGCCTCCATGCCTGGTATGATGGACACCGTCCTGAACCTCGGTATGAATGACGCCACTGTTCAGGCCCTTGCCGAAAAGAGCGGCAACCCCCGCTTTGCCTGGGACAGCTACCGTCGTTTCGTGCAGATGTATGGCGACGTGGTTCTCGGCATGAAGCCCAAGACCAAGACCGAAACCGACCCCTTCGAGGCCATCATCGACAAGGTGAAGGAGGAAAAGGGTGTGAAATTCGACACCGACCTCACTGTTGAGGATCTCCAGGAGCTCGTGAAGCGCTTCAAGGCCGCTGTCAAGAAATACACCGGCAAGGACTTCCCCGATTCAGCATGGGATCAGCTCTGGGGTGGCATCTGCGCCGTGTTTGACTCTTGGATGAACGAGCGCGCCATCCTCTACCGTCGTATGAACCAGATTCCCGAGGAATGGGGAACCGCTGTCAACGTGCAGGCTATGGTTTACGGCAACATGGGCAACAACTCCGCTACAGGTGTGGCTTTCTCACGCGATGCCGCTACCGGAGAGAACATCTTCAACGGCGAGTACCTCATCAACGCCCAGGGCGAGGATGTGGTGGCCGGTATCCGCACTCCTCAGCAGATCACAGTGGAAGGCTCACGCCGCTGGGCTGCCCTCCAGGGCATCTCGGAGGCCGACCGCGCCGCCAAGTACCCCTCCCTCGAGGAGTCAATGCCTGTCTGCGCCGCCGAGCTTATCGCAATCGCCAACAAGCTTGAGGCCTACTTCAAGGATATGCAGGATATGGAGTTCACCATCCAGGACGGCAAGCTCTGGATGCTCCAGACCCGTAACGGAAAGCGCACCGGTGCTGCCATGGTAAGAATCGCCATGGAGTTGCTCCGTGCAGGCGAAATCGATGAGAAGACAGCCCTCCTCCGTATGGAGCCCCAGAAACTCGACGAGCTTCTCCACCCTGTATTCGACAAAGACGCCCTCAAGCGTGCGCTTGTCGTTGCCAAGGGTCTTCCCGCTTCTCCCGGTGCCGCAACCGGCCAGATTGTCTTCTTCGCCGATGACGCTGAGGCTTGGGCCGAGAAGAAAAAGAAAGTCGTCCTCGTCCGTATCGAGACCTCACCCGAAGACCTCCGTGGTATGGCTGTCGCCCAGGGTATCCTTACCATGCGCGGCGGTATGACCAGCCACGCTGCTGTGGTTGCCCGCGGTATGGGTAAGTGCTGCGTTTCCGGTGCCGGTGAAATCAAAGTTGACTACGAGGCCCGCACCGTTGAAATGGGCGGCAAGACCTACAAGGAAGGCGACTGGATTTCTCTCAACGGTTCGACCGGAGATGTCTACGACGGCCAGGTGCCCACCGTTGAGCCCGAGCTCGACGGCGACTTCGGTGCCATCATGAACCTCGCAGCCAAATACACCAAGACCCTCGTCCGCACCAACGCCGACACCCCCCGCGACGCCAAGCAGGCCCGTCATTTCGGTGCCCAGGGTATCGGACTCTGCCGCACAGAGCATATGTTCTTTGAAGGCGACCGCATCAAGGCTGTCCGTGAGATGATTCTCGCATCCGACGTGGAAGGCCGCAAGGCTGCCCTCGCCAAGCTTCTGCCTATGCAGCGCGGCGACTTTGAAGGAATCTTCACCGCTATGGACGGCTATGGCGTCACCATCCGTCTGCTCGATCCCCCTCTGCACGAATTCGTGCCTCATCAGACCGCTACCCAGAAGGAGCTGGCCGATGAGATGGGCATCACCCTTGCCGAAGTTAAGGCAAAGGTTGACTCTCTCGAGGAATTCAACCCCATGTTGGGTCACCGTGGTTGCCGTCTCGGCATCACATATCCCGAAATCACCGAGATGCAGACACGCGCCATCATTGAGGCCGCCCTTGCTGTCAAGGCCCGCGGCATCGATGTGAAGCCCGAGATCATGATTCCTCTTGTAGGTTCGCTCAAGGAAATCCAGAACCAGGCCGACATCATCCATATCACCGCCGCCAAGGTGTTTGAGGAGCAGGGACGTTCGCTGCCCTATCTCGTCGGCACGATGATTGAGGTGCCTCGTGCAGCCCTCGTCGCCGACCAAATCGCCTCCGTGGCCGAGTTCTTCTCCTTCGGTACGAACGACCTCACCCAGATGACCTTCGGATTCTCCCGCGACGACGCTCCCAAGTTCCTCAAGTTCTACAAGGAACACGGCATCATCAAGACCGATCCCTTCGAAGTCCTCGACCAGGAAGGTGTAGGCCAGCTCGTGGAAATGGGTGTCAAGAAAGGCCGCGCAGCCCGTCCCGAACTCAAAGTCGGTATCTGTGGCGAGCACGGTGGTGAGCCCAGCTCCGTGAAGTTCTGCGCCAAGCTCGGCATGAACTACGTCAGCTGCTCCCCCTTCCGCGTGCCCATCGCCCGCGTAGCCGCGGCGCAGGCAGCCATCGAAGAGTAATTAACCTAACGGTATACCAGTAATAAATAAAGGCTGCAATGCGTGTCTCAATCGGCAGCATTGCAGCCTTTTTCATTTACATAATATGTCTGAAGCAGAAATGAATGCCTATCGTTTCAATTCCGGCAAGGAACCGACAGACGAGATGCTCGCCCAAATCATGCGCGAGGCGGCAGAAGATGCAAAGAAGCGGCACGAAGAGGCCACAAAAAGATACTTTGAGGAATTACGTCTTGGTGCTGATGAACAGCAAGCCAAATGGGCTGACCGCATTAACGAAGTCAAGAATGGCAACTGTTGAACATAAACCGGAACTGATAATAATTGCAGGGCCTAATGGGTCAGGCAAGACTTCTATTACACAAAAGTTTCTTCATCACGAGTGGGCAGAGGGGACAACGTATATCAATCCCGACCAAATTGCCAAAGATTTGTTCGGAGATTGGAATGACAAAGAGGCCGTTCTGAAAGCAGCTAACTACAGCTCGGATCTTCGCGAAAAATGTCTTGCAGAAAAGAAGAGTTTCGTATTTGAGACCGTTTTTTCTGCGCAAGATAAAATAGACTTTGTTATCCGAGCGAAGCAAGCCGGTTTCTTTATAAGAATATTCTTTATCTCCACATCTAACCCGACAATAAATGCATCGCGTATCGCCACGCGAGTAATGGAAGGTGGACATGATGTACCAATTACCAAAATTATATCACGCTACAACAAGTCAATCCAAAACTGTAAAACCGTGTCATCAATCGTTGACCGTCTTTATGTCTACGATAACTCCATAGACGATGTTGATGCCCGCCCTCTCTTCCGCCTTTCTAACGGAACATTGGCAAAACAATATACAGATGATATTCCGGAGTGGGCTCAAACTTTACGTTAATCTTATGTGTTTCAAAATATTACCATATAGGATAATCCATTATGGCGAAATTTATAGGAACTGAGCAAGAATTCATAGATTTATTTGGTCCAACACTTTTGACCAATGCAGTAAAGTCATATACCCCAAAGAAAATTAAAGGTAAAACTTGCGAACATTGTAATAGACAAATAGAGCTTCAAGCGGCTCATCGACGTGATACGCCTGGAAGAATTGCGATAGCAAGTCAAATATTGAAAAAAAGCTTTTGCAAAACATATACTGAAACTCTTGAGGTTGATATGTATGAGTTTTTAAGTAAATTTTATGAAGCACATCAACCGATTAAGGAGCATTTCATCTTTCTTTGTGATAAATGTCATAAAAAATATGATAAAGATGAAATAATTAATCGCAGACCGAAAGGGCCAAATCTCTTTTGCGGATACGGAAAACCAAAGGATTAGTTATTGTTGTCCGATTGTTGACTAAGCAGCCCTTACTGATAAAATGTCATAAATCATTGCGGCCACGCTGCCATCAAAGACTAAGCGTAACTTGATGTAAGCCGATACTTAGGCGGTTACGCCCCGATAAAAAGGGGGGTTGCCGCCTAAGTTGCGCTTTTGGGGTAGTGCATTTGGTGTCAAGTTGTGTATAAATGCGTGGATTTTAGGATTGATGTACGATAGTGCGACTGAGGGGCCGCATCACTGTCTTATCGGAAAGACGATTTCACATTAGATGAAAAATGATTAACTTTGCGTATGTTACGATATGCAGCATACACTACGGCACAAGGCTCGTTATATGTAATCTTGGTATTAATACTTGTCGCATTGACATCGACAAGTATTAATGCGCGTGATATGGTTGCACGCTCAGCTTCGTGGCATTACCAGTATGAAAACCTAAATTACGAATTGCGATATCAGGCTCCTGAATCGCTGTGCTTGCACTACAATGACACGGTGGTAGCGATGAGTTCGGATGAAGCACGTAACTTCGCAGCCTTGTCGGTAGCGTTGTTTACGAAAACTACAGTTATAAAGGATTCTGACACGATTGCATCAAACGCTCCGGTGATAGATATTGTCATTGAGTATGGGTCTCGCATTGATGATTATGGAGTGATGATGAAGCGAACAGTCTGCCGGCAGCCCTCCTATACATATTCGCCTGAATATCTTGCGCTGGAGCAGTTTGTGGAGGATGCTGTCGCAGCATATCTGTTTATGGAAGACGGTGTCTGGAGGCCAGGCACGGTTGAACACTATCCTGAATACATTGGAGGCGATTCGGCTTTATTGAGCTATTTCGCTAAGGAGTTGCGTTGGCCGCCGGAATTGTATGAAATGTGTATAACAGGTAGTGTTATTTTGAAGCTGGAAATAACAACTAAAGGCAACATCGGAAAAATCAAGGTGCATCGTACTCCACACGAGTTGATGAGTGATGAATGTATAAGAGTGATGCGGACATTGCCCGAAAAAAGCTTTAATCCGGCAACTCGCAACGGTGTTGCTGTGCCTTGTTGGCATATATTCAGAATAAAGATTGACACTCAATATCCCCGCGAACACATTTAATATTGAAATAAGAGATGGACATATTGGTGCAGATAATAGCAGACCTGATTTTCGCAGGGTTGATAATGAGCGGATTTGGTATCATTGTGGCTGTCGGCAGATATTTTTACTATCGGCAGTGGAGAAGTGATAAAGTCAGTGTGTACTATGACGACAACGACCGCCGCAAAGGATGTTACATCGTAAAAAGACCTCGGGGCCCATATCCAGTTGGTTATCCGAAGGAAAAGATAATCAAAGATTTGGAGGATTTCGAGCGGTTGAAGTGGGAGCAGAAAGAGAATGCGAGGAATCCCGAGAGGCTATGGTCCGCTCGTCCTATGTGGCTTCGAATTCTTTTGATGACCCCAGCGGAATATAAGGAATATAGACGGCGTAGAAAGGAGGGTATGAAGCGATAGACACCGGATGGTTGAGATGGAGGTTCTGCCGATAGGATGTTTTTTCTGTTATCTGCAACTTTTTTCTCTATATCCGCGTCTAATGAGGAAACTTCAAAATTGCAACACTATGAATTTGCCGTGGTATTACTATATAATATATGTTGTGGTGGGGGCTGCTCTGCTGTCGGTTTTGGATAAATACAAGATTATAAAATCCAAGCGGTTGCGTTACTTCATATTCATTGTCGTTTATACCCTTGCATGCTGGGGACTTTACGACCTTGTGCTCGCGCCAAAATAAATTTTCATTGATGACCTGCCGACTTTTTTTCGCAGGGCTCATAGTGTGAGACCATCGATGGAAAATGAAACTATTCCGGGCTCGCGTTCGAGAATGAAAATCACTCCGGCTTGGCAACCGTAGCATTCGCGAAACTTGATTTTGTTGATGTTTTCGGAAAAGACACGGTAGATTTCCTTTTTGGAGTCCCACGCGCAACGTAGGTTCAGCTCGTGTTCGGGCCGGACAAAGGAATGATGGACGATGAACAGTCGGTCCTGATAGCATTTGCGGACACCGTTGCTTTGTCTTCTGTAAAATGACTCAATCATCCTTTGCGGGTTTGTGATGCATTCCTCAGCCTCAGACTGCAAATGGTGGGGGATGATGGAGCATTTGACATCAAATTTGATTTTGCCCTCAAAAGTGAGGTCGAATCTTTTGTCATGCGGATTGGGATTGGGGGTGACGTTGGGATTTAGACCGAAAAGATATTCATCGCATCTGGCGCATTTATCGAGATACCATTTCCTTTTCAAATAATTCTGGAGCTTTGGGGTGAACTCCTGGATGGCGGATTCAAGCTGGTTGAATGTGTCGACCTTGAAAGTGTCGAGTTTTGAGTCGAACAGGTCATTCTGAACCGCGCCCCAACGTAAGGGTATTTGCCCGATCAGCGAGCTGAGTATGGACGAAAGTTCTTGGAATTGAGTGGCGTTCATTTGTCTTGCTTTTCGGGATGGTGATTACAAAAGTAGTATTTCTATAACATAAAACCAACTGAAACCGAAATTGGATTAAAAAAACATTCAAATAAACTATATGGCAGCAGGTGAGATATAGTGGATTGACACTCTGGTTTCGACAGTTTCACGGGATTTTGTCTAAGATTTGAGGCCGTGGGATGCCGGACATTTAGAAAAAATGGTTAATTTTGCGGTTGAATTGGCCCAGGCCGGTTCATGACATTTTGGAAAAACAAGAAACGTTATGCTTTTCTCTTAGTCGGGAACGTAGGAAATTCAAGACTTATCCGAGAGCAGGCATGGTGGTTCTCACGCGTATAGCGTGGGCTGCTATTCCCACATCTTTGGATAAAGGTAATTCCTACGACCTCCACCACTTATATACCGACGGGAAAACAAAAGAACTCCTCGCAAAATGCGGTCGACCTTTTGCGGCAGATGGCTATCCCTCAGATACAGATAAATCCGGTCAGCGAAGCTGTCACCGACAATGCCGGAGGCGATGTGGCAATATTCATAAATTACCTTGAGGCGTCAAAGGAGGAGATGGAAGGTCTGCGCATGCCGGATGTGAAGAAGGTCGAATATCTTGAGTTTCCGAGTGATCCGCGTTTTCGCGGCGCGCAGCGTGTAATCAATATCATTGTCCAGGAATACGCCTATGGTGGTTACACCAAACTGACAACAAATGAAAACTTCCTTGTGGGCTTCTCAAGCCGCAACAATGTTTTCTCGAAGTTCTCATTCAAGAGGATGACATATGACCTGTATGTCGGGGCTAACAACTGGGACAACCATCATATAGGCAACTCAGTAAAAGGTGTCTACTCGCTGAAAGATGCAGATGGGACTGATTACAAGCTAACTCGCGCTGAAACACTTGATGGTTCACATTACAAGCAAAACCAGTATCCGGTAACGTTCCGGGCGACATACGCCTCTGACAGGATACAGATACGCAACACGGTCGGTTTCACTCACGTTGGCATTCCGGTCTATCGCCAGCAAGGCCGCCTGACTTATCTGCCCGGCAGTGAGAACGACTACACTTTTGACCGGAGCAATCCGAGCCGAAGCAACTCTGTCGCATATCAAGGTTCTTTCTTCTTTTCATTGCCGAGGCAGTTTTCGATAGACATCTCGCCAAGTTTCAACCACACCCACAGCAACGACTACCTTTCCTACTCTGCCTCAAACTCCACCGAAATAGTCAGACATGCGCGTGAAAACGCTTATGACTATCGTGTCAACGCGTATTTGCAGAAACGGATAGGTCAAAAGCATACGGCCATGTTTGGAGTCAGCGGGGGCGACAACATAAACCGTCTGCGCTATTCCGGCACGAGCGATTATTATGACCGCTTCCACAATGCATTTGCCGCAGGGATGTTATGCTATAACTTTCAGACTCAAAGAATCAGTTTATATGCCGATGCCGGATTCTGCTGGGAGGGGTGTGACATAAACGGGCAAAAGTATGATGACACATACCCGTTCACGCATATCAATCTCCGTTTCTCTCCCAATTCTGAAAACGCATTCTCAGCCTATTTCCAGTATGCCACCAACAGCCCTGGCATAGACCAGAAAGCCTCAGACATTCTGCAAGACAATGAATATATGTATGTGACCGGCAATCCGTTGCTAAAAAACTGCCGGCACATAACGCTGAATCTTGCCTACACCTGGATGCCCTCAAACGCTTTCGGTCTGAGTGCTTTCAGCAATTTCATGGAATACATTGACCGACAGTTCATCATATATGAACCATACAATGACGGCCAGGCGCTAATAAGGAATTACCGCAACAATGGCAATTATGTGAAAAGCGAGATCGGACTTGCCGCAAACTGGAAACTGTTCAGAGGGAAATTGCAACTTTACGTCAGCCCGAAACAGGCTTTTTACAAATCCACCGGTATCTACGACAAGTCGTACAGTCCATTCTCGATTACCGCCCAAGCCACTTGCTACCTCAACAGTCTGTATTTCCAGGCCTATTACCAGACCCCTGACCGGCAGATGTTCGCCTCATCTCCGCAAATCTACAGGGAAAGGAATTTCCATAGCGTCACCGTCGGATGGGCAAACTCTGACTGGAACATACGGGTAATGGCCGCCAACTTCTTCAACAAAGGCTGGAGCAGTGCTGACATCGTCATAGAATCTCCATTATACACGGAATTAAAGGAAAACATCGGCACGAGCTCACATCCCCGCATCAATGTGGCCGTCACATATACTTTCGGTTATGGCAAGAAAGTGCAGCGGGGCAATGAGGTCGGAGAACAATCCGGAGCTAACTCGGCAATTATAAAGTAGGAGTGTGGCACCGTTGCGTCGCGGAGCCATCGGGCTGCCAGGCTGCTGACAGAGTCTCTCCCGCGTATGGCAGTGGGCGTGGCATGCTCCGTGTTTAAGCTTATGCCGTTGGTCATTCTCCGATTATGGTGGCGATAAGCCTGCGCGGGCCGCCGCAGTCTCGGAATTCACATAGATAGATGCCTTGCCAGATGCCGAGATTGAGCCTTCCGCCGGTTATGGGGATAGAGAGCGAAGAACCGACAATCACAGACTTGGCATGGGAGGGCATGTCGTCAGGCCCTTCATCTGTGTGCAGATAATACGGTGCGTTCTCCGGCACAAGTCGGTCGAAAATCATATTCAGGTCATGGCGAACATCCGGGTCGGCGTTTTCATTGAGCGCCAATGCCGCCGACGTGTGCTTTATCAAAAGATTCAACAGCCCTTTTTCCGGCAATTTGGGGAGATTGCGCAACACCTCGCCTGTCACGAGGTGCATGCCTCGCGGAAATGGGCCGACAGTAAATTCAGTTTGCGTTATCATTGTTGTCGTAGTTGTTATGCTTGTCTGACGCAAAATTACAAAATTCCATTGACATCTCCGGTCTGGTTCATAAAGCCGGTTGGCATAATCCGGGACATGCAATGAAACTAATGTTTTCGGTATATATCTCGAAACTGAGGTGCGGTTGAAGACAGCGTGAAAAATGCAGCGTGAAAAATGATGGCTGGGAGGCAGACAAATCCTGATGATATTTTGTCAAGTCAGGAAAAGTTTGTAACTTTGCGGTGCAGAAACGGAAAGCCGTCAATGCGCATCCAGCCGCAATAGCTCAGTTGGTAGAGCATTTCATTCGTAACGAAAAGGTCGTGGGTTCGAGTCCCACTCGCGGCTCAGAAGATAAGAAGCTGATTGTCAGAAGACTGAATGTTGACTGCTGTCAGCTTTTTGTTTTGATGCCGGCGTGGATTCCCCGCCGGATTGCCGTGGTTTAATATATTTTAACGTCGGCGGCGCAATTATTTATGAGAATAAAGCGTTAAATTTGCAAATTGAGGAGAATGACCCTGGTATCAGGGTCACCCTTTTCTGCGTATAGACCCCGCCAGGGGTGGTTCAGACTACATACAGAGCATGAGACAATTAAAGATATCAAAATCAATCACCAATCGCGAGAGCGCGTCGCTTGACAAGTATCTCCAGGAGATTGGGCGTGAAGACCTTATCACGGTAGAGCAGGAGGTGGAACTGGCCCAGCGCATTCGCGAGGGAGACCAGGCCGCTTTGGAGAAACTGACACGCGCCAATCTCAGGTTCGTGGTGTCGGTGGCCAAACAATATCAGAATCAGGGGCTGAGCCTTCCTGACCTTATAAACGAGGGCAATCTCGGGCTTATCAAGGCCGCGCAGAAGTTTGACGAGACCCGCGGTTTCAAGTTCATCTCATATGCCGTGTGGTGGATCCGCCAGTCTATACTCCAGGCATTGGCTGAGCAGAGCCGTATCGTACGTCTCCCGCTCAACCAGGTTGGGTCTCTCAACAAGATTTCCAAAGCCCTCTCGAAGTTTGAGCAGGAGAATGAACGCCGTCCTTCGCCTGAGGAACTTGCCGAGACCCTTGATGTGCCTGTCGACAAGGTGGCTGACACCCTCAAAGTCTCAGGCCGCCATATTTCGGTGGATGCTCCGTTTGTGGAGGGAGAGGATAACTCCCTGCTTGATGTGCTGACCAATGATGACAGCCCGATGGCTGACGCGACACTCAACCAGGAATCGCTCTCCAAGGAGGTTGACCGCGCTCTCCGTCAGTTGCATGAGCGTGAGAGGGAGATTCTGAAGATGTTCTTCGGGATCGGTTGCCAGGAGATGACCCTTGAGGAAATCGGGGCGAAGTTTGATCTCACCCGCGAGCGTGTGCGTCAGATCAAGGAAAAGGCCATACGTTGTCTCAAGGGGCAGAAGTCGCGCCTGCTGAAGACTTACCTCGGCCAGTAACAACATATGAAGTGATTGTGGCCCGTCCGGTGTTGGACGGAGTCGCCGCATTACAAATACCGCGCAGAGCTTCCGGACATATCGTTCCGGGTGGCTCTGCGCGTTTTTAACAAGATAGGGATTGGGGTAAGGCCTGGCGTTGTCAATTCAAAAAACGGAACAAGGCTTTGTAGTCCGACATCGAGCCAATGCAGAGGAAAATGTCGCCGGGTTCCACGTTTAGCGAGGGGGCGGGGTGGGACGTTTGCTCCAGGATGCCAACCGGCAGGGACTCCATAACCACATGGGTGATGCCTAAAACATTGTTATGCGAAGTGGGGCGCGCGGCTGCTATCAGCTTGAGTCCCCGCAGAGATTCGGATGTGATTTCGGAGTATGCCATGTGATGGTATACCGCCGGCGCACGAAACCTTATGGCGAATGTGTCGCGGCCTATACGGAGCGACGCGACTTGGGATGAGAGTTCCATCTCATTGACCAGGTCATGGGCGGCGCGTTGTTCGGGTGTCAGTATCCTTTCGACCTGAAGTCCTTCGAGGATAGACTGGTGGAGCTCGTCGATGGCGCGGGCGTAGATTTTCCTTACTCCGATTTTGCGCAGCAGCGCGACCGTCTTGACGCTCGCCCCGAAGTTCTCGCCGATGGCCACTATCACAAGGTCGATGTTTTTCAGGGGCAGTGCGGCCAGAGAAGGCTCGTCAGTGGAGTCAAGTATGTAGGCCGTGGATATGTAGTCCTTTATCGCTTCCACGTTTGCGGCGCGTATGTCTGCGCCAATCACTTCGTGGCCCATGTCTGTGAGGTCGCGCGCGAGGTTTGAGCCGTAGATGCCGAGGCCGATTATCAGGTAACGCATAGTGTCGTCGTTTTGTTGATGGTCAGTTGATTATGATGTTGTCTGCAGGGAGCCGGAATGGCGGGTCATTGTGGGTGCCGACCATGCCGACAAGGAGGGATATGATGCCGACCCGCCCCAGGAACATCGCGGTGCAGAGCAGTATCTTGGAGTATAAAGAGAGGGAAGGGGTTATGCCGAGGGATGAGCCCACGGTGAACAATGCCGAGACCGCCTCATAAACCAATGCTTTTGGCGGAAGGTGAGGCTCAAGCCATACCAGCATTATGGTGTAGAATGTGAGTGACAGTATGGAGAGGCCGACGACGGCGTGTGCGCGCCTGAGCGACGGCGTGGATATGGTGCGGTCGTAGGCGGTGACCCTTTCCCGTCCGAGTATTATCGCTTTCAGGTTGAGAATCATAGTGGCGAAGGTATTGACCTTGATGCCTCCGGCGGTCGACTGGGAGGCTCCTCCAATCCACATGAGGAAGAGAAACATCAGTATGGTGATGTTGGTGAAGCCAGCAGGATTGACAGAGGCGAATCCTGACGAGCGTGGCACTGAGGAGTTGAACCAAGACTGGATGATTTTGTGGCCTGTTGACATGCCATCAAGCGAGTTGCCATATTCGAAAACCAGAAACAGGCCGGTTGACACCAATGTAAGGCAGGCATATGTGACAAGCGCTATTTTGGTGTTGAGGTCGTATATGTGGAGTGGGATCCGGGGGGATGGGCGTCGCCTCGCCCAAGCCCAGATCTTCCTGAGGTTGCACACGGCTGCCTGGCGGAAGTTCATAAGTATCGGGAAGCCGATGCCTCCCGCGGTGACAAGTATGGTCACGATGATGTACACCCACTGGCCGGAGCCGAGGAGCAAAGGATTGGAGAGTCCTCCGTCGACATTCGAGAACCCCGCGTTGCAGAATGCCGAAAGTGAATGAAATCCGGCGAACACCATCTCTTCCTCGACCGACATGCCGAGTGTGTCGTGTACTGACAGGAAAATCGCCACGGCTCCGGCCAGCTCTATCATGATGGTGAACGCAAGGATGTATAGCAGCGTCGGCAACAGCGCGCTCATGGTTTTGGAGTACACCATGTCGCGCACCATGAGCTGGCTGTATATGGACGTGTTGCCGCTGAAGAACAACGCGAAAAAGCTGGTGAAAGTCATCACGCCCAAACCGCCAGTCTGGATAAGGAGCGCCAGCACGAGAATCCCGGCGGGGGTGAATGTGGCCGGGACATCGACCGAGGTCAGCCCGGTGATGCACACGGCAGAGGTTGAGACGAAGAGTGCGTCGGTGTAAGCTATACCTCCGTATGTGCATTTCGGCATCATCAGCAATAGGGAGCCGACAAGTATCAGAAGCAGAAAGCTGGCCGATAGGATAAGCGAGGGGTTGGTGCGCCGGCCGAGCAGTTTTATGATCCCAAAAGAGAGGTCTACGACTGAGTATGCGCCGAGTATTGTGAACAGGAACTTGTTGGAATACAGTATCTGGTCGAGAATCTCAATCCATGGATGGTCGGGGCGGGGATATGCAAGCGGCAACAATGTCAACAGCACCGCCAGGTCCACAATCCATTTGATTGCACGTGTCTCGCGCAACGTCTGGCGGAATGAGAGTGCAAGACCATAGAGAATGTTTATTATGAATATGATCTGACACACGCGCAACACCCCTGAGATGCGTCGCAGGTCGCTTTCTGAATGGTCAAAGCCGAAATAGATTGTCAATGCGGTAAGGCAAGCAATCGCCCCGATGAAAGCCGCAACCCCGACAATGACGCTTCCCAAACGAATCGCAGGCACAAAACGCGCGGTGAAACGGCGGTAGGCGTTTGCCGCCACCATCAACCGGTGTCTTATGCCTGGCAATCCGTGTGGCATATCAGTTTACCTGTTTTTCAGGAGGTTCAGCAATGAGCCGATGCCTCCGGTCGAACCGGTCGAGTCGGGATTTTCGTCAGGAGACGTGGTGGTCCCAGGCTCCGGAGCCACTGACGCGGTCTTGGTGAGGGAGAATCCGCAATTGAGACCGTCGTAGCTGTTAAGGAAGCTCGCGGCTGCCTGCAACGTCTGTTTGCCGGTCAGTTTGGCCACCGTGTTCATCAAGGTCAGCAGTTTCGACGCGTCAAAAGTCAGAATCAGTCCTGATGAGGTGCGCTGCACATCGGCGGTGATTTGTCCGATGCTTATCTTGCCAAGCGCCTTGAAGTTGAAAATGAACGAATTTGAGGAAGTCTGTGTGGAGTCGCGCTGGAAAGTGCCTGAGAGTTTGGCTTTTCCGAGGGCAAATTCGCAGGTCTTTTCCGGGGTGAGGGTGACGACGAGGTTCTGCAAGCCGGCCTTCTCGTAATATGGAGCCAGCTTGTTGACAATCGTCGCGGCCATTGCCGCACCTCCGGCTTTCTGGAGCAGGTTGTCGCTTTTGAATGTCACCGCGGGTTCCTTGTAGGCATATACGCCGGCAAGGTCGGCTTCTGAGAGCTGTCCTCCGCCAAGGAGTCCGGAAATCAATCCGCCGAGCGCGTCGCCGAGCGCGCTCCCCGTGGAGCTGTCAGAAGATGAGGACCCGCCGGCGAGGTTGCCGAGCAGATCGCGGATGTCGGGTTCCGCCTTGATGGTCGGGGCAGAAAGCATAAAGAGGCCCAAAATGGCGAATACAATCTTTTTCATACCTTAATATAACGTTGGATTTTGCTGAAAAGTCACGGCACGAGCCGTGATTCTGCCGCAAAATTAACAAATTCTTTTTCAATCACGTCATAAATATAGGGCTGTTGGGCGGTATGTATGTGTTAAAAAGTTTAACACTTGTTTGTTTTTCCCTTATGTAAAAAAGCCGTAACTTTACAAAAATTTTGCTTACAGGTCAGGAATGTTAAAATTCCGACGGAATCAAAATATTGGCTTCCAATCCGTTGTGACAAAATATGGGTTAAAGCCGTAAAAATCCTCCGAAAACCAGGAGGCCACATTTCAAAGTGCATTGATGAAAACGATGGTAAAAAAGATATTGGCCATTATAGTCTTGGCTTTAATCTCGGCAGGGAGCCATATTAGCGCCCAGGTCGAGTTCAAGCGCGGACTGGAGCAGATATCCTTCATCCCAAAGGGGCAATGGATAACAGGAGTCAGCGTCAGTTTCTCGCAGTCAAATCAAGACAACTACCAGTTCTTCATAGTAGAGGACGTATCAGGCGACGCGTACACCTTCAAGGTCAGCCCGATGCTGATGTACTGTTTCAAAGACAACCTGTGTGCCGGCGGCAAGATGGCGTACACCCGCACCCGCACCCGCCTGGATCAGGCCCGGGTGGTCATCGACTCCGAGACGGACTACTCGATTGACAACCTTTACCAGATTTCACACAACTATTCTGCCATGGCATGTTTCCGAAACTACATAAGTCTTGGCCGCAGCCATCGTTTCGGGTTCTTCAACGAAGTGCAGCTGCAGTTTGGAGGTGGAGAGTCAAAGGTGATAAACGGACGAGGCAATGATCTCTCTGGCACATTTGACAAGAGCTGGAACATGAACATCGGGCTTGCTCCGGGAATGGTGATGTTTCTCAACAACTATTCGGCAATAGAGGTCAATGTCGGTGTGCTCGGCTTCAACTATTCCCATACCACATCCAAGACCGATCAGATTTACCTCGCCTCGCGTGAGTCAAAACAGGCCAATTTCAAAATCAACCTATTCTCGATAACATTCGGGGTGGCTTTTTATCTGTAAAAAACCGAGACAGTCATGATAAGAAAACTATTTCTGATGATATTAGGCCTGATTGTCGCGGTGTTGTCGCTGGCGACTGAGGCATGGGGTGCTGACCGGGAGTTCACCGACGCTATTCCGTTGCTGGGAGCGCTCGCTAAAGGGGAAAAGATTCCTATCGACTCCACGGTCATCGCCCAAGACGAGATAGACGAGACGGTGATCGTGGGAGGTGACACCGTGTCGATAGTCCTGCCGCAGAAAAATTACGGACGTTACAACCGCGGGCTCCACAATTACCTTTTCATCCCGAAAGGGCAGTGGTCTTTCGGCCTGATGGCATCATATGGAGAGTTCTCGACCGATGATGTGCAGCTGCTGTCAGTGTTGAAGAATCTTGACCTGAACATTAAGGCATACTCCCTGCAGCCGTCTATAACATATTTCTTCCGCAACAACCAGTCAATAGGAATGAAATTTGTCTATGTCCGCCGCAATCTTGACCTCCCGGGACTGTCGGTAGACTTCAGCGACGACATGAACTTCAGCCTCAAGGATGTCAGCTATTATGAGCAGAGCTATTCGACATCCGTGTCATACCGCAATTATGTGGGGCTGGGGCGCGACAGGCGTTTCGGTGTGTTCAACGATGTAGACCTCGCGTTTGGATCCGGCTCTTCAAGATTCAAGCGTTATTATGGGGGAGAACTGCGTGACACACGCACAAATTCGATGACAGCCTCGTTGAACTTCTCTCCCGGCCTGTGTGTCTTCATCATGGATTATGTCAGCTTCAATGTCAGCTTTGGTGTTTTCGGCATAAAGGTCCATCAGGAAAAGCAGCAGACAAACGGCGTGGAGGAAGGCACACGTTTCACCTCCGGGGCGAATTTCAAGTTCAACATTTTCAACATCAACTTCGGCATGGCCGTCTTCATCTGATTCAGCTAAGGAATGGAAAGAACGCCAATTAAACATATGTCACGGGCCACGCGCCGTCTGGTGTGGGTGCTGATGTCAATTGCCGCCCTGTCATTGCAGGGCTGTCTGCAAAACAACATCCCTTATCCGCGTATCCAGCCAGATTTCCTGACGATGGAAGCAGACGGGCTTGTGAAACCTGCGGAGATTGATGCCGCCAACCGTATGGTGACACTGACATTCGGCGAGGAGGTCAACATAAAGGCCGCCCAGATAACCTCTTACACAATCACCGAAGGAGCCTCATTGACCAGCGGCAACCTCAGTGCCCCAATTGATTTGTCGGAATACTATATATGCACACTCTCGCTTTACCAGGACTATGACTGGGTTATAAATGGTGTGCAGACAATCGAGCGTTACTTCACGGTCGAAAACCAGGTCGGGGCTACCATCATCGATGTCGGCGGCCGACGTGTCAAAGTGAATGTGTCGTCTAACGGCGGAGGGCTCAAGAATGTAAAAGTGCTGACCATGAAGCTCGGCCCGGTTAATTCCATAGTCACACCGGCTCTCGAAGGGGAGACCATAGATTTGACCCGCCCGGTCGATGTGACTGTGAGGGCGTATGGCGAGGAAAGTGTCTGGACGATAATCGGCGAGGAGGTGACATCCAACGTGCAGACTGTCAGGGCTGATGCCTGGACGAATGTCGCATGGGTGTATGGAGCCGGACTCGACGGGGTGGACAACGGCGTTGAATACCGCCAGTATGGAAGTCAGGAATGGATCAAAGCCCCCTCGGCATGGGTGACAAGCACCGGTTCCACATTCTATGCGCGGCTTGTCAGCCTCAATCCCGAGACTGAATATGAGGCCCGCACTTATGGTGGGGATGAATATGGGGACGTGGTGAGGTTCACGACCGGCTCCATTGTACAGGTGCCTAACTCGTCGCTGTCAGACTGGTCTAAGAATGGCGCGGTATGGCAGCCGTGGGGCGAAGGGCAGACTCCGTATTGGGACACCGGCAACAAGGGGGCGGCCACATTGGGGCAAAGCAATGTGGTCCCGACATCCGACACCTCCTCTGGAACAGGCCAGGCTGCAATGCTGCAGACCAAATTTGTCGGGGTCGGCATCATCGGCAAAATCGCCGCCGGAAGTGTCTTCATAGGTTCTTATCTCCGCACGGATGGCACAAACGGCGTCCTGCAGTTTGGCCGCGAGTTCACCGAGCGTCCCACCAAGGTGCGCGGTTATTTCAACTACAAGACAGCGCCAATCAACAAGGCAAGCGCCGAATACCAGCATTTGATGGGCCAGCCTGACACTTGTGTGGTGTGGTGCGCGTTGATTGACTCTCCCGAACCGTTCGAGTGCCGGACAAATCCCAAAGACCAGAACCTGTTTGACCCGTCAGCCTCATATGTGGTCGCTTATGGGCGGATGCAGTGTGGCGAGAATGTCCCCCAGTATATACCGTTTGAGGTCGAATTGCAATATGTCGCCACCAATCGCCGTCCGACATATATAGTCGTGGTGGCCTCATCAAGCAAATATGGCGATTATTTCACAGGAGGCGATGGCGCGGTGATGTGTGTCGACGACCTCGAACTACTGTATGACTATTAAGACCCTGAATTGAAACATCAAAACGACCGATATATGAAAAAAACGATAAAAGGACTCGCAGCGTTGGTTGTGGCAGCAGCATCAGGAATGGCTGTCAGCGCGCAGAGCTATATGTTTGATAATCCCGAGAACCGCACATACTTTGGTGTGAGGGCGGGGCTTGACGTGTCTTCGGCCGCCAATGGCGGTGCGATGTTCAGCAACAAGGCCGGTTTCAGTGTCGGTGCGGTCTATGACATCCCGGTCGTGGCCAACCTTTACTTCGAGCCTGGGCTGTATCTCTTCTACAACACTTTCGGAACCGTGCATCTTGAGACCTACGCCTATACCATCACAGATTCCGAGGGGAATGAAGATGAGTATTACAAGCTTTATCAGGTTGACGGCACATTGCGCAACTTCGGTTTCCGCATACCAATGAACATCGGTTATCATTTCGACTTTGCCGATGACCTTTCGGTAAGTGTCTTCACCGGCCCTCAGCTCAATGCCAGCCTCGTAGCGCGGTATCATCAGAATGATGTGATCACTCCCGGCGACCAGGTAGTGAAATCAACGTCGGTCGACGCGTTCGGCACCGGAGGTTTCAAGCATCTTGACGTGCAGTGGAATTTCGGCCTCGGCCTGACATACCAGCGCTACTTCATGAGCATCGGAGGATCGGTCGGCATCACCCGGATGAAGAGTGCCTCGGTGATTCAAGCCGGACCCTATGAGGTCGATCTGCGCCGCAACATCCGCCGCAATCTCTTCAATATCTCTGTCGGATATAATTTTTGATCCTTACTTACGCCGTGACGCATTCCGGGCTGTCGATGTCGATAGCATCCGTCTTTGATTGTGGATTGAAATATGGAAATAAAGAGTCTGGAACATATTGGATTTGACGCGCTATTTCGAGGATTTGAGAATGCGTTCTCTGATTATGAAATCCATTTCGACAAGGAGGAGGTGCGGTCAATGCTTTCACGGCGTGGGTATGAGCCGCGCCTCTCATTCGCGGCTTTTGATGAGGGACGTATCGTGGCGTTCACATTGAATGGAATCGGTCATTTCAACGGAGTCAAGACTGCATACGACACCGGCACCGGAACGGCAAAAGATTACCGGGGGCAGGGCCTGGCGGTAAAAATCTTCGACTATTCCCTCCCATTTCTGAAAGAGGCGGGTGTCAGGCGATATCTGCTTGAGGTGTTGCAAGGCAACCATAAGGCAATCAATGTGTATCGTCGGTTGCAGTTTGTGACGGAGCGTGAATTTGACTGTTTCAGGCAGAGCATTTCTGAAATCAACAATCTCGACACTTCCATGCGATATGCCGGCATCAGGCTTGAGCTTGTTGATACGGGTGTGGTCCGTGCCACCGGAGCATTCTGTGATTTCTCTCCGTCGTGGCAAAACAGCATTGAGTCAATTGAAAGAGGCCGAGATGGGCTGACCTGCGTTGGCGCTTTCCATTCCGACAGGTTGGTCGGATACTGTGTGTCAGACCGAATGACGGGAGATTTGACCCAGCTGGCGGTGGATAGGGAATACCGTCGTGGAGGAATTGCCACTCAGTTGCTGCGGGAAACCATAGCCCAGATGTCTACGGACTTCATTAAAGTGCTGAACATACCGTCAGATGACACATCGCTGCACGGCTTCCTTGCCGACAAAAACATAAATCTTATGAACCGGCAGTTTGAAATGGTGTTGCCTTTTTGATATGCTGATGCTGGAAACAGGCTCTATCAGCAAATCCAAAATCGATATTGTGTTTTTACAGATGCAATATACTGTTGCGGTATGACTTGAGTTCATCTTCCGGCAACTGGGATATAGCTTTGTCAAACTCCCGGAGCAATGAGGCCTTGTCGTCGGGCAAAGCTCCGGTTATCGGTACCGTATTGGAAACGTGATGGCCGAGCAGGTTGACGCGGATATTCAGCCTGTCGATGAGTGTCCGCGTCTCCATCATAGACACGCCGTGCGCGTGGTTGCCACTGACGGATGACTTTCAGGTCTTCTTCGACCTCAGACAGAGGCGACATACGGAACGGTGTGCCATAATAAAGACTACAGAATTTACACTTATGCCATGTGCAGCCGGATGTGATCTGAAGAAGCTGAGAATTGGCTTCGTATGGTGGCCGCCATACCTGTCCGGTGAAATGAAGTTCAGGATGTGTCATATCTCGATTGTTTTTATTAACTTTGGAGTGCAAAGTTAGATGATTATCATCGTGGAAGCAATGACTTACCTAAGGGTTTGACCCTTACCGAATAGTTTGTATTGCTCGTAATCAGCCTTTTTGCGCCCCCTGTTATGGCTAAAAAACTTGACTACGAATATTGCAAGGCGGCACCGATGCTTGAATGGCTCGGCAACAAGTGGGCACTGGTGGTTCTCGTGAAGATTTCCGAGAACGGGCCGGTGCGCTTCAACGAGCTGTACCGCAACATCCCGTCGGTCTCGGAGAAAGTGCTTTCGCAGGTGCTAAAGCAGTTGACCACCGATGGCATCATAAGCCGCGAACTTTTCCCGGATGTCCCTCCCCGGACGGAATACTTGGTGACGGACTTCGGCAGAACGCTGCTGCCTCATGTCGAGGCTCTTCTCAACTGGGGACGCGAGATTTTTGAACAGATAATGATGAACCGACAAAATGGAAAATAAACTATGTTTATCGCAATTCTGACATATAAGAAACCCCTTGAAGAAGTCGACCGTTTCCTTCAGGCGCATCGTGGCTATCTTGCCGAGCACTATGCGGCTGGCGATTTCATTGCATCCGGTCCGCAGACTCCCCGCGTTGGCGGCGTAATATTGATGAAGGCAGAAAGTCGTGCGGAGATTGATTCTATCATCGAGCAAGATCCGTTCAACATCAATGGCATTGCTGACTATCGGATTGTCGAGTTTACTCCGACAATGTTTGTAGAACCGAGCTTTTCCGACATTTTAAAATAAGTATTATACTAATGGAGAATAAAAGAGCTATAATTATTTGGCTGTCAGTCATCATCATTGTAATGTTTGCATTGCCTTTTGCTGTTGCAAGTCTTGCGTCTGAATGTTCCGGAATGGCACTGTGCATGATGCTTTTCTTCATTGTGAACCCAATTTATTCTGCGGTTCTTGGTTATCACTGCGGGAAAGACATAAAGAAAATGTGGAGCCTTCCATTGGTGTCAGCCTTAGCGTTTCTTGCCGGCACATGGATTTTCTTTGATATACATGAATTATGGTTTATCGTCTATGCAACAGTATATCTTGCAATAGGTTGGGCTGCAATGGCTATAAGCAAGCATATAAACAGTCCCAATAAGGGTAATGATATTTTCCCGTTTTCAGACGCTCCAAATACGGCTGTTTTCATATGCAGTCATATCCTGGATGGTAGAGAAAAAATATTATTTGTTTCACACGATGCGGATGACGGAGCATGGCAATTCCTTTGTGGTAAAGAACATAATGAAAGCGACGCAAGGATAGTTTCACTAAAGTATGTATTGGAGTTAGACCCGACTATCGGCAACCTGAAAGATTTACCTCTTGGCTATTGTGCAGAAAGGAAATCCAAGAACGATAAATGGGTACTTGTAAAGAGTTAAACAATGCCATACATATCAATTGAAAGCATCAAACTGACCGCTGAACATAAAAAACAGCTAATTGAAAATGAGCAACGAATCACGCGGTATATTTCCCGGAATTAAAGATCGCAAGCCGCAATATGTGCTGGGGACAGAGAATGGAACCAAACGCACATCTAACGTGACCGAGGCAAAAATTGTTGATGCCGTGTCTGACATAGAAGACAATGTGGCGATATACCTTGAAAAATGTGTGCCGGTGGTGTTGGTCCGCCATGCTGAGGCATATTCCATTGACTATTATAAGGACGGCAGCATTGCGGTGTGTTTCAGAGTCAACGGACATATGCTGCGTATGTGGCGGTCTGACGTAGATTGTGATGTGGCCGCGGATATGATGTGTGATTTCTTCCGCACCGCCTCGCTTCCCGACATGACAGGCTGGCACTGTCAGAAAATCTATCCGGAGCAAGAGGCTCCGGAGACGAAACTGTGTGTGGACGGCGAGGATTTCCGATACTTTGATATGGCCGATGTGTTCTGCGCTTTGGAAAATATCATAGAGGGCAAATCGCTATGGATGCTTTATGATTTCATTAAAGGCGATGGCGGATATGTCAATATCCGCAGGCGCGACAATGATGCGTCTCCGACCGCCGTATATAAAGTTGAATATGTCAGATGGACTAAGCCGGCTCCGACCGGCTTCAGAGGAGTGGTTTCTGATGCCGGACTTCTGCGAAGCTGGCTGTGGAGTCTGATTGACGGCGAGAAATTGCCCGATCCCTTGGATGATTGGGCGCAGTTTGATGTAAACAATCATTTTGAAAGACTGGTGTTCAGATTTTTAGACGAAGATAAGAAATGAATGGCAAGTATAGTAAGCCGGTAAAAACGGCGGTCAAGCAGATATGGTCGAGTTACGACCGGGAGGAGATACGTAGTGGCTATGCATTGCTTATGCAGGCCGCGCAACAGGGCGACGCCGATGCTCTGGCATTCATAGCCCGCTGTTTTATGGGCGAGGAGTATGTGTGGTCGCAGGCTGGCTTCACTGTCGACGATGCCAATGCATCGAAGCTGATGCAGAAGAGCGCGATGATGGGGAGCGCCACCGGTGTTCTATGTGCTGCGCGAAGTGCAAACCTTACCCCTTCGGTGGAACGGGCAATGCCGTTTGCTTCGTTTAAGGAAGCGTTTGAGGAGATTCTCGGTCAGGCAGAGCGTGGCGACGCTTTCTGCTGCTACATGGTCGCCAACGTTTATTTCTGGGGCGACTATCTGCGTGTCGAGCCCGACTATGCCAAGCAATTCAACGATGAAAGAGATTATAACGCATGGGCATGGCCGATAGCAAAGGTGTGGTACGAACGCAGCTTCGACGGCGGACTTTGTGCCGGATGGGGCAATTACTGCGACATCCGCAAAGCAGGCCTTGGCGACATCAGCCGGGATGTCTATGAGAGATACTATCAGATGCTGGCAGACATATCGCCAATAATCTGCACTAACTACGGCTATTATCTTCGCAAAGAGAAGGGTGATGCATATGCCGGCCTGCTGCGTTATGTGGAAGCTGCCCGCAAGGGGGATCCTCAGGGCGCATACAATGCCGGGCACATCTATGAGGCCGGCGAGGAGGTGGATGAAAACATAAGCCTTGCCTGCCAGCTCTTTGAAATGGCTGCCAACGGAGGTCTTGCTCAAGGGCAATTCGAGATGGGTTATTACCATTTTGAGGGCTGTGGAGACTTTGAGCAGGATTATGCCCAGGCTGTGGACTGGTTTGAAAAGGCATACTGGAATCCGAAGTGCTCTGAGATTACCAAGGCGCAGTGTGCCGCATATCTCGGCATCTGCTATCAGGAGGGGCTGGGAACAGTGCAGGACAACGATGTGGCTTTCGAGTATCTCCATGAAGCCGGCGAAGGAGTCGACCACCTATGGGAATCAATAACTGTCAGGCTGCTCACCTCACTCGGCGTGGCTTATGCCTTCGGGCGTGGCACCGAGGCGGATATTGAGCTGGGATACCAGTATTTTGAAGATGCCGTAAAACTCGGTTCGGAAGAAGCAAAAGAGTATATCGGCTACATCAACTCGCCCGACTTTGAAGCCCACGAGCGGAAAAAAGAGGAACCGGCTATCCCCGTGGCTCCGTTCTGGCAGGAAGTGGCGGCAAAAATCAGAGATGCGGTTGCAGCTGATCTGCGCGAAATTCTTGATCGCATAGGCGATGAGCGCATATATACTGCCGCCCTGGTCACCGACAGGTATTGCTGCTCATTGTTTCTCGCAGTGAATACCCTGGAGTACCTTGAAAGTGAAGACGAAGAACCTGATGACGAAACCAAATGGCATCCCGATGAATGGGGATATTCCGACGGGCATGACAGCGAACTGGTGAAGCTCAGCAAATCGCTGTGGGAAAACCACAATTCTTTGCCGGGAGAAGCCTTTTTCTTCAGCGCAATGATTTCAGCGATGAAGCAGGTCAAAGATTCCGGAATCTTTGGAGAGCGCACCGATGAAATCACACTATTCATCTCGATATCAGACGATGAAGACGCTGAAAACCTCGAAGACTCGTCGGCGATGACGCTTAACGGCCCCGAGCTGGCTGCCGTTTTCTTGAATAGAAACAGATAACATCAGATTATGGCATATTATACTGTTTACTGGCCTCAGGACTGGTTGGACGAACTAAGAAAATCAAATGACACAGGGCCTATAAAAGTAGTGTTTGGCAGCATCCACTCAAGGATGCCGTCAATAGCATCTATAAATGTGGGAGATGTCGTATTTCCGGTCTCATTGCTCGACAGGCATCTCTACATAATGGCACGACTGGAAGTGACTCGTAAGGAAAGAGCCTTCGACTATTGCGTAAGAGAACTTGGCGCCCATTACAGGTCCCTTATTCCTGAAGGCGTTGTCGTTAAAGCCTCTGACTCATTCTTTTGTGCAAAAGACGCTTCATATAAAAGTCTCGGGAGTGTGCCTGAGAATCTCACGATGATTATTCCCAGCGACAAACCGCATTGCAAGCATCAGGAGCCGTTTAACTGCTGTGCCGAATGGGCGGTATGGGGAGAAAGTGGCAGTGTTATCCAGCCGCGCCTCATTCCTGATGAGGTTGTGCCGCTTCTTAGATTCGGTTATCCGAAGAGTAAAGAGAAGCCATTACGAATCAATTCAAAAGGAGTCGTGTTGGCTCAAAGCATTGCTGCGACCCGGCGTTTGTCGGAGGAATCCGCAATGATTTTTGAAGAAATCATTAAAAACGGTTGATTGCAGGTGAATAATAGCGTATTTCCCGAAAAGGGAGTAATAAAAGAATCATTATAAAGTACACGAATAATATACCGACAAATCGTTTGATATCGCCGAGTGTCGTGAATCGGCTGAATCGGGCTATGCACCCGCACAATATCAACTCGGTCAATGCTATGAAAATGGCATTAGCGTGGAGCGCAATCTTGCAAAGGCATTCTCAAACGTTGGAAAAAGTAACAGACGATTATGAATAACGAAGTTCTATATATACTCCTGCCGGACTATGCGGCGCATGAGGCGGTGTTTCTTTCGCAGGCAATCGCCTCCGATGAATATGCGATGAAGGAAAATCCGAAGTATGTCAATAAGGTGGTCGCCCCGACATTGGAGCCGGTGAAATCAATCGGTGGGTTCCGCACAATGCCCGATTATTCGTTTGATACGATGCCCGACGATTATGCTGCGCTGGTGCTGATTGGTGGTTTCGGGTGGAGTACGCCTGTTGCTGAACGGGTTGTGCCAATTGTCAAAAAAGCAGTTGAAGGAGGAAAGATTGTAGGTGCGATATGCAATGCTGCATCGTTTATGGCAAAGTATGGTTTCCTCAATGCGGTGAAACATACCGGCAATGGTTTGGACCAACTGAAAATTTGGGGTGGAGAGAACTACACTAATCCCGACGGGTATATCCACGCGCAAGCCGTAAGCGATGGTAGTATGGTGACCGCCAACGGTTCTGCAACCCTTGAATTTGCAAAAGAGTTACTTATGTTGCTCGAAAACGATACACCGGAACGAATCGAGATGTACTATCAGTTCAACAAACAGGGATTTTGCGCTCTTTTCCACGAATAAGACTATGGCGTGTACCTCTGAATTTATTGAATTCATCTGCGATATGCTTACGCCATTAGGCGAAGTACGCAGTCGCAAGATGATGGGTGATTACATCATTTACGTAAATGAAAAATGTGTAATCACTGCCTGCGACAATATCGCTTACGTCAAGAAATTGCCATGCATTGCCCCCTTGATGGCAGATGCCGAATGCGGCTGTCCATATCAGGGAGCAAAGGAAGCCTATATTCTTGATTTTACCGACTCCCACAAAGTCCTCAAAATAATTGAAGCCCTCTGGGAAGAACTGCCAATCCCGAAATCAAAGAAAAAGTAACAATGCCCTACATATCAATTGAGAGCGGCAAACTGACCGCTGAACAGAAGAAGCAATTGATTGAGCGACTGACTGCAACAGCCTCCGAGATAACCAATATCCCGGAGCAGTTCTTCACAGTTACTATCAAAGAACTGCCGGATGAAAACTTCGGTATCGGCGGCAAATCAATCGACGAGATAAAACGCAACTACAAGCAATGAAGGTAATCGGTATCAACGGAAGTGCCCGAAAAAACGGCAATACCGCCTTGATTATCAGCAAGGTCTTTGATGAACTCAATAAAGAGGGTATCGAATGTGAGCTGATACAATTGGCTGATTATGAAATACTGCCATGTCGCGGATGCTTTGCTTGTAAAGGCAGAGGCAACTGTGTGTTTGCGAATGATGGATTTGCAGAGATATTCAGCCGTATGGCAGATGCAGACGGCATTGTTCTCGGATCTCCGGTATATTCCGCTGATGTGTCCGCAAAGATGAAAGCCTTTCTGGAGCGTGGAGGAGTTGTCGTTGCAACCAATCCGGGAATTCTACGCCATAAGATAGGTGCGTCGGTTGCTGCGGTGCGTCGTGGTGGCGGAATGACGACGGTCGACACGATGAATCACTTTATGCTCAACAAAGAGATGATTGTCGTAGGCTCGACATATTGGAATATGGTTTATGGTAAGAACATCGGTGATGTACTCAACGATGAGGAAGGTATGGCTAATATGCGTAACCTCGGCGAGAATATGAGTTTTGTTCTTAAAAAAATCAGATTATGAATGTAAAGGCAGAGTTGCAACTATTTACTGAAAACAGCACCCACTTGCGGCTTAATGACGTAAATATTGAGCCGAAAACGATACGGGCTATCACGAAAGAAGCCGTTTTAGACCTGATAGACAGGATGATTACCCCCGACCCGGAGGCAAAGGGATTTTATGAGGGGACAGCGCAATGGGCGGCGTGGCAAGAAGCCCGGAGTCTAACGGATATGTCGCTTCCGCCGGTGCTGGAAGATATTATCTGTGAACATCCCGGCGATGAAGGAAGAGATGTCCGCAAAACAGCTTATTTCATTTATCATAAACTTCTTGTGCATCGGTTCGACGATGCGGGATTCGCTTTCCTGCTTGGACGACTCGATAAGGAAATCACAAAAGGAAATGCAATATGGTGGGTTGACTATCTTGAAGATATAGACGTTCAACCGGAAACTCCTGTGCATACTCTGCTATCGATAGCCTTGCGCGGAGACAAGGATGACCTGAAATGGATAAACCGCATCATCGAGGAATATGCCGAAAAAGGCAATATCGAATCCCGCAATGCGCTTCCCGCATTGAAAGAGCGGATAAAGGCAGTATCTAAAACCGCGCGTCAGGCTACAGCCGACATTCTGAAAGAACACGGAGTCGTCTCGAAAGCCGATATGCAGCGGTTGTCGGACGAGGACGGCGCACTTCTTTACGAAGCCTTGAAAGCAGGCGTCATCGAGGAATACGGCATCAGCCACAAACCGCTGGATAAACTCATCGGAGAGATTTTAAAATAAGATGAAGAAGGTCATTATCATAGGATGCCCCAGAGCCGGCAAAAGTACTTTTGCAAGAAAGCTGTCGGCCAAGACGGGCTTGCCTTTATATTATCTTGACATGATCTGGCACTTGCCTGACCGCACAACGTTAAGCAGAGATGAATTTGCCACACGTCTTGAGATGATAACATCCGGCAACGAATGGATTATTGACGGGAACTATCTTCATACAATTCCCTTTAGACTGCAAAATTGCGACACCGTGTTTTTCTTTGATTTACCTACGGATGTGTGTCTTGCTGGGGCAGAGGAACGGATCGGCAAAGAGCGTGAAGATATGCCTTGGACAGATGAGACGATGAATGAGGAGTTTCGCCAATGGATTATAGATTTCCCGATGCAGCAACTACCTGTTATCAACTCCTTGCTTTCTGAATATAAGGAAAAGGTAAAAATAATAGTTTTTCACACAAGAGAAGAAGCTGATAATTTTATTAATTCCATTACGCAATGAACAATCAATCAGAGGATATAACAGAATACAAAGTCAGCTACATCAAAGAAGCAATAAGGCGTTATAACGAAACCATCGAAAGCGACGAGCCTTTCTGCATGAAGGATGAGGCTTGGTATATGATGGGGCAAGCATATCAAGAGTTGGCTAACTACAAAAAAGCCTTCACATGTTTCAAGAAAGCCGCAGCGATGAATTATGACGAAGCCTTTGTTAAGATGGGAGATGCCTATATGGACGGGCTGGGAGTGAAACAGAATCCGGTCATGGCTTTCCGCTGGTATCGCAAAGGTGCTGACATGGGGGAGATAAACGCCATACTGAAGTTGGCAGACTGTTATAAGCACGGTACAGGCTGCAAGGTCAATTATTCAAAGGCGATGGAGCAATACCTGCATCTGGCGGAACGCACCGGTCGCTATTGGCAGAGATACGCTGACGGCATCGGCAAGGCACTGTATGAAATCGGCAACATATATCTTGAAGGGTTGGGCGTGCCGGTTGATTTGAAAAAAGCTGCCAAATATTTCCGGCTTGCCGCCAAGAAAGGCAACCGAGATGCCGAAAGCACTCTTAAATCCGGTATATTTAATAACTTTGAAAAATAAAACATACTACAATGAACCAACTGACAGAATATTATAAAATCATACAACGCTTCTCCAGCCTGTATGCCGGGGAGGGCGACGATGAACTGGCGCTGCAGGCCGTCAATGCCATCTCACCCTTAGCCGAAAAGGGCAACACCAAAGCGCAATATATGCTCGGACGGTATTACTCGTGGGGGTATCATCATCAATGTGATAATCAGAAAGCGATTTACTGGTTTGAAAAAGCTGCCGACAAAGGGAGCGACAAGGCTGCCGAGGCGTTGGCAAATCTCTATCGCTACGATTTTGGCGACGATGAGACAATCAGTGCGCAGGCTAAAAAAGACTTTACACACAAATGGCATTACCGCTGGATTGAGATACTGGAGGCAAAAGCCGCCAAGGGTGTGGCAAGCGCGGCCCAGGCACTGATGAAACTCTATGCCTATGACTGTCCCGCTGACATCGACCGCGAAGAGGGAGTGAAGATTGCCTGCAAATGGTACTACCGCTGGGTTGAAATCCTGAAAGCGCGAGCCGACAAAGGCGATATGGCGACCAAGAAGCGTATTGCCGATATTCTGTCATGGGGTACGGGGGTTCCCGATGAAGTGTTGGAGATTGTCGAATATGATGATAATCACGAAGAAACCGCCGCTCAGTTGTATACCGAAGTGGCTGAAGAAGAGAAGGATGCCGACGCATGGTTTAACCTCGGAATGATATATTACAGTGAGGCGACTGAAGAAGCTCTTCGGAAGTCATTTGACTGCTTTATGAAAGCCGCCGAAATGGGCTACAAAGACGCTTACCACTGCATCGGCGGCGCATACTTTGACGGGCGCGGTGTTGAAAAGGACTGGGGCAAGGCACTCGAGTGGTATCAAAAAGGAGCCGAAGCGGGCGATGTAATGTCGAAACTACTGCTTGCCCAGTGTTATAAAAGCGGTATCGGCGGAGAAAAAGACTACGCCGAGGCTATGAAACTCTATCGGCAGATTGCCTCCCGCCGCAACTTATACGGAAAATACAACCATGAAGTCAGCGTGGCACAGTACGAAATAGGCAACATATATATGAAAGGTCTTGGCGTGGAAACCGACTTCCGCCAGGCTTACGAATGGATTCGGCTTGCCGCCGAAAACGGCAACATCGCCGCCGAGAATGCGCTGAACAACAAGAAATTCAGAGACTTCAAAAGATCATAGCTGACGCTTTCAAGAGCAACATCAAAAGTCCGTTAGGTGAATTACATCATGTGCCACAAAATAAAAAATAGGATATGGAAAAAGAATTTGAAGGTTTTGATTTTACAAACTTCTGGGATGATAATTACTATGCTCGTGAAGAGTATATAAGTGATGCCCCCACTGATGAACTGATTGCCGATGTAGAGAAAGAATTAGGATACAAGTTGCCGACGTCCTATATATGGCTTATGAAGCAGCATAATGGAGGCATCCCTTTCAATACTTGCTTCCCTACTGATTCACCCACAAATTGGGCTAAAGACCATATTACTATAACCGGCATTTATGGTATAGGTAGGGAAAAGGACTATTCACTATGTGGTGAAATTGGCAGTCAGTTTATGATTGATGAATGGGGGTATCCTGCTATTGGAGTTGTTATTTGTGATTGTCCGAGTGCTGGGCATGATATGGTTTTCTTAGATTATCGAGAATGTGGTCCAATCGGAGAACCAAAAGTTGTGCATATCGACCAAGAATCTGATTTCAAAATAACTCCTTTAGCAGAAAATTTTGAGGACTTCATACGAGGCCTTAAAAGTGCTGAAGAATACGAAGCAGAATGATAAATAAGGCACATAACAAGCGGATAAATCTCCCCAAAAGGTCGATTATCCGCCGGATATTATCGACCACTTCCAAAATATGGAAATGAGAAAAGAAAAGGTAATCAAATTATTAAGAAAAAGCGATGTTGGTTGGAGATTCTTCAATCAAAATCAAGTTATTATTGATGAATATAGTCTTGAAAAAATCTTCATCAACAATAAAAACGACTCAATAAGAAAAAGGACTGAAATAACAAATTCTAAGAAAGGTCACTTATTTAGATTGCCTGATTCGTTTTGGGATGGTCTGAATAAAATATCAACTCTATCTGTTGACTGGAACAAAATCAATTATCATATAAGTTTATCCCCTTTTTTAGAAGCCAATGATAAAATTATATTGTTTTGGGGTAGTAACTGTTCGATTATCACTTTTGGTGATGTTTTTCTCACGTATTGGACTGATTTCTGCTACCCGGATGATGATAATATGTTGATTGCTGTTCCTGCAAAAAATGTTTTAATTACTTTTGTAGAAGAGAATTTTGCATTTTATAATAAAAAGTCAAATGAGGTAGATAACAAGCTGCTCAACATTCCATAAGGAGTAGTTGGCTTCCGAACATTTGCATCATGTTGTATCACGAAATAAAAATTGAATGAAAAAAGAAATTTCTTATTTAATAGATGAATTTATTAGTCTGTCGGATGAATTAAGACCGGGTTATTCCTTGAGTATTGCTAAGGATAAAGAGTCGTCTTTAATTCTCCCGGAATCATTAAATATATTGTACTCTAAAGTAAGTGGTACATACTATGAAATTGAAGATCAACGATTGATGGATTTCTTACCCGGTTATCTTCTCATTAGGGCTGCTGAATACGAAAGTTTTACGCAGTCTGTAAAGGAAATGATTCCTAATGGAGAAGATAAGTATTATCCAATCCTTGTGAATTATTCATCAGATTTTTATGCGTTGAAAGTATCGGAAGGTAAAGAAAACGGAATTTTCCTGATAGAACACGATGCTGATGGGCCAACAAAGATTCATCATTCTTTTGAGGACTTTCTTCGTACTATAATCGCTTGCTATAAGGAAAAAATCTATTTTTTGGATGATGACGGGTATCTTGATATGGACTTTGACGAAGAACAACTTATCGGCCAAAAGTATAATCCCGATATTGACTACTGGTTTGAAGATTAAGAGCAAAGTAGGTCTCTCCCAAAAAACTGATGAGAATTTATCAACCGAGAGAGGAGCTGCGCCCATATGTGCGCTACTATTGGGTACTGAAAGGCGATGAGCCTTTCAGCATCCTGACATTTCCTATCGGTTGTCCGCAGATTATATTTCACAAGAAATCGCCGCTTTACATACCGGAACTTGACAAGAGCCAGTCGCAATTTACGATTAGCGGTCAGGTGAATTTCTTCGCACATATTCAATCAGACGGAAGACTGGAAATGATAGTGGCGGTTTTCTACCCACATACCATCGGGATGTTTATCGACACTCCGCCATCGGCATTCTACAATCTTGAAATCTCCGGTTATGACATTGGGAATAGGCAGCTGAATGAAATTGCTCAGAGGATTTTCGACTGCACGATTACCAGGGGATGTATTGACATACTGGAGGATTTTCTGACATCGAAGATTCGACCGGCTTTGAATATCAGCCGTGTGGGCTCGACAATCGGCACATTGTTTCGCGCTCCCACTACGTCGGTGAACGCTCTTGCTGATAGCGCATGTCTGAGTAAACGACAGTTTGAAAGGATTTTCCGGGATACGGTCGGCATGAATCCGAAAGAATATGGACGCATCGTGCGGTTTCAAAAGGCTTTGTCACTGATGCAGAAGGGAGAAAGCAACTATGCCGGAATTGCCGCCGAATGCGGTTACTCCGACCAGTCTCACTTTATAAGAAATTTCAAGGAGCTGAGCGGTTATAGTCCTGAAACGCTTGTCAAACACTGCACACCATACTCAGACCTCTTTACCAATCCTGTATAATGTCGTTTTTGTTCTATCGGAGGTTTTGAGGCTGAGGTAACTTTGCATCAAAAAAAAGATGATGCAAGAATTAAATCCGGCAGAGACAACAAGAGCCTACGCCTTTGAAATGTGGATGAAGGCGCCGATGCCGATGGTGACACTAATCAAGACTCTCGATGTGACTCGGCTGCACAATGTCAGCCGTAAGCGAGGTCTGAAATACAATATGCTGATGTGCTGGTGTATCGGTCGTGCCGCCTCGCAGATACAAGAGTTTTATATGCTGCCGGTAGGTGATAAGCTAATCAGATATGACGCGATTGCTGTCAACACAATTGTTGCCAACTCGGAGGGAGAGGTAAGCTCATGCGACATCCCTTTCAGTGAAGAACTCTCGTGCTTCAATGAAGACTATCTTCGCCTGACACGCAAAGTTGCCGATACCTGCGAGAATCACGACATCACCGACAGTATGGTAATCGGCACATCAGCGTTGGCACAATACGATATAGACGGTGCAGTCGGAATGTATAGCGGAATCTTCAATAATCCCTTTATGATTTGGGGTGCATACCGTCGCCACTGGTTAAAGACGCGACTGACTGTCTCATTTCAGTTCCACCACACCCAAATGGACGGTGTCCATGCCGCTCATTTCCTTTCTATGCTTCAAAAGGAAATCTCTAACGTTTAGCGATTGCTTCGAAATTGTCAAGTGCCCACTCGATGAGATTCCCGAGCAAGGGTATAAGGCTTTTGCCGAGTTCTGTCAGCGAATACTCCACCTTGGGAGGTATCTCGGCATACAGCTTTCTTGAAATCAGACCATCGGCTTCAAGGCTTTTCAGAGTTTCCGTAAGGACTTTCGGGGATATGTCTGGGATTGCCCTCCCGATTTCATTAAAGCGGGTTGCCTCGTTCTCTGCAAGGACACAGAGAACGAGCATGGTCCATTTGCCGGAAAACCGACTTATGACGTTTCTGACCGGACACGATGCTATGCCCGTATATTTTTTCAAATTTTCTTTCAGTGGCAATGCGTTCATACTCAAAAATAGTTACCTGAATGTAAGTGCCTTACGTCGGGGTAACGTCTTGTATGGCTCAAAAATATGACTTAACTTTGCGCTATCTAAACGAAAGCGGCTTACTGCTGCAAAGTTAATGATTTTATTTCAAACCGAGAAATATGAGCGAAACCAAGACTTTGAATTCCGGCGACAAATTCGCCCACGTATCCGTCGGGCCGCTGTGTGGCTTCGAGGGTAAGCAGTTTGTGAAGGAGGCGGCAGGTGCCACTTCATGCGAAATCTCATTCGGCACTCTGCCCTCAGGTGCTGCAGTCCCATTCTTTCACAGTCATAAGGGTAATGAGGAAAACTACATCATACTCTCCGGAGCGGGGAAATTTCAGGTTGACGACAACGTCTTTGATGTGGCTGAGGGTTCCGTAATCCGAGTGTCAACCAACTGCGACCGCAATCTCAAATGTACCTCAGCAGAAGCAATGACCTACATCTGCATACAGGCCAGGGAAGACAGCCTCGGCGATTATACCATGACAGATGCAGAGATAACCGAGCGGAAAAGCCTGCTCTGACAATATCGGGAAGTACACTGCTAAACAGAATGAAGGCGACAGATTATTTCTGCCATCTTCATTCTGTTGACGTATAATATGACTATTGATGTTTTGAAAGAGATTGGGTTATATCATTAAGATGCTCGCGTCCCCATTCCGAGAGCTGATTGAGTATGGGTATAAGAGTTCTGCCCAAATCGGTCAACTCGTATTCTGTGCGAGGAGGCACCTCGGCATAGAGAATCCTCTTAACCAACCCGACTGATTCAAGTGTTTTCAGATGCCCTGACAGTACTTTGGGGGAAATGTCGGGGATTGCTCTTGATAATTCGTTGAAACGCATTACGCCGAACTCGTCAAGTATGACGAGAAGCAGCATTGACCACTTGTTGGCGAAATGTGCTATCACGTTTCTCATAGGGCATGTGGCGACACATGAATATTTTTCTGAAATTTTTTCGACCTTCATTTGCCTGATACTGACTAAAAGTGAGTTTGAGGTAAGCTGCTCCTTTCAAAGTAACCTCTTGCAAGGCAGCATTTTGATGCATAACTTTGCGCTATCCAAAGGGTAGCTGTTATCCTTTGCAAAGTTACAAAAACAACATCAACCCACAAATTATGATTGAAATCAAAATCAACATTCCAAAATCGGCCAAACCCTCAGGTAACGCCGTGTATGTGATGCTCGGAACCGGCTTCGATGAAATCGAGGCTCTCGGCCCCGTCGATGTGTTACGACGTGCTGGCATAGAGGTTTTCACCGTCTCCATGACCGACAACCGCCTTGTAAAAGGTGCCACCGGAAACCATGTTGTCGCAGATATGGATTTGCCTGAATTTAAGCCGAAGGTATCAGACTGGCTCATCTTTCCGGGAGCAGACAAGTCGGAAGCGGCAGTGAATCTCGATGATGAGCTAAAGGCAATGGTTATGAACCACTGGAGCAACGGAGGCAACATCGCCGCCATATGCGCGGCCCCGGCTCTTGTCCTTGGTCCTCTCGGAATCATTGACGGAGTGAAGGCGACGGGCTATCCATTTCTCAGGGAAGACTTCGAGAAAAGGGGAGGAGTCTATTCCGAAGATCCGGTGGTTGTAGGCGAACGACTGATAACGTCAAAGGGCCCAGGCACGACTCTCGAATTTGCCCTTGCTATCGTCAGCAAAGTCAAAGGTGCTGAAACCGAAAAGGCGCTCCGTGAGGGTATGGTCATCCCTGGTCAAAATTGCGGTCAGAACTTCTGTTGCGCGGATTGACGATATCGAGCCGCCTCATATTGTAAGCCTACTTTGAGGCATTTAGAGTTTCAACAAAAACAGTGCGGTTTCAATCTGAGGCCGCACTGTTCTTGCCGAAATCTCTCAAAAAGGCTATTACCTTTGAAAAATCCGTCAAAAAACATCCGCAAAATTTTGTGATTTCAAAAATAACAGCTACCTTTGCACTCGGAAATGACAGAGGTCAGCATCCGATTTTGGAGCGATGCTCGAGTGGCTGAAGAGGCACGCCTGGAAAGCGTGTATACCCCAAAAGGGTATCCCGAGTTCGAATCTCGGTCGCTCCGCAGAGAGAAGCACTGATTATCAACACGATAGTCGGTGCTTTTTTCTTTTTCGGAGATGGCCAAGTACTTATGAGAAACGGTAATAACAAGTCTGAAAAACTTGCAATAAATTCAGGCGGATATAGTCTTGTTTCGGTGTATTATGTCGGGATTGAGACAAGAAATCCGATATGCAGTAGCAGCTTGGCGCTGATATGTGTCGTTACTTCAACAATGTTTCCTTTTTTGAGAAGGTAATCCCGGCTCGTTGTAAGATGTGGATTGTACAATAATTTAGTGAATTGAGCGTTGTTATGGTAGCGTATCTATGTATATATGTGCAATATGAAAAATGTCAAACAATTATGCCTTCTGTTGATTTCGTTAATGTTTTCGTTCACTGTGACAGCCGATGAACCTCAAAAAGGTTACAGGGGTTTTGTGGATGCAAACGTTGATTTGTCATTCCAACAAGGTGGTTACGGAGACAATACAACGACAGTGTATTATGGGGTTTCCACATCTCACGGTTACCAGTTCAACAATCACTACTTTTTGGGCGCAGGTTTGATGTTTGAACGTCATCATCCGGTCTATCATAATTCCGGATTCAGTTTCCCCTTGTATATCCATGCGAGAACAGATTGGACGTTTGGGAAAATTCCCTTGTATGGCGATATCCGTGTCGGTGGAGTGATTTTGGGCGATTACAGATTGTATCTATCTCCAACTGTGGGTTATAGACTCAATTTAGGCCGCAAAAGCAATGTCAACTTCGGCATCGGGATGAATTTAAGAGGCTACAGATGGAATGATGAGAAAACGTTGCATCCTCAGCTTTCCGTCAGGGTTGGTGTCGACTTCTGACCATACCGACAGGAACCGCCCGGAACACAACGATTGCGAGGGCTATATCTTATCAGAGCATAGTCAAACAATTAAGATTTCTTGTTGAATTGCTTTCTAATCTTGTCGCCAATTATAGAACCATAGATGCCAAAAAATCCGCTTGATCAGAGCGGATTTAGGGATTAGTAAATGTTGATTATTTGATGGAGTTCAGGTCGCGGAACAATTGAATATATTGCGGCCACATATGAACTATACCGTAAATAATAGCAAAAGTTATTGTGGCTACCATTGCCCAAAAACCTATGGGATTATATACCCATGCGGCCTGAAAGAGCAGAGTGAAGAATACAGCCAGACAGATTCCGAAGAATGCCTCCGAAGATATGACCATCAATTTGAGTGTCGTTGTTTTTGAGAATAGTTGCGCGGGCGGCAGGGCTGCAATATCTATCTTTTTGAGATAGCGGAACATGAATATATACCATACAGCTGCTGTCAACAGGCAAACGGCCATGCCTATTTTAAGGTAGTTGGGGAACGAAAGGGAATACTGGTTACCGATAGCCATTGCGATGAAAACAAACGCAATGATAAGGCAGGAGGTAAATCCCTGACGGAATTTTTTGAGTATCTTGGACTTCGCGGTTTCTGAAGCGGACACATTGATTTTTATGTCGGTGTTGGTCTTGGCGAGGAGTTGGTCCAGGGTGGACATGCTTTTTTTGAGTTCGTCGAGTTGCATATTATATCTGTTTGGAGAGTTTTTCTTTGATTCGGTGGATTTTCACGGCAACAGTGTTGCGTTTCATTCCGAGGGTCTCGGCAATTTCATCGTAGGTATATTCGTCAAGCCAAAGAAGAATGATTGCCTTTTCTATATCTTCAAGCCTGTTGATTAATGACTGCAAAGTTTGAAGATTCTCTCGTTGGGCATCGTCTATTTCGGTGGAAACGTCCAGTAGACCGAAGTCTAATGAAACTGTTTCGATTCGAGGTTTAGATGAACGCATGCTCATTAGAGCGGAATTTACGGCCACGCGATAAATCCAGGTTGATATTTTGCTTTCACCTCTGAATTGACTTAATCCAAGCCAGATGTTGACGTAGATTTCTTGCCGCAGATCTTCAAATGGCATTTTGTCGGTCGCGTAGAAGTAGCAGACCTTGTTGATGATTCGGGAGTTCTCTTGTATCAGCAAAGCAAACTCCCTTTCGTTTATTGGGGGACTTTTCATATTGAGTTTGTTTTGCTTCGTTAGGTGCATATTGAAGCCCGAAAGTTTCACCAACTGAATTTTTTGGGGGATTTTTTGGCGTTTTATTCGTAAGAATTTGGATTTCAGACGACTAAAGAACGGCATTTCTGCATATGATGTCGGTATTCATTGCTTTGGCGATGAATGCTGCAATCCAGTAGATTATTCTGTTGGGGTTAGGGTGTTGTCAAGATTCAGAGCTTCGGTACTTTGATGATTGCGGTATCGGGGAAATGCCGGGAAAGATAGCGGGATATGAAAGCGTATGTGTCCTCGGCAATCAACATGTCTGTGTCGAAATATGTGTTGTAGAGGACAATCGGCATTTCAATATTCCTGTTCTTGATTGCCTCAAAAGAGAGCAGGGCATGGTTTATCGACCCCAACGAGGAGTTGACGACCATAATCAACGGGAGATTGCGTGATGAGATGTAGTCTATCGTAAGGAAGTCATCCGTAATCGGCACCATCAGGCCGCCTGCGCCCTCGACAAGGACGATATCGTAACGGCTTTCCAGTTCGGCCGAAGCTTTGTCAATGATTTCGAGTGGTATGTCGCGGTTGTCAAGACGGGCTGCCAGCTGGGGGGAACACGGATGTGTGAAAATCAAGGGAGCTGTGATTGACTCCCCGTTGATTGGAGCTTGCGAGAAGTCGAGAGGGGTGGTGTCTTCCGGCATAAGTCCGGTTTTCATCAGGCGGCGATGTGTCTCGATGTCTTCGGATATCGAGAGGTTTCCGGTCTGTATGAATTTCTGTGTTATGACAGATTTGCCATTATCCATCAATTGGCGTGCATACCATCCGGTGCAGTATGATTTGCCTGCATCTGTGTGTATGCCAGAGACGAAGTATTTCATAATCTATGCATTATTTTGAATGATTCAAGCCTCGGCATATGGCTTGGAAAGAATCATGTAGACAGGCTGGAATGTCAATGTCGCATGGCCGTCGGTTGTCAATGGCCAGTTTCTCAACAGCAGGCGTGTTCTGGCGGGGGAGTGGTTGCCCGGAAGGGCGTTCACTCCGGTGAGGCGCAAATGTCGCAAGGCATCAGCCGGAGTGTCGAAATGTATGGTCTCTTCCTCGACATCCATCGACTCGATGCGAAGGCCAGATTCCTCGGCGACGCGCCTCATCCAGTCAGGAGAGGGATATTTGAGACCGCTCCCCACAGTCGTGCTTATTTCTCTCAGCGTCTCCGGGCCATAGAAAGACAATGCTATTATGCCGCCAGGGCGTAATGCGTCAGCACATCTTTTCAGCATCTGGCGTGGGGAGTTGAGCCATTGGAACATTGAGGAGGAAAAAATCAGGTCGCGTGAATTGTCTTTGAGAGCGGCTTCCTGAAATTCCTCCGATTCGGCGTCACCTTGCAGAATCTCCAAATTGACATCGCAATGCGGTGGTATTTCATCTGTCACCCATGAACTGTCAGCGCAACGGCCAATGTCAGACAATGTCACGACCTCGCATCTTGAAGACAGACTACGCAGGTAAGTGCGGGTGAAAGTGCCGTCGCCATACCCGAGTTCGAGCAAAGAAAGCTTGCCTGTAGCTCTTTCAGGTTCGGAATTGTGGAATACACTGACAAATTTGTCAAACAGTTTCCGGGCTGTGGCCTGTTGCGCCACCGCGTTCTCGGTGTATGAGTCCAACGCGGTGGAGAATTTGTCTGCGACTTTTGTCTTGTCCACCACGAATGTGTCAACAAGCCACTGGAAGTCGGGCACATGCTCCATGCCGGGTATGACAAAGACATCATATCCCTCCCAGGCTTTTGTCTGATTGCTCACCGGGAAAATCCGGTCATTCTCGCCGATAACCACCTTGTCCCAGATTGAATATCGCCGGGCTGGCGGCACTGGCGGCAACGAGGCGAACCATTCAAGTTCACGCCGCAAGGCATCGATGTCATTGGCGCATCCCTCGGAATCAAGCTGTCGTAACATAGTCCGCGAACCGGCACATCGCAACCTGAATTTCTCGAATGTTCTGTCAGACAAACCCTCTAATGTCCCTTTGAAAATCTCCTGTGGAATACCCCTGTTGTTGTCGATATGATATTCAGTGCCATTCACCGCCAGGCTCAGCGTCACCGGGATTGTCGTGTTCTCGAGGAATGCCGCAGCTGCCTTTACCCCGAAGGACCAGGCGACCACTATCACTTCTGAATACGCGGTATCACTTTCATGCAGAAATTCTCTGATTTCCTCATCGATTATGTCGCCCGACATCCCTTCATATCCTCTGACTGACAAGATGTCGAATCCGGGCTTGTGGATGCCGGCAAACGAGTGAGGACTGAATCCCCAGCCGAGAAACAGGATTATCAATGATTTGTGACCAGTGTCACCGAGAAATACCTTTTCCATTGAGATGAAGGCTGTTTGTCAACATAGTGATAAATAATTGGTGCTAATCCATCGTGTGCTGCCGAGAATCAGGCCTTTGGGTTGATTACAGGCAGGAGGTCACGCAATGCCCGGTTCAACACAAGGATGTCGTCGTCGGCCATGGCGGCAGACAAGGAGAAACGCAATCTGTCAGTGCCGGCCGGGACTGTCGGCTTTCGGATGGGCAACGCCTTGATTCCATAGAAAAGCAGGCGCGACGACAGCTCTACAGCCTCTTTGGGGTCTCCGATTATGAGCGGTTGGATATGTGATACTTCAATCGGGATAACAGAGAACTGGCTCAACACATTGTTTAGTTGTTGTGCCAACTGCCCAAGACGCAGCCTCAGCCCGTCGCCGTGTAGCAGGCGCGACAGGGTGAAACGGCTCCACGCAATCTGCATCGGAGGCAATGCCGTGGAAAAAATGAAACTGCGGGCTGAGTTTATCAGGAACTCTCGTGTGCGCGATGATGTGATGGCGAAAGCTCCCATCGACGCTCCGGCCTTGCCGAATGTGCCGATAGTGAAATCCACCTCCCAGGGGGCGGATGATTCGGCCACCAGTCCAAGGCCGCGAGGCCCCAGCACACCGAAGGCATGCGCCTCGTCGACATACAGCGACACATTCGGGAATTCCCGGCGCAATCCGAGCAATGCTTCTATGTCAGCCCTGTCTCCATCCATAGAGTAGACGCTCTCCACAATCACAAGTATATTCTTGTGGTCGGGGGAGTGCTTTGCCAGCAACTCCCGCAGATGGCCGTAATCATTGTGGCGGAACCGGGAAAACGGTGCCTTGGACAACACGATGCCATCGATTATCGAGGCGTGGACAAGACGGTCGGCAATGATGTATGTCCCTTTTGATGCAACGGCGGGAATCAGGCCGGTGTTTGCGTGATAGCCGGAATTGAACAGGAGCGCCCCCGTGTCATCGCCCCGGCGTTTGGAGTACAGCAGCCTTAAAGCCACTTCCAGGTTGTCGTATTCAATCTGGCGTGACGCCAACAGCCGCGACGCCGACGAGGTCATCGGCACCTTCAATGATGCCGGGTCGGCGAAAAAGGCGGCCTGCAATTCCGGGTCAGCGCCCAGGCCAAGGTAATCGTTTGTGGAGAAATCTATCACATCGCCAGTTGTCATCCGTGGCAATTCACGGTAATTCCCTTCGTGGCGGAGATTGTCAAGGTGTTCCGAAAAGTCCATTTGCATTCAGTTTAGGTTGAAGTTGAATCATTGCCGCTCTCAAGCATGACGGCTTAAGATAATAACAAACAACCCTGTCATTTTTCACTGTCGCGGAGAATCCCGACCATCTCTTCACACAGAGTCGCGAGATCGCTCATCGGGGTCACATATGGAGGCATCACATAGACATTCCTGCCGAAAGGCCTTACCCAGATTCCCCTGTCTACACATGCTTTCTGGAATCGTCCGACATCCACCGGCTCCTTGACCTCCACCACTCCGATTGAGCCGAGAACTCTGACGTCGGCCACGCAGGCAAGCTGCCGGGCCGGGGCCAGCAGTTCTTTCATCGCGGCCTCCATCGCTTTCACGGTTCCGGCGGTGTCGTTGGATTCCAGCAGGTCGACAGACGCGCAAGCCACCGCGCAAGCGAGCGGGTTGGCCATGAACGTCGGGCCATGCATCATCACTCCGGCCTCTCCTCGCGAAATCGTGTCGGCTACATCCTTTGTGGTCAATACCGCCGCCATTGTCATGTAACCTCCGGTAAGGCATTTCCCGACACACATTATGTCAGGTTCGACCCCGGCATACTCCCAGGCGAACCTCTTTCCAGTCCGCCAGAATCCGGTGGCTATCTCATCGAATATAAGGTAGACACCATGACGGTCACACAGGGCACGGGCCTGGCGAAGGTATTCGGGATGATAAAACCACATGCCTCCGGCCCCCTGGACTACCGGCTCAAGTATGAGAGCGGCAATTTCCTGGTGTTTCTCCTCAAGGAGCTTTTCAAGCGGATGTATGTCAGCCGGATTCCATTCGCCGTCAAAACGGCTCTGAGGCTGTGGCACGAAGAATCTAACGGGTAGGGCGCTGCCGAACGCGCCGTGCATGCCTGTCACAGGATCACACACACTCATCGCGTTCCAGGTGTCGCCGTGATAACCCGACCTGATTGTGGCGAAATTTGTCTTCAGGTGGGAGCCTCCTTTGCTTACCGCGGCCTGGACTGCCATCTTCATGGCGACCTCAACCGCCACAGAGCCTGAATCGGCATAAAAGATGTTGTGCATGGATGGGGGGGCTATCGCAAGAAGCCTCTTGCCAAGCTCTATGGCTGGTTCATGGGTAATGCCGCCAAACATCACATGGCTCATCGATTTGAGTTGCCGCTCGACAGCTTCGTTAAGGGCCGGATGGTTGTAACCGTGACAGGCACACCACCAGGAAGACATCCCGTCTATCAGTTCGCGCCCGTCGGCCAGCTGCAACCTGTTGCCTTTGGCCGAGACCACCTTGTAGGTCGGCAACGGATTTATTGTGGAAGTATATGGATGCCAGAGATGTTCCCTGTCCCAGGAATCAAACAGGAGAGGGGCATCACCGGCGAGTTTCTCTTCAGCTGTCATATCATTCGGTTTAACAAGTGCAAATTTACGAAAAATGTTGAAAACTTTATCCTCCGCCATCACATATGATTGGAATATTATGGCTAATTTCGCAACCGAAAAAGACATCAATTTTAATCATACCATTCCACAAATGCACCGCAAAGGCAAACTGTATTTCCGCTATGGCACCATGGGGTCTGCCAAAACCGCCATGCTCCTGACAACCGCTTATAATTTTGAGGAACGCAAGATGCGCTACCTCTGTATGAAGCCGGCCATAGACACCAGGGAAGGAGAGAGCGTGATACGCTCCAGAATCGGCATAGAGCGCCAATGCCAATGGATTTATCCTGAGACAGACCTGTATGCCTTCGCAAAGAGCTATTTCAAGGAGATAGGGGAGGTGGTTGACTGGTTTCTGGTGGACGAGGCGCAATTCCTCAGTGCCCGCCAGATAGACCAGCTGTCTATGATTGTGGACGATTTCGGCTCAAATGTGATTTGTTACGGCTTGCGCACGGATTTCAAGACCCACCTGTTTGAGGGGTCGAAACGTCTGTTTGAGATTGCCGACACAATTGACGAAATCAAATCGACATGCACATGCGGTCACAAGACAATCGTCAATGCCCGTATTGATGCCAATGGCGACATAATAACCGAAGGTGAGCAGGTTGAGATAGGGGGTGATGACCGGTACATCGCCGTCTGCCGCAAATGCTGGCGCAACCGGCGTATCGCCCAGGCCGAGCGTCTTTCGCTCCCTTTCATTGAGAACGACGAGGAGGAAACGGAGATGTGATCATTCCCTGTCAGGGAACCTGGCAGCAAAACATAAAGACAAGCCCCGCCAAAAGCCTGTTTCATCAGGTCATGGCGGGGTGTTTCATATTACAGCCCAAGTCGGATGACGACGCTCAACGGCCGGGGAGGGTTCTTACAACATGCTTGAACACACGCCTGATAGTGCCCCATTTGGGGAATATGGCGAATGGCCGCACCGGTCCGTAGCTTACGCCGATTATGATGACCGACACCAGCGAGGCTATCAACAGCCATCCGAAGATCTCTTTCATCGAGACCACGAGGGCCTGCGCCTGCACCATCCCATAAAGGCTCCCAATCGTGACATTGGCGGCCCCCTGCGCAAAATCGGTGAGCGGCGCGCTCAGCAACGCCACATTCTTTGACATGGTGTGTTGAAGGAATTCCCCGATAAGCGCAGGGCCCAATGTGGCCCCCATGACAGCCCCGGTGAACCCATTCACGGTTAACGCCTGCGGAAACACCTGGAACGGCAGCCCGCTCTGCACTATTGACGTGAGGAAAACAATGGAGATAATCACCGAGGCAGCGCCTCTTATGAAAAGGGGGACAAACAACATCTCCTTCTCCGCCCCGTAGTCGATGAAGAAATAGAAGTAGGCGAGATACACCGACGCGAGCGCGAAAGCAATGCCGGTCATTGTCTTGTATCTCCATTTGCGTCTTGCAAAAGTGAGATAGGTGAAACCACATCCTACAACAATCCCGGCAAAGACATACCAGTTCAGGTCAATCATATTTGTCTCGTCAAAGCCGAGTATATGGGCGGCATAACTGTGTTCAAACACATGCTCTGTCGCTATCAGCGTGAAAAACACGAGGTACACGCAGCTTGCGCGGACAACATTGCGGTTCCTTAACGCCTGCAATGACACATATGGATGATGGAGGAATGTCGCCCGCCACAGGTTCAGCACCAGGAATGCAGCGCCAAGCACCGAAGCCATGACAATCTCGCAAGAATCCCACCAGTCATAAAAGTCGCCATACACGCATATGAATGTGAATGACAGCATGAAGCCTGACCACAACGCCGCCCCGATCCAGTCTATTCCCAGCAGTGGGATGAACATAGGGCCGCGTACCGGCTTCACGAGAATCATCACCATCACCATCATCAGGGCCAGCAGCCCTGACATGATCCAGTGCATGTACTGCCATTCAAAATGGAATGCCGTGTACACTGTCGCGATGCCACTCAACTGAATCACACTGTCGACTATGATGTAGACATAGCAGAAAAACACAGCCATGTCCCTTACCGGGGTGAGCCAGAGCTGAATGGTGGAGTTGCAGGCGAATGTGGCCTGCATCCTGAACCAGCCTGCGACAAAACAGGTGCCAACCAGCAGAGGCACGCTGGTTGTGTGGGCGCATATCACATTGGCCGCGATCAGCACCGCGGCTGAGACCAGCAGCTGCAACCGAGTGGAGAACCTGAACTTTATCCGGAACATGACCGCGAAGTTGATGGCCAGGCCCACAATGGAGGCATATCCGGCCATCAGAATGTCTTCCTGCATAAGAGCCGTGGTGCCTACTATGTCTGTGGCTGCGGCAAGATACACTCCCCCGGAAAACTGGATGATTAACACGAATAGTATGAACAGGTACGGCTTCAGCCGTCGTGGAATGTAATCAGGGACCTCCGGTATGTCAAAGGGGCCCTGGTGTGCGTGCCAGTCTGCCATTTCAGTACTTCACGCTGCATTCCACATTCATCCCGGCTTTCAGACGTGACAGATTCTCCGGGTTGTTGCCTTTTGTGAAATCAATCCTCACGGGCACACGCTGACGCACTTTCACGAAGTTGCCGGCAGAGTTGTCCTGGGGGATGAGCGATAGCGACGCTCCTGTGGCGGAGGAAATGGCCGAGACCTCCCCTTCGAATTCAATGTCAGGAATAGCGTCGACTTTGATTGACACTTTGCTGCCTGGCTGGATATGTCGAAGCTGTGTCTCCTTGTAGTTGGCATCAATCCAGATGTCGCCGGTGTCGACAATGTCGAGCAGAGTCTGGCCTGGTTGCACAAGCTGCCCTTCCTGGATTTCCTTTCTTGAGGTGTATCCGTCACAAGGGGCGACAATCACGGTGTAGCTCAGGTTAAGCTCGGCCATCTCCACCATCGCCTTGGCAAGTTCGATGCCGGCCTCCGACTGGGAGATGCGCTGGCGGCTCACCTCGGCTGCCGAAGATGTCGCGGAGCGCTGTCTTGCAAGTGTCTCATACCGGGCTTTCTTCGCCTCGTAGTCGGTTTTGGCTACATCATACTGTTGCTTGGTCACCGCATCCTGAGAAAGCAGCTTCTCATAACGGGCCAGATCCGCAGCTGCCAGGTCCATCATCACTTTCGCTTCGGTTATCGAGGCGTCGCTTACCGCGATATTGGCCGACGCGGCGACAACAGCCCTGTCGGCGACATCTCGCCCGGCCATTGCGTTTTGGTAATCGGCCTTTGCCCTTGCGAGGTTGAGGCGCATGTCTGCGTCATCTATTATCACGAGAGTGTCGCCCTTTTTCACCTGCTGGTATTCACGGAAACGAATTTCCTTGACATATCCCTGCACACGGCTGTTGACCGGGACAATCTGTTGCCTCACCTGTGCGTTGTCAGTGAATTCGACATTTCCCATATGCAGGAATCTGGAGCATACCCATATGATTGCCGCTGCGATTACGGCTAAGGTGATTATGTAGGAGAGAATCTTTTTGGTGCGGTGTCTCATATCTTTCCGGAAGTGAACAATAGTTTGTAATAGTAATATATGATGTTTATGCGGGCGTTGACAAGCTGCTGTTGGGCGTCAAGTTGAGAGTTTGCCGCGTCAAGCAGGTCTGTGATCAGCGCCATGTCGGCCGAATATCTGGTGGAAGTGGTGTGATAATTGCGTTGGGCGAGTTCCACACTTTTCTGTTGTGTCTTGAGTTCCTCATACGATTCAAGATACCTGATATGGTCGGCCCTGACGGCAAGCGAGACGGCCTGGCGCGTGGCATCGAGGTCTTCGATAGCCTTCCGTGTGGCAATCCGGCTTTTGGCAAGCGATTTGTTGCTCTTGTAAAGCGATGACAAATTGTAGCTTACGCCGATTCCGACATACCAGTAACTGAGGTTGCGGTTGATAGGAGGGATTTCCACCAGAATCGGGCCATCGAGTGTCCATGCTGCCTGTAGCCCGATTTTAGGCAACCTCTCTGATTTGACGAGGTCTTCTGCCTTGCGGCTGATGTCGACACCAGTTCTGGCCAGGCCCAGGGAAGGGGAGTGGAGTTCGGCTTCTGCCTGCCACCAGCTTTCACCTTCGCGGGGCAACGCGCGGGAAAGGATAGTGGAATCAGGAACCACCACAGTTCCCGATGGCAATCCGGCAGTGGTGACAAGATTGTCATTGAGGATTTTGATGGTGTTGTCGATACGGGTCATCTGCAGTTCAAGATTTGACGAAAGCAATTCATAACGCGTGATGTCGTTTTGCAACGCCGTCCCCTGCTCATAGCGGGCCTTCATCTCGGCAAGCACTTTGCGGGCCGCTGCGAGATTTCCCTCGACAACCTGTCGCAGGTTTGAATACTTGTAAAGGTCGAGATAGAAGCCCGTAAGCCTGAATCGTATGTCGTCTCGTTGGAAGTCTGCAGCGTAACGCGCTGCCGTGGATTTGAGCTGTGCCATTTCTATCGCGGATGTCACAGCTCCGCCTGTGTACAGGGGCTGGGTGACTCCGATGGCCACTCCGTTGCCGAAATGTGGTATTGGAGCCTTCTGATAGTCACTGAAATCGCGTTTGGTGATGAATCCGTCGCCAATGTAGCTCAGCGACAATGAGGCCGTTATGTCAGGCAGTCGTCCGCTCTTGGCGACGCTGATTTCTTGGTCGGCCTCTTCACGGGCAGATAGATATGGGCGCAATTGCGCGCTGTTGGACTCGGCAATCTCATAGATTTCCTCCAAAGAAATGACGGATTGTCCGTAGCCACGCGTCCCACCGCTCAGCAAGACCGCAGACAGCAGTCCCGCGAGCAATCGGAGATTGTTCATAATGGGATTGTTAAGTTGATGTTTAAGGGTAGGAATGTGACAAGTCCATTCAGATGTCGATGACGAGACTGAATGGTGAGGTGTTGCAGAATGTCAGGCTTGACCGGTGCTTTTCCAGTTTTCCAGATGCCCCCAGTTCCTTACGAAGGCATTGACAGTGATTGGCTCGTTGTTGTGTCTTGGCATACAAAAGCGGCTCTTTGTGAACCGCATTGCAAAATTACGAAAAATAATTGAAACACGAGGCATCCAAAGCATGAATTGCCCTGACGCCAAAAGCATGCAGTTGGCCCGCGATATGTCGCCGTTTACGCGGGTCGCATAAACTTTATGCGTTGCAAAAGTCTTATTGATTATAGAGAAACATCAACTATTCATGTTTATGAAGATAAAACATCTGCTAAATCTCGCATTACCTGCCATCGCGGCTCTCGCGGTGGGCACATCTATGTCCGCATGCGGACAAACTGCCAAAACCTCAGATGACAATATGGCCCAGACTGCGGAAAAACAAGACCGCAAAGGGAAAGTGGGCGGCCCGCAGCTTGGCTCTCCTGGCGGCGGCCCGGTGATTGACAAATCCGGTGACGAGGTTCTCCAGGCAATGATTGCCGAAGAGGTGCCCCAGTTCAAACAGTTTGAATACACTGATGACGAGACAGGCAAGACAATGAAATACAACCTCTTCACCCCGGCAACCGCCGACAACACCGAATATCCACTTGTGTTGTTTATGGCAGATGCCAGCACTCCCGGCACTGATGTGACTCGTCCTCTCACACAAGGATACGGGGCCTTGGTGTGGGCTACCAAGGAGTGGCAGGCCAAACATCCCTGCTATGTGCTTGTCCCGCAATATTCAGGCGTGGCAGTGAATGACGCGTATGAACACACAGACGAGGTCGATATGGTGATACGCCTGCTCAAGGATGTCGTTAAAAACAACAAGGTCGACGGCAACAGGCTTTATACCACCGGACAGTCAATGGGAGGAATGATTTCCATGTATTACAACGCCACTTATCCCGATGTCTTCGCCGCTTCGATTTTTGTCGATTGCCATTGGGACAGTGCGACGTTCGACGAGTTGGTAAGGCATAAGTTTGTGTTTATCACCGCCGGCAAAGCAGGCTCTTTTGGAGCGCTTGAAGAGGCGGCCGACAAACAAGACATCAAATATGAGTATGCAGAGTGGAGTGCAAAACTTCCACAAACCGAACAGGACTCGCTCGCCTCTGCATTACTCGCCAAGGGCGCTCCCATCAACATAATCAATTTCGAGTCAAAGACTGTGTTGCCTGCCGATGGCAAGGGCAGCGAGCATATGTATTCGTTTGATTATGCCTATCGCCTGACTCCAGTCAGGGAATGGTTGTTCAATCAGTCAAAACAATAATACAGTTAAAACAGGATTATTCCAAGTAGAGAGGGTGAAGTCATTCACCCTCTTTATTTTAAAGATGCTGCCATATGTCTGATGTCAGATTTTCCATAAGAAACTACGCTGCGGTGATAGCTATACTGATGGTGCTTGTAATGACGGTGCTTGATGTCACTCTGGTCAATGTGGCGCTGCCGGTGCTTGCCGACGGGTTTGGCATATCTAATTCCGAGACTGTCTGGATTGTCACCATATATCAGCTGGCCATAACGATGCTGTTGTTGCCCCTGTCATCAGTTGGCGACCTCTTTAGCTATCGGCGGAATTTCCTTGCAGGGGTAGTGGTGTTCACCGCCTCATCCGCCCTATGCGCCGCCTCCCAGGGTTTCACTATGATCCTTGTGGCCCGGGCCCTCCAAGGAGTCGGTGCCGCATGTGTGATGAGCGTGAACATTGCTCTTACCCGCCTTATCTATCCTCGGGAAATCCTTGGCCGAGGACTCGCATTGAACGCGATGGTGATTGCCATCGCCACTGCGGCAGGCCCGACAATAGCGGGTGTGATACTCTCTTTCGCCTCCTGGCATTGGCTCTTCCTGATAAACATCCCTTTTGGTGTCACAGCCTTCATTCTCGGGAAAAAATTGCTCCCGGCTAATCCTGCCAGAAACGATAAACGCGGATTCGACTGGGTGAGTGGAATTGAGAATATGATTGTCTTCGGCCTGATATTCTATGCTCTTGGTAGTTTCGCGAGAAAAGGGGATTTGCTGACCAATATCTGCCTTTTGTGTGTCGGGGGGATGACGGCTGTATTCTATGTGAGACGGCAATTTGGCCGCAAATCTCCGATGTTGCCGGTTGACTTGTTCGGTATAAGGCTTTATTCATTGAGCATAGCGACATCTGTCTGTTCATTCATCGCCCAGAACCTCGCGATGATCTCTCTTCCGTTTTTGTTTCTCAACAGTTATGGCTTTGCGGAGATAACAACAGGTTTGCTGATGACCCCGTGGCCTTTGGCTACGATGGTGGTCTCGCCTCTGGCTGCCAGGTTTGTGGAAAGACACAATCCGGGACTGACGGCTGCCGCAGGCATGGCGGTTTATGCTGTGGGCTTAATCTTGATATTGACTCTTTCGGGGCCTGTGTCGGAGTGGGATGTCGCGTGGCGAATGGCAGTGTGCGGCCTGGGATTCGGCATGTTCCAGACCCCCAACAATATCGTTATGGTCATCGCCACACCGGTAAGCCGTACCGGAGGCGCCGGAGGCATGCAAAGCACAGCCCGTCTTGTCGGACAAACACTTGGCGCAACTATCGTCACGGTGGTCTTCGCGACAATAGCTGCGCCAATGAAATCTGTGGATGTATGTCTGTGTCTCGCGTTAGCTCTGGCGTTGGTTGCCGGTGTCTTCAGCATCAGCAGGGCCGGCCGCCTCAGGGGCGGCTGATTTCCTCTTGTAGGAAATCAACGCGAACACCAGCGATGACAATGAGCATATGGCGATTATGGTCAATGTGGTCGTCATGATGTCTCCGATGCCTACCAGCGGTGACACTATGCCACCAAACAGGAATCCGGTTGCTCCGAAGATGGCTGAAGCCGCGCCTATGTGGTCGCGACCCTCATCCATAGCAAGTGTGGTCGCGGCGGTGAAAATATATCCGGTGAAAATCAGAATCAGGAACATCAGTATCTCAAAGACTATGAATTGTCCTGACAGGGAGTTGCATATCAGCTGCAGTATCGCCATCACCGATATTCCTGTGGCTCCGAAGATGGCTGCTGAAGACATTCGCTTGAATTTCAGAGACAAGGCCGACCCAATGCCGATGCCGAGCGCGTTTATGCCGAAAATGACAGCGAAAATCAGTTCGGAAAAACCGAAGTGATTCTGAATGATGAATGCCGCCGATGAGATGTATGCGAACAAAACTCCGTTGGCAAACGCGAACATCATAACATAGACAAGGAAGTATTTCTGACGCAGCAGCCCTGGGAATGCCAACATAAGGCTCGCGATAGAACCCTTGTGTCTGCGTTCGCGAGGCAATGACTCGCTGAAGGCCATACACATGCCAATCAACAAAACACCCAGGGCAAACAATATCCAGAATATACCCTGCCAGCCTACTGCCTCAGACACGAGACCTCCAATCACAGGGGCGGTCACAGGCGCGATGCCATTGACCGCGCCGATGATGGCCATTGTCTTTGCCAGCTCACGGCCAGAATAGCAATCGGTGGATATTGAGCGGGAAAGCACTATGCCTCCGGCCCCTCCGAGTCCTTGCACGAAACGGCACACATTGAAAAACTCAATAGTGGGGGAGTAGATGCTGACCACGGTCGACACCGCGAACAGGATCATTGCCGCCAGCAATATGCGGCGACGGCCATATTTGTCGCTGAGCGGGCCAAAGAAAATCTGCCCGACCGCGAGCCCGAGCATACTTGTCGCGAGTCCCATCTGCACAAGAGACGGTGTGGTCGAGAATATCTCAGCCATGGAGGGGAGTGTCGGCAGGTACATATCGGTCACAAAGGGGCCGAAAGCCGACAACATTCCTAAAAACACAATGAGGAACACATAGTATCCCCGACTGAATTTAGCGGTTTCTGCCATACAGTTGTGGTTCATAAAACGTAACCTGAAAAAAAATATTAGTAATGCATGAATATCACATCACAGGGTAATGCCATTCACCAGGATGGCCGGTAAAATCATCGGTCACCCTGGTGAATGGCATTACCACTTGTGTGGTTGTCAGTGAGTGTGTTCTTTCTTTTTGCGAAGATGCTTTATCCAGATATAATAACCTGTCAGCGGGAGGGTGGCCCCGAGCAATGCTCCCAGCAGCCACAGTATACGGGTGAACATGCCACCAAGGCTGCCTGTGTGGATCGAGTAAATCCAGCCACGCAATTTGTCGGCTTCATTGGCGTCAGCGTATTTGGTGGTCAGGGAAACCTCGCCCGAACGACGGTTGAACTCATACCGGTCAGATGCTCTGCCATTGCCGGAAACTCCGAGGTTCACAGTCGCTGTCTCAGACCCGATTGTTATCTGGGGCGCGTCGGGATTCTGCAGTTTGAGAGTCTCATAAACTTGCTGCCAGCGTCCGAACTCCGAGTGGCGGCGTCCGCCGGATCGCCTGCCTTCACCCTTGCCTTCGCCATGGAAGCCTCCTTCTCTATGGAAGTCTCCTTCCCCACGTCGGCCTTCTCGATGACCGCCCTCCTTGGCTTCTCCTCTTTGGCGGTTGCCGTCATTGCCATGTCGGCCGCCTCTCTCTTTCTCCTCTCCTTTAGGCTTGGCCTGCCCGGCATTGCGGGGAGTGTGCTCAACTCCACACACGGCATAGAAACCTGTCCGGTACCAGTCAAATGACCAGGTGAGACCTGTCAGGGACATAGCCAGCACGAACAGCAGGGCGTACATACCTCCAGCCACATGCAGGCCTTTGAAAAATCCCTTCCATCCTTTGTTGAACGGGATAGACAGACTGCGGCCGAGCTTTTTGCGGGCACGCGGCCACCATATCACAACCCCGGAAATAAGGGCGATGACAAACACAAGGGTGGAGATGCCGACAAGCAGTTTGCCGACTTTCAATCCGTCGCCGTGAGGGTTAGCGCTGTCAAGCAGCCAGCGATGCAATTTGAACATGGTTGAGAAGAACCCAATACGCTCGTAACGACCGGTTATCTCACCGGAATACTGGTCTACGAAGAGCGACGCGCGCCGGGGTGCGGAGAGGCTCACCTGATAGGTGCGGGTCTTGTCTGCGAAAACTGTCACGCCGGTGATTGAGACGCTGTCGGGCAATGTAGCTTTAACCGTCTCCATCAGCTCGCCGATGGGCAATGGCTGGCCATCCGCTTCAGAGACATAATAGACATCGCTCTTGATGGCCCTGGTGACTTCAGGCTCGAAAATCAGCATCGCGCCCGAGAAACACACGAGCGTGATGATGATTCCAAACGGGACAGACAGCCAAAGGTGGATTTTTCGGAAAAATTTCATAAGCTGTTAGCTGTTATTGATTGACTGCTTACAAACCGCAGAGACGCGCCATGGCGCGTCCTCACATAGTGTGGTTAAACTGCCTGGTGTGTCTCTGTGGTTTATAAGTCGATATCGTGATTTGATTAATATAGTTTATTGCTTGGGAGTCAGATAACCGAATCCGGTGATGTCGGTAGCTTCAATGGTCACACCTTTGGTGGCTTTCGCGTCGGAGGTCGTTATCGCGTATATCGCCGGATACTCATTGGCGACATTGACTGCTATGTAGACCACGCCATCCTTATGATAAACCGTCTTGCCTACTGATGACACATTTGCAGGAAGGCCTGTGACATATGTGAGCTTCTTGGCCGATGCGTCAAAGATGGCCAATTCAGTGGCTGTGGGGTTGCTTTCCGTGAGAGGACGGTCATACATCACCATCAGGAAGCAGTCTCCACCGGCAGGCCAGCAACGCATGAACGAGCGGTTGCCTCCGGTCGACTGTTCCTCGATGTTGCAGTAATAATCGTCAAACTCCGTGGAACCGGCGGGAATGCGGCAAACTCCGGCGGGAAGAGAGGTGCGCTGTTTGGGATCTGACATTGTCAGTGAATAGCTTGCGGAGAACACATATATGTCGCCGTTCTCAGCTGCCCACACGGTCTGGTAATACTGAGAGCGGTAACGCCCGCAAGGTGTGCTGATGCGTTCGGTCTTGGCAAGCTTGGGTTCAGTCAGGCTTTCATTGTCGTATATCGCCACCCAGCATTCGTCGGGCCACTGTGTGCCGACCAGTTCGCCCGCCTGGTATGAACCTGCGCCAGAACCTCCGGAGCTTGTGTGTACGAGGCCTTCGTAGCCCTCGCGAATCCATTTGCCATTTTCATATGCTGAGCCATAGGGGCTGAGGCCCATCGGGATGGCGCCGCAATACAGGCGGGAGCCGCTTTGCTCGGCACCGGCGAGGGTTACATATTCACCATTGCCAAGGAAGTTCTCCATGCTGTACAAGCCGGTGGCCGTGTTGTTGGTACGCTTAGACTCGTTGATGACATCAAGGTATGTTACGAGGAGGGTCATCGGGCGGTGACCTTGGGCATCAGCGAACTCCTCGGGGCCTTCTCCGGTCGACATGGTGATTATGTCGTTGTTGTATGTGCCGTAAGAAGAGAATCGGTCGATACGGTATTCCGTGTTGCGTGGACGCATCTGGCCGTCATTGCCGAGAATATAGCTGCGGGTAGTGCCGGCATTTCCCTGGTTGTAGGTCAGGCCATACAAGTAATCTTTGTAAAACACCCACTGTGTGGCACCCTCGTTTGTGAGTCCGTTATTGATGGTTGACAGAGCCCCCTCGTCCAGGGAATCTCCGGTGAGCAGCACATATGAGGTCTGGGAAGATCCTTGTACTGTCGTGGCAAACACGAATTTGCCGCTCCCGTCTCCTGTGTTCTCTCCATTAGGCTCGTCATTCGTGCAGGAGGTCAGCGTCACTGCCGGAATCACGGCGGCAGCCATGATTCGCCACATTGATTTTTTCATTGTCATAAATATTATCAGTTGAGTTTGTTGTTTTCTCTCCAAAGACAAACCGGTGTCAGTTGCCGAAATATATTCTAATTTTACCGTAGAAAGCCCGGCCAGCCTTCTGGAGGCTGAAGTTGTCATATAAGGCCGCGTTTGTGAAGTTGCGGCACTCGAGAGAGAGGTTGTATCTGCCATTCCTGATGCCGTAAGACACCATCAGGTTGTGGGCGAACTGGTCTGGCACTGTGTAGTCGTCGTTGCGCGAACCGATGTTGGCTGAGTAATATGTGAAACTATGGGTGTACTGGTTGTCGTAAGTCACTGTCAGCACATTCCCTTTTCCTCCAAGACCGTGCCAGTAGAAGTTGACATCGGAGTCAGCGAAGAGATATGGCAGGTTGGGCACACGCTCTTTGTAAGCGATATTCGCGACTGTGCTTCCCTGGGCGGTCGGCATATTGTCCCTTACATTCATCAGCGAGAAATTTCCGCCCAGGCTGACCCATCGGGAGTAGCTGTAACGGGCCGAGATGTTGAATCCCTTGGTGTCGACCCGGCCATAGTTGACATAGGTGGCAGCAGATTTTCCGCCGCTGAGGGCAAGGATGTTGCGTTGTATGTAGTCGTGGGTGTCACGATAGATGAAGCCTCCCTCCACATACACGATGTTGCTCCCGAAGGCGGCGTTGTAACTCAGGTTTAGGTTCACATTGTGGCTTGCCTCTGGTTTCAGCGAGATGTCGCCCATCTCGAGGTCTTCATCGCCAAACATCTCTTCGATTGTCGGCAGGCGGTAAGCTTTCTCATATGATGCCTTTAGCTGGAACCCAAGAGGCATGAACCATGTGCCGGCAGCCCCGTAACCGAAATGGTCAATCGAGCGTGAAGAGAGCTGATAAACATCTTGGGCGGATGATGTCGCAATCGGACCGCTGGCATGAATGTGATACTGTTTCCCGAACACAGAGAAATTGAATTTTGTGTTGGGCATATAGCGGTATGACAGTCCGACGATGTTCTTGCTTGTCACTTTGGAGAACTCATCTTTCGATGGCGGGTCATAACGCAGGTCTTCATTCGACCGGTTGAATGAGTTGAACACATCGTTGATTGTGAAAAGATGGTTCTCGCTCAGCCTGTAATTGGCGGTGAATGTGGCCGACCAGTTGTTGTTGATTGACTGTGACAGCTGATACGACTGCTCTCCGGGTGCATTCAGCCGATCTGTCTCTCCTCGCCAGTTATATTTCACGGAAGCGGTGTCGACATTGGTGGTGTAGTCGCGGTTGTAATTGGCATTGAACGACAAATCCAGCCCTTTCACCAGCAGGTTGCGTTTGGCATACTCGATTGATGGCATCAGGGAGTGACCGTGACGGTGCTTCTGTCCGTAGACGATTTCCTGGCGCACACCGGTCTGTATCTCTTTGTACATATGGGAGTAGTTGAATCCCAGCAGCAGTCTGTCTGCCCAGGATTTGTTGACAAACCCCACCTTTGCCAGCACCGCCTCGTTATGGTATGTGTCATTGAAGCGGCGCACATGCTCTTTATTCTTCCTGTTGATGGCTCCTGTGGCGAAGTCTTCCACCGGGGAGTCAATCCAGTAGTTGTTGTCGGAGTAGTTCTGAAACAGATTCACCTCGTATTTGAAGCCATTGCGCAATGTCTGGCCGAAATTGACATATGATTTATGCGTGTTGAATGAGCCGAAGGAGTATGACGCGTCGACAAACCATTTCCTCTGACGTCGGGGTGTGACGATGTTGATGACTCCGCCGATGGCGTCGGCCCCGAACCCCACGGGCACGACACCTCGATATACCTCTATGCGGTCGGCGAAATTCACTGGGATGTTGTTGAGCCCGAAAGAACTGCCGACACCCTCTTGGGGCACGCCGTCGATAAACACTTTCACATGTTTCCCGCTGAAGCCATCCATTGTGACGGCCATGTCTGATCCCACGCCGCCACTCTCGCGTATTTTCATTCCTGGCGCCTTGGCCAAAGCATCGCCGAGTGTCTTGGTGGTGTTGACAAGCTCCTGTGTGTTGACAGCGGTGGCATTGAATGCCGAGTTTTTCACCTTGCTGATCTGGTTGCCGACAACTATTACTTCCCCAAGTTGTGTGGATGGCTTCAGTTTGACGTTCAGTTTGACACGGTCTCCTTTCTTTATCTCCACACTCTTCTCTGTTTTCTCATACCCGACGCATGAAAACACGATCGTGTATCGGCCGGCAGGAGCTTTTATATGATAGAGGCCTTTTTCGTTGGCAGAGCTTGAGTAGCTTGTCCCTTTCAGGAATACAGTGGCATAATCCACCGCGTCGCCGTCTGCCGACAACACTTTGCCGGAAATCATACCGGATGTGTCGCCTTGAGCTATCGAAACAAAAATTACCGACACCATAACAGCCAGTAATAAACAAAGCCTTTTACAATCTGTCATTTTCTCTTGTTTTTACACTGCAAAGGTCGGCATTATTTAACACTTGTAAAATACCTTTAAGTGGGTATTGCGTATGACAACGCGCGACAAATCAATGGTTTAACGCTTTGATTTGTCGCGCGCAAAATGGTTAATGCCACCTAATCGCGGGTGAATGAAAATGCCTCGGGATATGGTATGCTGCTGTTATTAAAAGAAATCCATTAGTGTCCACTAAAAAATCATAAGAGTTCTTTGAAATTATTGAAATTCAATT
>CATZGB010000007.1 GCA_958418815.1 uncultured Bacteroidales bacterium | reverse complement strand
CAACAACAACCGTCAGGGTGGTTACAACAACAACCGCCAGGGTGGCTACAACAACCAGGGCGGTTACAACAAGGGCGGTTACAACAACAACCGTCAGGGTGGCTACAACAACAACCGCCAGGGCGGTTACAACAACCAGGGCGGATACAACAAGGGTGGCTACAACAACAACCGCCGTCCGCAGAATGGCCCGATGCGCCAGGGCAAGAGCTTCGTGCCCCGTCCCAAGCGCATCGAGTATGAGCTGCCGCTGCCCGATCCCAACGAGCAGATCCGTCTCAACAAGTTCCTGGCCAACGCCGGCCTCTGCTCGCGCCGCGAGGCTGACGAGTTCATCCAGCAGGGTCTGGTGAAGGTCAACGGCAACGTCGTCACCGAGCTTGGCACCAAGATCGGCCACGCCGACACTGTGGAGTTCAAGGAGCAGGCCGTGGCCCTGGAGAGCAAGTGCTACATCCTGCTCAACAAGCCCAAGGATTGCGTCACCACCTCTGACGACCCCAACGGACGCACCACCGTCCTCGACCTTGTCAAGGGGGCATGCACCGAGCGCATCTATCCCGTGGGCCGTCTCGACCGCAACACCACCGGTGTGCTGCTGCTGACCAACGACGGCGACCTCGCCTCGAAGCTGACCCACCCCAAATATGTGAAGAAGAAAATCTATCACGTCTGGACCGACAAGGACATCGCCGAGGAGGACATGCAGCGCATCGCCGACGGCATCGAGCTTGAGGATGGCGAAATCCACGCCGACGCAATCTCGTATGTCACCGAGACCGACCGCAACCAGGCCGGCATCGAAATCCACTCGGGACGCAACCGCATCGTGCGCCGCATCTTCGAGGCCCTGGGCTACCATGTCACCAAGCTCGACCGCGTCTACTTCGCGGGCCTGACCAAGAAGAACCTCCCCCGTGGCCGCTGGCGCTACCTGACCCAGGAAGAGGTAAACTTCCTTAAGATGGGTTCATTCGAATAAAGAAAAAGTGTGGATTGAAGTTTGAGACCGGTCTCGTCCGGTCTCGAACTTCTCCCGTTAAACACCTCAACGTTTATGAAACGGACTAAAATCAACGACATATTCCGCGGAGCCGCCGACCTGGTCGGCAAGGAGGTCTGCGTCAAAGGATGGGTGCGCACCCGACGTGGCAACAAGCATGTGCAGTTCGTGGCCCTCAATGACGGGTCGACCATCAAGAACCTGCAGATCGTGCTCGACATGTCCTCTTTCTCCGACGAGGAGCTGAAACCGGTGACCACCGGCTCGGCCATCTGCGTCGAGGGTCTCCTGGTGGAGTCCATGGGCAAAGGACAGTCGGTGGAGGTGCAGGCCAAGAAGCTCGAGGTCTACGGCACCGCCGACCCCGAGAGCTACCCCCTGCAGAAAAAAGGCCACTCGCTGGAGTTCCTCCGCGAAATCGCCCACCTGCGTCCGCGCACCAACACCTTCTCGGCTGTGCTGCGCGTGCGTTCGGCCCTGGCTTTCGCCATCCACCGCTACTTCCAGGAGCGCGGGTTCTACTACCTCAACACCCCGCTCATCACGGCCAGCGACTGCGAGGGAGCAGGCGCGATGTTCCAGGTGACCACCATGGACCTGGAGAACCTGCCCCGCACCGAGGAGGGTAAGGTGGATTTCTCAACCGACTTCTTCGGCAAGCCCACCGCCCTGACCGTCAGCGGCCAGCTCGAGGGTGAGCTTGGTGCCACCGCCCTGGGGGCCATCTACACCTTCGGACCCACATTCCGCGCCGAGAATTCCAATACACCCCGCCACCTGGCGGAGTTCTGGATGATCGAGCCTGAAGTGGCGTTCATCGACATCGACGAGAACATGGACCTGGCCGAGGACTTCCTGAAATACTGCATCAAGTATGCCCTCGACAACTGCCGCGACGACATCGAGTTCCTCTCGGAGCATTACGACAAGGAGCTTATTGGCCGCCTGGAGTCAGTGATCAGCCAGGAATTCGTGCGCCTCACCTACACCGAGGGCATCAAGCTGCTCGAAGAGAGCGGCCACAAATTCGAGTTCCCCGTCAAATGGGGTGTCGACCTCCAGAGCGAGCATGAGCGCTACCTGGTGGAGCACTACTTCAAGCGCCCTGTCATCCTGACCGGCTATCCCAAGGAAATCAAGGCGTTCTACATGAAGCTCAACGACGACGGCAAGACCGTGCGCGCGATGGATGTGCTGTTCCCCGCCATCGGCGAGATCATCGGCGGTTCGGAGCGCGAGGAGAGCTACGACAAGCTGATGACCCGCATCGAGGAGATGGATATCCCGATGAAGGACATGTGGTGGTATCTCGACACCCGCCGCTTCGGCACCGTGCCCCATTCCGGCTTCGGTCTCGGCTTCGAGCGCCTGGTGCTTTTCGTGACCGGTATGACCAACATCCGCGACGTGATTCCTTTCCCCCGCACACCCAAGTCGGCCGAGTTCTGACAACATTCCGCGGCTGATTGCCGCCTGCATATCCAAGGGCCGCCGAGACCAATCCGGGTCTCGGCGGCCCTTGCCGCGTGTAAAGGCGCTATTCGCCACATTGTCAGCGCATAATAGCCACATGCCGGATGGCTTTCCTTTCCCCGTATTTGCCTAACTTTGCGGCCATACCTTATCATTATCAATCTCATCAATTATTATGCGCTTTTTAAGGAATCTATCGCTCGTTCTGCTGGCGTCGGCCACAGTCGTATCCTGCGGATCCTACGATGACACCGACCTCTGGAACGAGGTGAACGGCATCAAGGACCGTGTGGCCGACCTTGAGAGCCGCCTCTCCGGCATGAACAGCGACATACAGGCGATACACACGCTTGTCAACGCAATCAAGGACAATGGCTACATTGTCAGCGTCACAACCACCCCCGACGGTTACGAAATCGTAATGAGCAACGGACAGCGTTTCACCATCCGGCATGGCAAGAACGGCCAGGACGGCAAGGATGGTGTCGACGGAGTCAATGGCTCAACGCCTATCATCGGGGCCGCCCCGGTCGACGGGGTGTATTACTGGACGGTCACTGTCGACGGCAAGACCGATTTCCTCCTCGACCAGCATGGCAACAAGATACCGGTGACCGCCAATGGCGGTGGTGGCGGCAGCGCGACTGCCCCCGTCATAAAGGTCGACTATTATGGCTATTGGGTGATAAGCTACGACGGCGGCATCACCTTCGATTATATCCGCGACACCAGCGGCAATCCGGTCAAGGCTGTCCCCGAGGGTGGCGACGGACTCTTCCAGGATGTCTATCAGGATGGTGACTACATCGTATTCGTGCTGGCCAACGGCACCACCATCCGCGTCCGCTCCTGCAAATGTGAGTCGACAACCATCGAAGATGTGGTGCCCCCGGAAATCCTCGACCAGATGGATCCCTATATGAACATCTACCGTGGCACCAACCCGCCCAATGTCGAGGGCACCTACTTCGTCGACCCGTTTGTCACCGTCTACTGCCAGGACCAGGGCAATGGCGGATATTCTCCCGGCGACCTTGTCAACAGCGAGTATGTTGGCTTCTTCAACCAGGACAACAAGAAGCTGACCCTCGATTTCAAGGCAGAGTCTGTGTCAGGCAATTCATATGAGAAGGGGGACGGCTCGTTCATCGCCGGAGACAACGGCAACTTCACTGTGTATTTCAACACCATCGGCAAGACCTCGGGCATATCGACCAAGACCGCCCTGGTGATAAGCGGCACCAAGACCTCGACCGGCATAAAGAATCTCGAATACGCTTTCGTGATGGTCGAGAAAGGGGCTGACCCCAACCACTACCTGATGGCCGAAGGGGTCTTCAGGGTGTTCAAAGACAAGGACGGACTGTCGGCCAACGTCAGCCATTCCTTCAACTTCGCCCCTGCCAAGGCTCCCGCGGCTGATGTCCTCTCCCTCTGGTATGAGTTCATCCGCGACGTGAAGTGAATCCTTCTTAACCCATCACTGAATATATGAAAAAGGGCCACGCGACCGTCGCGTGGCCCTTTTTCAGTATCCGGTGTCTGCCGCAGGGTTGACGGCCCCGCGTCAGGGCTGGTCATTTGAGCATGTCTGCGATGGCCGCGATGTCGGCGGCGGGGGCGTTCTGCAGGGCGCTGCAGGGGACGCAGGTGGCGTAGTTGCGGGGGAGCCAGTAGAGGTCGGTCTCGGGATTCCCCTCCTCGTCGTTGATCTGGCGTCCGGTGAGCCAGTAGAACGGCTTGCCGTGTGGGTCGGTGAAATTCTGGTACTCCTCGGTCCAGTGGCTGCGGGCGGCGCGCACCACCTTCATGCCCTCGATTTTCACCTTGGCGGGGAAATTGACGTTGAGGCATATCCCTTCGGGGAGGCCTTCGGCAAGCACTTTGGCGGTGATTGACTTGACGTAGGGGGTGCATTCCGAGAAGTCGGCGGCCATCGAGTGGTGGAGCAGCGAGTAGCCCACCGAGGGGATGCCGGCCATGCACCCCTCGAAAACGGCCCCCATGGTGCCGGAGTATATCACCGAGTTGCCGGCGTTGGAGCCATGGTTGATGCCCGCCAGCACTATGTCGGGGCGGCGCGGGACGATGTTGTGCATCGCCAGCTTGATGCAGTCGACCGGGGTGCCCGACACCGACAGCAGGTGTGCGCCCTCATAGCCGGGGTATTCCGAGATGCGCAGCGGGGCGTTGAAGGTCAGCGATGACGACTGGCCGCTCTTGGGCTGGTCGGGGGCGACCACCCAGACTTCGCCCAGGTCTTTTACGCAGTCGACAAGGAAATGCAGGCCCGGCGCGTTGACCGAGTCGTCGTTGGATATGAGTATGAGTTTCTTTTCCATAAATGTGTTGACTAAACGCGGCGCGTTCAGGCGGCCATACCGGGCTGTCATCTTTCTTTGACAGCCCTTGCGGGGCCTCGCCGCATTGTCGCAAAATTACAAATAATCCGACGAATAGAAAAATATTGACTGTCATTTTGCCGTCGCGCCGTCCATTGACAGCCGTGGGCGGCAATCATCGCGGCCCTCCAGCCCGGGCGAGGGGCCGCGGTTATTAACAATAGCGGAAAGTTATCAACATATGGGGCAGTTTAAGATTTTTTAAACGGTTGTTTGCCAGTTTTTTGTTGTTACTTTGCATTGTAAACGCGGCCCGGCGGGATATGACCTTTGCCCCCGGGCTTACATCGCAACCAAAACCTCAGCTTATGGGAAAAATCATAGCCATCGCAAACCAGAAGGGCGGGGTCGGGAAGACCACCACCACCATCAACCTGGCTGCCTCCCTGGCAAAGGAAGGCAAACGGGTGCTGATAATCGACGCTGACCCCCAGGCCAACGCCACATCGGGCTACGGCATCGACCCCCGGACGATGGACTCATCCATATATGAATGTCTCGTTGACGATTATCCGATGGACGGCTCGCAGGTGGCCACCTGTGTCGAGGGGCTTGACCTGGTAGGGTCGCGCATCGACCTGGCCGGGGCCGAGCTTGAGCTGATCAACAAGCCCGGGCGCGAGAGGGTGCTGGCCCGCTCGCTGGAGTCGGTGAGAGACCGTTACGACTATGTCTTGATCGACTGCTCCCCCTCGCTGGGCCTAATCACGGTCAACGCCCTGACGGCAGCCCACTCGGTGATAATACCGGTGCAGGCCGAGTATTTCGCCCTCGAGGGCATCAGCAAGCTGCTCAACACCATCCGCATCATCAAGTCGAAGCTCAACCCGTCGCTGGAAATCGAGGGGTTCCTGCTGACGATGTACGACGCGCGCCTGCGCCTGGCCAACCAGATCTACGAGGAGCTGAAAAGCCACTTCGGTGAGATGGTGTTCAACGCCGTCATCCCCCGCAACATCCGCCTGAGCGAGGCCCCCTCACATGGCCTGCCGGCCATCCTCTACGACCCTGAGAGCCGTGGCGCCACGGCCCATGTGATGCTGGCCAAAGAGATAATCGCCAAAAACTAACCTCTCACCCATCTTACCCGATATGGCAATCCAACGCAAAGCACTTGGCCGGGGACTCGACTCCCTGATATCGATGGACGACACCCCCGCGCGCGGCACCTCGGCCATCAACGATGTCCCGCTCGACAAGATTACCCCCAACCCCGACCAGCCCCGCACCACATTCGACGAGGAGGCCCTGGCCGAGCTGGCCGCGTCAATCCGCGAGCTGGGCATAATACAGCCCCTGTCGTTGCGAAAGACCGGCGCTGACACTTACCAGATAATCGCCGGCGAACGCCGCTTCCGCGCGGCCCGACTCGCCGGACTGGAGTCAGTCCCCGCCTATGTCCGCACCGCCAACGAGGCCGAGCTGACCGAGATGGCCCTCATCGAGAACATCCAGCGCGAAGACCTCAACGCCATAGAAATCGCCCTGACATTCCGCAAGCTCATCGACCAGTATGAACTGACCCAGGAGAGGCTGTCGGAGCGCATCGGCAAGAAGCGCGCCACCATCGCCAACTTCCTCAGGCTGCTCAAACTCCCCTCAGAGGTGCAGCTCGGCCTGCGCGACAAGCGTGTCGACATGGGCCACGCCAAGGCCCTGCTCGCCATCGACGACCCGCGTGTGCAGCTCAAAATCTACAAGGAAATCATCCGCGACGGCCTCTCGGTGCGCAAGGTCGAGGAGCTTGCCAAGGCATGGCAGCAGGGCCATGCCGCCGACGAGACAGCCCCGCGCGACAACGCCAAAGCCCCCAACCCCTACGCGTCGAGCCATGACTTCGACCTGCTGAAAAACCACCTCTCGGCGGCGTTCCACACCCCGGTCTCATTCTCATGTGACCGCCAGGGGAAAGGTAAGATAACATTCCAGTTCTCAAGCGAGGAGGACCTCACCCGGCTGATTACCCTCTTCGACACCCTCAGGTGACCCTTTCTGCGGGCCACGCCATACAGACAGGCCGTCCGGTCGCAATCCCTGCGACCGGACGGCCTGTATTGTTCCTTTACCAGGTTGTGAGAATTATCCTTAACTGAACAAATTCTTGTCGGACGGCGGCTCGTGTGGCCGCTCCTCTTTTCAAACCAAATCTTTATCTTACCAAAATTATCATAGTTTTCGGGGAGGCAGCCTCCGCCTCCCTCTCTATGTCGCAAAGGTCGGCAAAAAAACCGACTGCAAGTATAACTTTTTAGTTAACGGCTATCAAAAACTCTGCATGACGATATTTTTATAACATTTGGCTGAATATTTATAAGGTCTGGGCTTTTTATGCGCGTACTTTGCGACTGCCATCCTCACATTGCTGTCAACATAGATGCAATTCATTTACATAAAACACGATTATGGAATTTATACAAGGTGCCATATATTCGATGGATGGACGGCTTGTTAAACAAGCGACCGTCCCGGCAGGCTCCGGCTGCCATCGCCTTTGACAAAAGTCTGACGATAAGTTAAAGAAGATAATAAGGTTTGTAGCGGAGGCCACCCCGGGCGAAACGGGGTGGCCTCCTGTTTCTTGGGCGGCCATTTTGCTTCAGGAGGCCGCTTCCGCCTGGGGCGCGATTGAAAAAATCATGCCCCGATAGGGGGAATGTTGGAAAAAAATTGTACTTTTGTAAAAATTTGGACAATAATGGCCGGAGACCTGCAACAGACCGTCGAACGCCTCAGGGCGAAAATGCTGGTCGTCTCTGACCGGTTCTCGCTGGTATGCGGCGAGAGAGACCGGGCTTTGGCGCGCGTCGCCGAGCTTGAGGCCGAGCTGGAAAGCTCGCGCAAGCTCGCCGGAAAGTTGCAGCAGGAGGTGGAGTTCCTGAAAATCGCCACCACCATCGCTCCCGAACGCAAGGATGTGGAGCAGACCCGCGCCCTGTTGGCCGAATTGATACGGGAAATCGACAAGTGCATTGCCGACCTCAAAGAATGACCGAAGACAAACTAAATATAACGATACGCATCGCGGGCCAGAACCCCGTCGCCCTGAAAATCAACCGGGCCGATGAAGAGCGTGTCCGCAACGCCGAATACCAGGTCAACCGCCTGTGGAGCCGCTGGCTGCAGCGCTTCCCCGACAAGAACTCCACGGAGGTGCTGGCCATGGTCGCGTATCAGTTTGCCGAGCTGTATTTCAACGCCAACCGGCTCTCGGAGGAGACCAACGCGGTGCTGGAGCAGTTCGAGACAGAGCTTGACCGGATGCTCCACGGATTCGGATGCTCCCTCCCCGACGCAGGGAAGGATGCCGCCGAGCCCCGGGCCGGAGATGAGCCACACGCTCCGTCAAGCCCCTGGGTGGCCTCCTGAGCCGGAAGCCATGTCATATTGCCGTTTTCCCGCGCACAGCCGCTGCCCCCTGGAGAGACAGGTGGCCCGGCAGGGCGCGTTTGCTTTTTCAAGGCCCGCGCGTCTGTCTTGCGATGGAGATTTTTTTTACAACCTGATAATCAATCCTTAAAAACAGAAAACAGAATTAAAACAACCCGTTAAACCAAAGATATGGACGCATATATAGACATCCTGATTTATATCATGATCACTGTGGTCGGTATCGCCATCGGCATACTCGGCACAATCCTGATACAGAACAAACTCGCCATAAGCCGCGCCAAGTCGATAATCGAGGAGGCTGGCCGTGAGGGTGAGGTGATACGCCAGAAAGAGCTCCTCAAAAGCCGCGAGGAGGGCATGAAGATAAAGGAGGAGGCCGAGAAAGCCGCCAACCAGCGCCTGTCAAAGGTGCAGTCGGCCGAGGCCAAGATGAAGAAGCGCGAGATGGAGCTCAACCAGGTGCAGCAAGACAACCAGCGCCAGAACAAGGAGCTGGAGACGCGCCGCCAGAAGCTCGACGCCGAGGAGAGCGTGATCGCCTCCCGCAAGGAGGAGCTCGACAAGCTCAAGCGCACAGCCCAGGACACCCTCGAGCATATCTCGGGCCTCTCGGCTGACGAGGCAAAGGAGAAGCTCGTGGAGTCGATGAAGGATGAGGCCAAGACCGCAGCCGCCTCTTACATCAACGACATTATGGACGAGGCGAAGATGACCGCCAACAAGGAGGCCAAGCGCATCGTCATCCAGACCATACAGCGTGTGGCCACGGAGGCCGCCATCGAGAACTCCGTGACCGTATTCCATATCGACAGCGATGAGATCAAGGGCCGCATCATCGGCCGCGAGGGGCGCAACATCCGTGCGCTCGAGGCTGCCACCGGCATCGAAATCATCGTCGACGACAGCCCCGAGGCCATCGTCCTCTCGGGCTTCGACCCTGTGCGCCGCGAAATCGCCCGTCTGGCCCTCCACCAGCTTGTGGCCGACGGACGCATCCATCCTGCCCGCATCGAGGAGGTTGTAGGCAAGGTGCGCAAGCAGATCGAGGAGGAAATCATCGAGACCGGAAAGCGCACAGCCATCGACCTCGGCATCCACGGCCTGCATCCCGACCTCATCCGTATGATCGGCAAGATGAAATACCGTTCGAGCTACGGACAGAACCTGCTGCAGCATGCCCGCGAGACCGCTAATCTCTGTGCGATCATGGCCTCTGAGCTTGGCCTCAATCCCAAGAAGGCCCGTCGCGCCGGCCTGCTCCATGACATAGGCAAGGTGCCCGACGAGGAGCCCGAGCTGCCCCACGCTATCCTGGGTATGAAGCTCGCCGAGAAATACAAGGAGAAACCCGACATCTGCAACGCCATCGGCGCCCACCACGACGAAATCGAGCAGACAACACTGCTTGCCCCGATCGTGCAGGTCTGCGACGCGATTTCAGGAGCGCGTCCCGGAGCGCGCCGCGAAATCGTGGAGGCATACATCAAGCGTCTCAACGACCTGGAGCAGCTCGCCATGAGCTATCCCGGCGTGTTGAAGACATACGCAATCCAGGCCGGACGCGAGCTGCGCGTCATTGTCGGAGCCGACAAGATTGACGACGTGCAGACCGAAAGCCTCTCCAACGAGATCGCCAAGCGCATCCAGGATGAGATGACATATCCCGGACAGGTGAAAATCACCGTCATCCGCGAGACCCGCGCCGTCAGCTTCGCCAAGTAACCCAGCCCCGTTTCACTTACCCGTTGACCCTTATGGAAAAAGAGAAAGAAAAAGAGAAGACCGGGGGCGCGAAGGGCTGTTGCGGGCGTGGCTGTGAAGACTGCCGCGCCAAGAATGACACCACCAATGGAGAGGGCTGCCCCAAGGGGGACGGCTGCGCCAAGGATGGCGGATGCTCCTCGGGTTGCGGCGGATGCTGCAAGCAGTCGGGAGGCTGCGACCTGCGCGGCAAGCTCCACAGCTATGACTACTGGGAGGACATCCCCGGCGGATTCGCCGACGACGACATGGTGGAGGTGAATTTCAAGAACACCCGCAAAGGTTACTTCCTCAATTCCTGCAAGATACCCCTCGAGGTCGGAGACATGGTGGCCGTCGAGGCCCAGCCGGGCCACGACATAGGCCGGGTGACCCTCACCGGCGCGCTTGTGCGCCTGCAGATGCGCAAGGCCGGAGTGAAGCCCGACGCCGAGACCCGCCGTGTGTTCCGCAAGGCGAAGGCTTCTGACCTCGAGCGTTACGAGCAGGCCCGCGCCCGCGAGAACGACACCATGATACGCGCCCGCAAAATCGCCGCCGACCTCAAGCTCAACATGAAAATCGGCGATGTGGAATACCAGGGTGACGGCAACAAGGCCATCTTCTACTACATAGCCGACGAGCGTGTCGACTTCCGCCAGCTCATCAAGGTGCTTGCCGAGACTTTCAAGGTGAGAATCGAGATGAAGCAGATCGGAGCGCGCCAGGAGGCCGGACGCATCGGCGGCATAGGCCCCTGTGGCCGTCCGTTGTGCTGCACCACCTGGCTGACCAACTTTGTCAGCGTCTCGACCGGGGCGGCCCGTTACCAGGACATATCCCTCAACCCGCAGAAGCTGGCCGGCCAGTGCGCCAAGCTGAAATGCTGCCTCAACTTCGAGGTGGACGCGTATGTCGAGGCTTCCCGTAAGCTTCCCCCCAAGGACGCGAAGCTGGAGACCGCCGACAATCTCTACCACTATTTCAAGGCCGACATCTTCAAGCGCGAGATCACTTACTCGACTGACAAGAACATACCCGCCAACCTGGTGACCATCCCGGCCTCGCGGGCCTTCGAGGTGATTGCCCTCAACAAGGCCGGAGAGAAGCCTCTGACCCTGAAAGAGGAGGATGGCCAGGAGAAGAAGCCTTCGGAATACGCCGACATCCTCGGCCAGGACTCCCTGACGCGGTTTGACAAGAAAAAGAAGAAGCGCAAGCCGTCAAAGCCTTCCGGGGCGAAAAAAGAGGATGGCGCGCGCGATGGCCAGCCCAAGGACTCCCAACCCCGCGAGGGGCAGCCAAAGGGTGGAAAACCCAAGGGCCGCCAGCAGGGGAAGGAGAACCAGAAACGCCCGCAGGGGCAAAAGGATGGCCAGCCCAAGGGGGGCAATCCCCAGAAACCACAGCCGAAGGGTGAGCCGAGGCCCCAGCAGCCCAAGGGGGATCAGAAACCCCGCAGGAGGGGTGACCGCAAACCCGGCGGCGACAAGCCAGACAACAAGCCTGCCCCCTCTGCCGGCAACAAGCCCGAATGACAAGGGTGCGGCATGACCACTGACCCCGACTCCGTATGCGCCAGACACGCGACATATACCGTAAGATAGCCCCCCGCCTCTTTGTGGCGGCGGGGCTGTCGGTTATGCTCCTTTCAGCGATGACCGCCTGCTCCCCTCCCGGCAACGACTACGCCGGGTATGCCGACCTCCCGGAGGAGGGATGGCAGTATGGCGACACGCTGTGGTTTGAGGCGGTGCATCCCGACTCGGTGTGCCGCGGACGGCTGGTGGTCGGGGTGCGCCACGACAACAGTTTCCCTTTCACCTCGCTGTGGCTCGAGACCACGGTGGAGGATGGAGGCCGTCCACGCACCGACACCCTTGAAATCCGTCTCGCCGACAGCTTCGGCAGTTGGACCGGGCGGGGAATCGGAGCCTCCTTCCAGGCATCCGACACCGTCGTCGGCAGTTTCAGCCACAGGTCAGGCAGCCGTATAGGGGTGCGCCACATAATGCGGGCCGACACCCTGCGGGGTGTCACCCAGGCTGGCATCTTTTTTGTCCCCGAGGCGTTATAGAGTTTGTGTCGGCCATCAAGGAGGCTCGGGCCACAGGTGGCATTCCCAAAATGAAAATTATCAACGATGGAAAATCTCATACTTCTTCCCTCAGCGGAGGTCGCCCTGAGAGTCGGGCGGCTGCGCGAGGCTGCCCTGGCGGCTGGCCGCGGGGGCGCGCTGCTCATCGCCGACAACGCGATGCTGTATTATCTCACAGGCCGTGTCTACAGCGGCTGGGCATACATCCCGGTGGATGCCACACGGAAGCCCATATGGTTTGTGCGCCGCCCGGTGGAGCTGGCCGGTGAGGATGTTGTCGAGGTGCGCAAGCCCGAAGAGATTCCTTCACGCCTTGAGGCCATGGGGCAGCCGTTGCCCGAGGCGATAGGGCTGGAGGCCGACACTCTGCCATATTCCACGGTCACACGCCTGCAGGCGGTGTTCCCTGACGCCGGGTTTTACAGCGCGTCGCCGCTGGTGGCTGCGGCCAGGGCGGTGAAGACCCCTATGGAGATTTTGATGATGGAACGCTCGGGAGTCATCCACACGGCTGTCTACCGCCGGATTCCCTCGCTATTCTCCCCGGGGATGACCGATTTCGAACTTGATGTGGCGATAGAGCATGTGTCGCGTCTCGAGGGGTGTCTGGGACAGTTCCGCATCGCAGGCAAGTCGATGGAGTCCTTCATGGGCAATGTGCTGGCCGGTGAGAACGCCGACACGCCTTCCCCCTATGACTTCGCCCTCGGCGGCAAAGGTATGAGCCCGTCGTTGCCGGTAGGCTCATCCGGAGAGGAGATCAAGCCCGGAACCACCGTGTCGGTGGATGTCAACGGCGACTACACAGGCTACATGACCGACATGACCCGCGTGTTCTCCTATGGCGAGATTCCCGCCGAGGCCAAGGATGCCCATGAATGCTCGCTGGCCATACACAGGGAATTCCGCCGTATGGCGGTGCCGGGGACAAAGGCTTCCGACCTCTACGAGATGGCCGCGCGCATTGCCCGTGAGGCAGGATTCGAGCGTTACTTCATGGGCCACCGCCAGAAAGCCGCCTTCTGCGGCCACGGTGTCGGCATCGAGATCAACGAGACTCCGGTGATCGCGCCCCGCAGCCGCGACATGCTCCAGGAGGGGAACGCCATCGCCATGGAGCCCAAGTTTGTGATTCCCCATGTCGGGGCTGTGGGCATCGAGAACACTTACATCATCACCCCCTCAGGTGCGCGATGCATCACCAATGCCCCGGAGGAAATCATCCCCCTGGTGTGACCTTGTCTGCCGGGCCGTCATCATCTGAAATCATCTGCAATGAATTTATCTGACAAGCTTCATAAAAAAGTATTCAGCCAGGTAGGAGGAGCCGCCGACAGGCTCGGGCGTGAGTGCTACGTTGTCGGCGGGTATGTCCGCGACCTGCTGCTGGGACGTCCGTCGAAAGACATAGACTTCGTCACGGTCGGGAGCGGCATCGAGGTGGCCCGCGAGGTGGCCCGCGAAATCAAGGGGAGCCATCTGAGCGTGTTCCGTAACTTCGGCACGGCCCAGGTGAAGTCGCGCTCGGTCGAACTGGAGTTTGTCGGGGCGCGCAAGGAGTCGTACCACCGCGAGTCGCGCAAGCCGATTGTCGAGGATGGCACACTGGATGACGACCTGGCGCGCCGCGATTTCACCATCAACGCGATGGCGGCATGTGTCAACGCCGACCGTTTCGGGGAGGTGATTGACCGTTACAATGGCCTCGAAGACCTCAGGGAGGGGCTGATACGCACCCCCCTCGACCCTGACATCACTTTCTCTGACGATCCTCTGAGGATGATGCGCGCAATACGTTTCGCCACACAGCTCGACTTCCGCATCGTCGACGACACTTTCAGGGCAATCTCCCGCAACGCCCCGCGCATCAAGATAATATCGCGCGAGAGGGTGATGGATGAGCTTATGAAGATAATGAAGGCCCCGCGTCCCTCGCTTGGCTGGACGCTGCTGATGAAATCGGGGCTGCTGAAATTCATATTCCCCGAGCTTCAGGCCCTCAAGGGGGTGGAAATCGTGGAGGGTGTCGGCCACAAGGACAACTTCTATCACACACTCGCCGTGCTCGACAATGTGGCAGGGAAGTCAGACAATGTGTGGCTCCGCTGGGCCGCGTTGCTCCATGACATCGCCAAGCCGGTGACCAAACGGTTTGACCACAAGCTCGGATGGACTTTCCACGGCCACAACGCCGTGGGGGCCAAGATGGTGCCGCGCATCTTCCGTCAGATGAAGTTCCCGATGAACGACAAGATGAAGTATGTGCAGAAGCTTGTGGAACTTCACATGCGTCCGATCGCGCTGGTCGAGGATGAGGTGACTGACTCGGCTGTGCGCCGACTGCTTTTCGACGCCGGCGACGATGTGGATGACCTGATGCTCCTCTGCGCCGCCGACATCACATCGAAAAACGCCGACAAGGTGGCCCGTTTCCGCGAGAACTACGAGCTGGTGAAGCAGAAGATGGTGGAGCTTGAGGAACGCGACCGCATACGCAACTTCCAGCCCCCGGTCGACGGCATAGAGATAATGCGGGTGTTCGGCCTGGGGCAGTGTCGCGAGGTCGGGATGATAAAGGAGCGGATAAAGAACGCCATACTCGACGGCGAGATACCCAACGAGCCTGAAGCGGCCCGCAAGCTGATGCTGGGCTATGCCGCCGAGGCCCTTGGCCTGTCGCCGGTGGAGTGACGGCCCGGCCTGTCAGCTCGGGCTATCATCAGCCTGTCAGCTCAGCCTATCAGCGAGAGCCTTACGCGGGTGTTCTTGATTTTGTGGGGGGCGAGACGTTGCAGCAGCCCCTCGCCGCCCGGTTGCAGCGGGGCGAGAGCCTCGCGGGGGATGGCGACAAGCGATGAATGGTCGTCAAGCACGATTTTGCCTATCTTGTCGGCTGTGAGGCCCCCTTTGTGGATGAGGTAGCCGACGATGTCGCCGCGCGATATTTTCTCCTTTTTCCCGGCGTTGATGTAGATTGTGGCGTTGTCGGAGCGGATAGGGTCGGCCGATGTGGAGCGGGGCTGCAGCTCGCGTTGCCAGTCGACATATTCCGGGATGTTCTCCCCCTCGGAGATTATTGTGAAGACGGTGCCGTCGGCCCCCATTCGGGCCGTGCGGCCATTGCGGTGGGTCCAGCTCTCCATCGTCAGCGGCATATGGTAATGAATCACATACTGCACATTGTCGATGTCGAGGCCCCTCGCCCCGAGGTCGGTGGATACAAGGATGGGGGTGGTGGAGTTGTTGAGCATATCGATGGCGAGCTTTCGTTCGCGCTGTTCCAGTCCGCCATGGTATATCCCTACGGGGAATCCTTTCTTTTTGAGGTCATCGTAGACACGCTCCGCGCTCTCACGGTGGTTGACGAAAATCAGTGCCTTGCCGTTGTCGAGGCTACGCAGCAGGGCTTCAAGCACCGGCAGCTTGTCGCGTTCGGGGGAATCGACCCTGACGGTCTGCAGCCGGCCACCCGAAGGTTTCCCGCCCGAGAAGTCAAGCACCTCGGGCTTTTTGAGTTTCAGGAAGTCGGGCATCTCGGCCAGCGGGGTGGCCGATGTCAGGATGACGAGGCGGGGATGGCCCATGCGTTTCACGATGCGCTTCATCTCGTCGTGGAAACCCAGCTCGAGCGACTTGTCGTATTCGTCGAGCACGAGCGCTTTCACGTCGGAGAGCGACACGGTGGCGCGTTTGAGATGGTCGAGCAGGCGCCCAGGAGTGGCGACGATGATGTCAGGCACCACCGACATGGAGTTGACCTCGTCGGCCATCTGGTGGCCTCCGTAGAACGCCACGGTCTTGAGTCCGGCGGCCACCGGGCGTATCACGTCGGCTATCTGGATGACAAGCTCTCTCGACGGGGCAATCACCACCGCCTGCACCTTCCCGTCTGACGGGCCGAGGAAGCGCAGCAGGCGCAATGTGAACGCCGCCGTCTTGCCGGAGCCGGTGGGGGAGAGCAACACAAGCTCGCGGAGGTCGGTGGAGGCCATCCGCTGCTGCATCTCGTTGAGGTTGGTGATATTGTGGCGCTCACGCAGGCGCTCGATGATTGTCTTGGTTTCCATAAAGAAAGATTGTGTATGGCCGGGGAGGCCGTGGCTTGGCTGGAGGAGAGCCGGGCGTAGGGCCTCAGCGCGACACCACCATGAATTCGCCGTTGAATCCCGGGCCGACATTGAAACGCCTAAGTCCGCGTTTAAGTTTCCTGGCCTCCCCTGATACCGGCGAGCCATAGTTGGTGAAGACCGAATACCGGCTGCCGCATGAGGGGCAGTATGCCTCGTTGGTGTCGGGGTCGATTTTGATTCTGACATCGCGGCGCAGCTCCACGGGGCAGGCCAGGTCGTAGGCATACGGGGCCCCGCTGATGTCCCCGACGAGCAGTATGCCGCCGAAGCCGGTGTAGGTCAGCGCCGTCCAGGGGAAATCGGACGGCACGCGGTAGGTGCCGTCGAGGATGAACTCCTTGTGGTCGAGCGCGCCGGGGGTGCCGTATCTGTCCCATTCGGCCTGGGTGTCGAAACTCAGCCTGACGTTTGTCGGGGGCACACGGTCGAAGTCGACCTGCTCACACGACTGGAGGGTCAGGGCCATCGCTGACAGGGCCGTTGCGATGGCGGCTGCCTTGGCGTTGTATGTCATGGAGGAGAGATTCATAATGATTGTCAGATGCTTAGACCGGCGATGAGTTCGCCGAACTTGTCGGCGGCTTTCTGGAGCTGCGGGCCGATTATGGGGCGCACGATGGCGGGAATCTCCACGTCGATGCGGGTCTCCACGTCGGCGGCATCATCCCCGGCGGGGGTGATGTTGACCTCCATGGTCAAGGGGACGGGGGAGGACTCTGTGCCGAACACGATTTTTGAAGGCTCCACCCGCTCTTTGATGACGAAGGCAATCTCGCCGACCTGGGGGGTTGCGATTTTCAGGGAGTTGGCCGTGAACTCCACGTCGCCGATTTGCTTGCGCTGCTCTTCGGGCAGCTCGTCGAGCGACTGCTGGAGGCGGCTCATGTCGCTGAAACGGTTGTAGAGGTCGCTCGCGCTGCGGTTGATTCTCGCGGGTTTGCTTTTATATGTTGCCATAGAATTGTTTTAGGGTAAAACAAACGGGAGCGAACGGAGTTCGCCCCCGCAGTTTGCCGGTTGCGGTAAAATGGGGTCAATTATTTATTCCTCAGGACGGACGGGGGCCCAGTTGGCGGGGTCTTCGCGCCATTCCTGGAGGGTCTTGATGTCTTTCTGGGCGATGAAGCCGGTCTGGAGGGCCGCGTCAAGCATCGCCTCGTAGTTGGAGAGGGTCATCAGCTTGATGCCGGCTTCCTTGAATGCCTTTTCGGCCACGGGGAAGCCGTAGGTGAACATTGCCACCATGCCGACCACCTCGGCGCCTGCCATGCGGATGGCCTCGGCGGCCTTGAGCGAGCTTTTGCCGGTTGAGATGAGGTCTTCGATTACGATTACCTTCTGGCCGAGGGTCAGGTTACCCTCGATCAGGTTCTCCAGGCCGTGGTCTTTGGGAGAGGAACGGACATACACATAGGGAAGGCCGAGCATGTCGGCCACGAGCGCGCCCTGGGCGATAGCCCCGGTGGCCACACCGGCGATCGCGTCGGGCATGCCGAATTCCTCCATTATCAGACGGCAGATTTCGGTCTTGATGAAGGTGCGGATTTCGGGATACGACAGGGTCTTGCGGTTGTCGGTGTATATGGGTGAGTTCCAGCCTGACGCCCAGGTGAAAGGCATGTCGGGTTGGAGTTTTATCGCGCTGATATTAAGCAGCTTTTCAGCCAGCAGGTGCTCAAGCTTGTTCATCGGAGTATGGTATGTATGGTTTACGGCTGCAAATTTACGAAAAAAATCTCATACCGACAGAGGGTCGCCTCCCCTTTTTAATCCTTTTTAATCAAGCTTACTCTGCTCGGTCATTGCTGACGCTCACGGGCGGTTTTCTCGGCGGAAACGCTCCCAATCACCCCTAATGCCAGCAAGCCGCCGAACCAGAGGCCGTAGGAGGCGTCGATTCCCGCCTGCATCAATATGGCGGAGCATAGCGCCATGGCGTAGGGGAAGGAGAGGATGTCGCTGACGGCTTTGTCAAGCAGCTCCACTTTCCTTACTTTCGTCGTGTCTTTGAGCAGGCTGAGAAACCTCACAACCACCACCACCATGGCTATGATGCCGATTGCACACGAGACATATGACATCCACTCATTGCCGAGCATCCCGAGTGTTATGAAAGGGAGTGTCGCTGCCAATACCTTTGCAGCCCCGTCGGCCAGGCTGTCTTTGAAAATCTCAGTTATCATTATCATATGTGATGCGGAATTTGTCGAGCAGCGCCTTGAAACAGTCCTGGGCGGTCAGGCAGGTATCCATAAGGAACCCTTTGATGTCCGGCCAGTTGCGCAACCCGTTATAATAAAAGATTTTTAACTCGTCTGTGATGATGAATGGCACATGGCCGTTGCGGAGACATTCCCTGAACATAATCAGACGACCTACACGTCCATTCCCGTCCTGGAAGGGATGGATTGACTCAAACCGGTGGTGGAAATCAAGTATATCCTCAAATGTCGGGCGGGAGATTGAGTTGTAGGCTTGCAGGAGTGACTTTATCTCACGGCTGACATCTTCGGGTGCGGTGGTGTCGTTACCCCCGACTTCGTTTGGAAGCCGCTTGTATTCCCCGACATTGAACCATTCCCTGTCGGCATCCGATGTCCCTGATTTCAGCAGCAGGTGGAGATGCTTTATGTATGACTCGGTCAACGGGGAGTCGGTGTTGTCGATGATATAGTCGATGGCCCGGAAATGGTTTGTGGTCTCGATGATGTCATCGACATTGATAGCCTTGTCGGTCATACCGATGGTGTTGGTCTCGAATATGTACCGGGTCTGGTCGTGGGTAAGGCGGCTACCCTCGATATGGTTTGAGTTGTAGGTCAGGTCTATCTGTATGCGGTGGTAGATGCCCCCTTTCAGCTTGCCGGATTTTTGCTCTTTCAAAGTCTTGAGGAGGGGGGAGACGGCCTTTGCCTTTTTTCTACCGGGGGGAATCGCGTCGGCGGGTATCTGCCAGGTTTTGCCGGCGAGATATGCGCCGTCGAGTTTCCCCAGCGAACAATAGTTCCGGGCAGTACGCTCCGAAACTACATGCTTTTCAGCCCATTCTTTTACTGACAGATAAGCCATATTGTCGGCAAGTTTTGATGTGTTTGATGGCGTAAAGATAAGCAAACTTGCCGATATCGGCAAGTTTGCGGCATGAAATCAGAAATATTGTCTTTATAAAAAAGGGTATGGAGGCAGGAGGGTCAGGGGAGGGGCGTGCCGATCATTTCCAGGAAGGTTGCCTCGTCGATGACGGGGATGCCGAGTGAGGCGGCTTTCTCGCGCTTGGCTGGGCCCATGTTCTCGCCGGCGAAGAGATAGTCGGTCTTCTTGGAGATGGATGAGACGTTCTTGCCGCCGTTGCGCTCGATGAGTTCCTTGTACTCGTCGCGGGAGTGGTGGGTGAATGTGCCGGAAATCACGAAGCTCTTTCCTCCGAGCAGGTCAGTGCGCCCCTCCTCCGACTCCTCGGGGGCGGCCATCTGCAGGCCGGCGTGGCGCAGACGCTCCACAATCTCGCGGTTGAGCGGGTTGGCGAAATATTCGGTGACGCTCTCGGCGATGCGGGGGCCTATGTCTTTGGTGGCGGCCAACTCGGCGGATGAGGCTGCCATCAGGCGGTCGATGTCGGGGAATGCCTTGGCTACTTTCTTGGCCACCGTGTCTCCCACGAAGGGTATCGACAGGGCGTATATCACTCGGTCGTATGGCACTGACTTGGAGGCTTCGAGTCCCTCCAACACCCTCTCTGCCGACCTGGGGCCGAACCCCTCGAGGGTCATCAGCTTGTCGGCGGTGAGGTCATACAGGTCGGCGATGTTGCGCACATACCCCTTGGCGTAGAGCTGCTGGGCGGTCTCCTCCCCGACGCCGTCGATGTTCATCATCTTGCGTCCCACGAAATGCTCCACGCGTCCGGCAATCTGGGGCGGGCATCCGAAGCGGTTGGGACATTGCCAGGCGGCCTCCCCCTCGACCCTCACAAGCGGTGTGCCGCAGGCGGGGCAGTGGCTGACGAATCCGATGGGGGCGGCTCCGGGCTGGCGGCCATTCTCATCCACTCCGGTGATTTTGGGGATGATTTCCCCACCTTTCTCGACATAGAGCATGTCTCCCTCATGGATGTCGAGAGAGCGGATGATGTCCTCGTTGTGGAGCGAGGCGCGTTTGACGATGGTGCCCGAAAGTAATACCGGCTCGAGGTTGGCCACGGGGGTGACGATGCCCATGCGCCCCACCTCGAATGACACGAATCGGAGCCTGGTGCAGGCCCTCTCGGCGGGGAATTTGTAGGCGATAGCCCAGCGGGGCGACTTCGCCGTGAAGCCCAGGTTGAGCTGCTGGCGCAGGTTGTCGACCTTGAACACCAGGCCGTCGGTGGCCACGGGCAATTCGCGGCGGGCGGTGTCCCAGTGGTTTATGAACTCGTCCACGGCCTCTATCGAGCTGAAACGGCTCATGATGTCAGAGACCTTGAAGCCCCACTCGCGGGCGGCCATCATATTGTCGTAATGGTTGTCGTGGGGGAGCGACGGGCCGAGCATGTAGTAGAAGTATGCGTCGAGTCCGCGGCGGGCCACCTCGCGCGAGTCGAGGGTCTTCAGTGTGCCCGAGGCGGCGTTGCGGGGATTGGCGAAGAGGGGTTCCTCGTTGTACTCCCGCTCCTTGTTGAGGCGGTCGAATTCCTTCCAGGGCATCAGTATCTCCCCGCGTATCTCAAACATGTCGGGCCACCCCGAGCCACGCAGCTCAAGGGGAATCGAGCGTATGGTCTTGATGTTCTCGGTCACGACATCGCCGCGCTCGCCGTCGCCACGGGTGACGGCGCGCACAAGGCGGCCATGCTCGTAGATGAGCGAGATGGATGTGCCGTCATATTTCATCTCCCCGACGACATCGAATTTCTCCCCCTCCAGGGCGGTCCTTATCCGTGAGAACCACTCGTCGACCTCATGTATGGAGTAGGTGTTGCCCAGCGAGAGCATCGGGTGGATGTGGGCGGCCTGCTCGAACTTGTCGGTAAGGTCGCTGCCCACCCTCTGGGTCGGCGAGTAGGGGTCGGCCATCTCGGGGAACTCTTTCTCAAGGGCTTCCAGCTCTTTCATCAGCATGTCAAACTCCTGGTCGGAAATCTCCGGAGCGTTGAGCACGTAATAGTTGTGGTTGTGGCGGTTGAGCTGTCGGCGCAGGTCGAGTAGGCGTTGCTGGCGGGGATTCATCGCGGGGATAGGGGATGTTTTTTGTGGGAAGTTTCAGGAATTGGTCTTCAGATGGTTTAGGGCGCGCAGGGTGTTGCAGAGGGTCTGCGACCAGTAGCCACGGAAATCCTCGGCCACACCCTGGAGGGCGAGGCTGACGGTCTCGTCGGTGGTGTCGCGCACCGTGTTTATGAAGTTGTAGAAGACCTGGAAGAGGTCGGTGAGCCCTTCGGAAATCGACACCGCCACCGGGGTGTCGGAGTATTTCATGTCCTCCTCGAACACCTCGAGGTAGACATCGTCGGGGCCCAGGAGGGTCTCCACGTTGCGGCGCACCGCGTCGTAATAGTCCTCGTCGAGGGCCTGCTCGATGTAGACATCCTGGTCGAGGTATATGTCGGGGGCTATGTCGAAGGCCGAGATGTAAAGGCGCGGCAGCAGGCGCAGCATACGGTCGACAAACTCGTCGCGGTCTGCCTCGCGTGCGGCTTCAAGCTCGCGGCAGTATTCATCGCATAGTCCTACGAACACAATGGCGTTTGATTCCATAAGTCAGATGTTTTTTGGGGCCTGGGCGCGCCAGGCCCGGTTTGACGGATCGGGGTCAGATGACCTGCGGGTCGTCGCGGCGGTATAGGCCGTTGGCCCGTATATAATCCAATACCGCCGGGGGGAGCAGATTGTTCACCGGCTCCCCCTTGATGAGCCGCTGCCTTATCATGGTGCTTGACACCGGCAGCAGGTCGGCCCACATCGGGGTGGCCTGCGAGTCGAGGCCGGGCATCTCGTATCCCTCGCGGGGATAGACAATCGGGTGGAAGTCGCGCAGAATCTCCCGGTGGTCCTTCCACCTGTCGAAACACTCCCAGTTGTCGGCCCCGATGACCAGCCGGAAGGTGTCGCCAGGATGGCTTGCGGCCAGCCGTCGCAGGGTGTCGATGGTGTATGACGGGCGCGGCATGGACAGCTCTATGTCGCTCGCCTCCAGCTCGGGGTAGGGGAGGCAGGCGATGCGCAGCATCTCCATCCTGAGGTCGTCGTCGATCAGTGACGCCGGATCCTCCTTGAGGGGATTGAGCGGCGACATCACCATCATCACCTTGTCGGCCAGCTTGCGGGCCACGACCTCGCGGGCCAGGCTTATGTGGCCGGCATGCACCGGGTTGAACGACCCGCCGAAAACTCCGATTACCATTGCGCTGGGTGGTTCTGCCGGGTCACGGGCGGGTGATGTAGTCGCGTATAAGGGTCTCCACCTCGGCGATTGCCCTGGGCAGCTCGTCGTTGGTGACCACATGGTCATACTTGGGCATGAAGCCAAGCTCATACTCGGCGCGGTCGACACGCTGGCGTATGGAGTCGGCCGAGTCGCTGCCACGGTTCTCCAGGCGGCGGCGCAGCTCGTCGATGCTTGGCGGCTCGATGAAGATGGCCAGGGCCTTGTCGCCGAACAGCTCCTTGACATTCACCCCGCCACACACGTCGATGTCGAGAATCACGTTGTGGCCCTCGGCCACACGGTTTTCGATTTCGCTGCGCAGGGTGCCGTAATAACGGCCCGGGTACACCTGCTCGTATTCCACGAATGCCCCCTCGGCAATGAGTTCCTGGAATCTCTCGTCGGAGAGGAAATGGTAGCTGACCCCGTCCACCTCCCCTTCGCGGGGCTTGCGGTTGGTGGCCGACACGGAGAACTGCAAGTCGAGCTGTCCGCGGTCCATGATGTCGCCGATGATGGTCGACTTGCCGCATCCCGACGGAGCGGAGATTATGATAAGTTTACCTGCCATGGTGATTGTTTTACATTTCCAAATCAAAAGAGGGCGGTAACCTGCGGTGCTTTCACAATCCGCTTCGGTTACCACCCTGCAAATATATGCAAAATCCCCGATATATCACCGAAAGATGGGCGGGAAAATTAAAACCGGTGTCAGTGCCAGATGCTTGCCATCGGCCAGATGGTGGCCTTGACATGGGTTTTCCCCCTGGTCGAGAACAGTTCCACGCCGTCCTGGCCTGGGGCGGCGAACGTGAGGAGGGTGAAGACCTTGCGGCCATCCCCGGCAAACACCTCGATGGTCGATTTGTCTACGAATATCCTCAGGTTGACCTCCTTGTCGCCACTTTCGGCAATCTGTGAGCAGGCCACGCGGCTGAACTTGGGTATCGACGCGTCGCTGGCGTTTGTGCGGTCGACAGTAAGATATCCCGACTCTGAGTCGTAGCTGAGGGCCACCTTTCGTCCGTCGCCACGGCAGAGATAGAGGCCGGTGACATCGCCCGCCGACGGCCTGAATGTCACATCCATCTCATACTGGTTGCCCATCGCTGTCGCGCGGGGGAGCGGGGTGGTGCCGGGCTGCAGCCTCCTGGAGAAATTGACGGGGACGCCGCGCAGTGTCTCAAGCGCCGGGGCGGGACGCTGGCGCAGTCTCAGTCCGTCAGGCGTGATGTAGAGCGACAGCTGCCTGGGGAGCGACCATATCCCTTTGCCCCAGGTTGAGGGAGCGGTCTGGGCGTAGTCCCAGGTGTTGACCCAACCGAGGGTGTAGACCCCGTCGCTGTCTCCGTCATAGTCCTGGAACACACGCGAGGCGTAATAGTCGAGGCCGTCGTCGACATATAGCGGGGCCGCGTCGGGGTGGTCGGGGATGAAACGCTTGCCGTCGAAATCCCCGACAAAATATTGCTCCCTGGCCCAGTTGACCGAAACCACCAGAACCCATTTTTTCTGGCCGCTCTCCTCCACGGTGAGCTGGAAGAGGTCGGGGCATTCCCATGACTTCTCGTTGTCGCCCATGGGGCCGAAATCGCTTGTCCATGTCCAGTTGCGGAGGTCGTCAGACTCGTAGAAGGCCACTTTTTTCTCCAGCGCCTTTGCCACGGCCATCACCCATTTGCTTGATGGGGCATACCTGATGACAGTCGGGTCGCGGAACTCAGTGCTCCAGGTGTCGATTACCGGGTTGAGGTCGTAGTATCGGAATGTCTTGCCGCCGTCGTGGCTGAAGGCCACCGACTGTGATTGCTTCTTGGAGTCCTTGTCGAAGGAGGTGAACGCCGCCACGAGCGCGCCTTCTCCCCATCCGGCGGTGTTGTCACGGTCTACCACCACACTGCCGGTGAATGGAGAGATGTTGTCGGGCAGGCCGAGTATCGCCTCCCGGTTGATTTCGGTCCAGTGGACCAGGTCTGGGGTCTCGGCTGCTCCCCAGCAGTAACCGAGGTATCTGCCATCGTGCCTTAACAGTCCGCATGGGTCGCCTATCCAGCGGTGGGCCGGGGTGTAATGGTATTGCGGACGGTAGGGCTCGGAGTAGAGCGTCGAGTCGGCGGTCTCCCGGGGGAGAGCTGCTGCGGTGAAGGAAGCGGCAGTCATAGCCGCCAGGATGATGATGGATGATGGGGTCTTCATAAATGTGATAGTCGTTTTGTCACCCGCAAAATTACTTGACAGGCAGCAAAACGACTATAACAAATAGGTCAGATGCTATCAAATACTCACGCTCGGGGGCGGCGCGGGCGGCTGCGCGTCACCTCACGATGAGTTTCTCGCCGTCGCGGATGTAAAGGCCGGGTGCGAGCGGCTCGCTGACAGGCTGGCCGAGCAGGTTGTGCCAGGGGCCGTCGGCTTTGCCCGCAGCGGGGTCGGCGCTGACACCGTCGATACCGGCCCCGGAGTTGTCGGCGAAAGCTGCCAGTGACTTGACGGCGTTGCAGGCGCGTCCGGTGGTGCTGTCGAAGAGCGGCGCGTTGTACCATCCCGAGAGCGAGGTGCGGTAGGCGTTGTATTCGGGCCACCACCATATCAGGCCGGTGACCGAGTCGTGGGTCTTGAGCATGTCGACCAGTGCGGTGGTGAAATCCCTCTGCCCGGCATCGGAGTAGGGGTAGACCTTGGAGTAATCATAGGTGGTGCCCGGCACCTCCCATTTGTAAGGGTATCCGGCCTCGACCACCATCACCTCCTTGTCGGGGAACTTTGTCTCCAGGCTCTTGACGGCGTTGTCGAGATTGGCCAGCGGGCCGTGGAAATAGGGGTAGTAGCTCAGCCCGATGATGTCGTAGTCGACATCCTTCATGCGGGTGTAGAAGTTGTCCTGCACCGGTATGTTGTCGACGCGCTCGGTGTGAAGCACGATTTTAGCGGCGGGGCATACCTCGCGGCAGGCTTTTCCGGCCTGCTTGAGCAGGTCGGTGAAGCGACCCCAGTTGGCGTCGCTGTTGATGAAGCATTTCTTGAGCGACGAGGCCGGGGCGTTCCAGGCTCCCCAGAGCATGCCGTATGAGATTTCGTTGCCGGTCTGGATGAAGTCGGGGACGACACCCTCGTCGGCGAGGGCCTGCAGGGTCTCGCGGGTGTAGTCGTAGATTTCCTGGCAGAGCTGCGCGTCGTCAAGTCCGGTCCAGCTGGCGGGGGTCCACTGCTTGGCAGGGTCGGCCCAAGTGTCGGAGTAGTGGAAGTCGAGCATCAGCGGCAGCCCGGCTGCCTTGATGCGCTTGCAGATCGGGAGGATGTAGTCGAGGCTCTGGCATGCGTTGGGGTCTTTGTCGGGCCCGTTGTAGGCGGCGGGGTCGACAAAGAGGCGCACACGCATTATGTCCCACCCCTGTCCGGCGAAGAAGTCGAGCGCGGAGCCGTCGACGGGCTTGCCGTCATAGTCGAGGTAGACCGCTCCCGCCTCCTCATAGGCGGGCAGCAGGGAGATGTCGCCTCCGGCGTAGCGGCGCGAGGCGAAGATGGAGCCGGCGGCCAGTGTGGCGGCGGCAATGACAAGGAGTAATCTGTGTTTCATGGATGGTCTGATTATGAGAATGTCCGTTATACAACGCGACAAAGGTGTGGAATCTTGTGTGAGCCTCACACAAAATTCCATAAAAAGGTCACTTCGCGCGGGGGAGCTTGCGCGGGATTACATCACGTTGAGCACCTGCTCCTTGATCTGCTCAAGCTCGTCTTTCATCTTGACGACGAGTATCTGCATGTCGGCCTGGTTGCTCTTCGAGCCGAGGGTGTTGATCTCGCGGCCCATCTCCTGGGCGATGAAACCGAGCTTCTTCCCCTGTCCGGGGGCGGCGTCGAGGGTCTCGAGGAAATAGCGCAGGTGCTGGGCCAGGCGCTGTTTCTCCTCGTTGATGTCGAGCTTCTCGATGTAGAAAATCATCTCCTGCTCGAGGCGGCCTTTGTCATACTCCACCTTGGGGATGGAGGAGAGGCTGTCGGTGATGCGCGAGCGTATCTTGGTGATGCGCTCGGTCTCGTAGCGCGGCACCTCGGCCAGCAGGTCGTAGATGCGGCTGATGCGCAGGCGGAAGAACTCGTCGAGGCGGCGTCCCTCGGCTGCGCGATGCTCCATCAGTCCCTCCACGGCCTCCTTGACGCAGGCCAGCAACGCCTCCTTCTCAGGCTCGGCGGCCTCCGACGGGGTGTCGGCCTTTATCACGTCGGGCATGCGGAGCAACACACTGTACCAGTCGGTCGGCTCGGGGATGCCCAGCTTGGCCGACGCGTCAAGAATCTGCCTGCGGTAGTCGGCCATCGCCTCTATGTTGAGCCGTGCGGCGGCCTCTCCAGAAGTCGTCTCCACAAACGCCGACAGCTCCGACTTTCCTCTCTCAAGGCGCGGGGCCACCAGGGCGCGCACCTCAGCCTCGGCCTGGCGGTAGCCCTGTGGCAGGCGCAAGGTCAGGTCAAGCTGTTTGGAGTTCAGGGATTTGACTTCAACGGTAAATTTCTTGTTGAGGCATTCGGCAGTCGCGCTGCCGAATCCGGTCATAGACAGAATCATTGTTCAGGTAAGGTTTCTACTGACAGTTTTTGTTTGCAAATTTAACTTTTTTTGATGAGAAATTTGTGTAATTTTGTGGAAAAATTTTGCTGCCCCGTCTATGATTGCCACGGAGGCCGCTGTCACAAGAATTCCCCCTAATGGCTACCATACTAAATATAGAGACTTCGACATCGGTATGTTCGGTCGCGCTCACATCGGAGGGCGCGATACTCCAGCACGCCGAAGATTTCCAGGGACGCAACCACGCCGTGGTGCTGAGCGGCTTCATCAAGGAGGCCCTCGACCATCTGCGACGCCATGAGATGACGCTCGACGCGGTGGCCGTCTCCATCGGCCCGGGCAGCTACACAGGGCTGCGCATCGGTCTCAGTGAGGCCAAAGGGCTGGCCTACGCCCTGGGGATACCATTGATTGGTGTGCCTACCCTTGAGCTGATGTCGGTCGGGGTGATGTTCTCGCGTGACGACCTGCCCGAGGGATGCCTTTTCGCCCCGATGATCGACGCGCGGCGCATGGAGGTCTACACCGCCGTGTATGACCTGGCCCTGCAGCCCCTGATGGAGCCGTCCCCCCTGGTGCTTGACGCAGACAGTTACGGCCGGTTTCTCGACTCGGCTCCGGTGGCGTTCTTCGGCGACGGGTCTGACAAGGCCCGCGACCTGCTCGGCAGCCATCCCGGGGCGGTGTTCATCCCCGATGTCAACCCCCTGGCGGTCGACATGGTTGCCCTGTCTGAACGCGCCTTCCGCAACGGCGACTTCCTTGATCTCGCATATTCCACTCCTCTCTATCTCAAAGACTTCCAGGCCACAAAGCCGCGTAACCTCTTCTCGTAAATGTTCACCCACCTCCACGTCCATTCCCAATATTCCGTCCTTGACGGCCAGGCATCGATCAACGCCCTGGTAGACAAGGCGATGGCCGACGGTATGCCCGGCATCGCCCTGACCGACCACGGCAACATGTTCGGCATCAAGGAGTTCTTCAACTATGTGGCCAAGAAAAACGGCAAGACCAAAGGGGCCATCAAAGACCTCCTCAAAGCCGCCGACGAGGCCGACAAGGGGGGTGACAGCCAGGCCGCCGAAGCCAAACGCGCCGAGGCGGGCGCCATGGAGAAAAAGATATTCAAGCCGATATTCGGATGTGAGGTGTATGTGGCCAACAACTCCCTGGCCGACCGTGGCGACAAGGGCGACAAGGGGCGCCACCTCATACTGCTGGCCAAGAACCTCAAGGGCTACCACAACCTGGTGAAAATCGTGTCGCGGGCCTGGACCGAAGGTTTCTATTTCCATCCGCGCACAGACAAGTCTGAGCTGCGCGCCCACTCCGAGGGGCTGATATGCTGCTCGGCCTGCCTTGGCGGCGAGATTCCCAAGCTCATCACCCGGGGGGAGATAGCCGAGGCCGAGAAACAGGTGGAGTGGTACAAGGAGGTTTTCGGCGACGACTACTATCTCGAGCTGCAACGCCACAAGGCCACTGTGCCGCGCGCCAACCACGAGACATTCCATCTCCAGGAGACGGTCAACGCCGAGCTGCTGCGCATCGCCGCCAAATATGGCATCAAGGTGGTGGCCACCAACGATGTCCACTTTGTCAACGAGGATGACGCAGAGGCCCATGAACGCCTCATATGCGTGGCCACCAACAAGAAAATCGCCGACGAGAACCGCATGCTCTACTCCAAGCAGGAGTGGCTGAAGACCACCGAGGAGATGCGCCGGGTGTTTGCCGACATCCCCGAGTCGCTCGACAACACCATGGAGATTCTCGACAAGGTGGAGTTCTACGACATCGACCACGCCCCCATCATGCCCTTCTTCGCCATCCCCGAGGAATTCGGCACCGAGGAGGAATACCGCTCACGCATCACCGAGGAGGAGCTTTTCAACGAGTTCACCCGCGACGAGAACGGCAACGAGGTGATGAGCCGCGAGGAGGGGGAGAAGAAGATAAAGAAACTCGGAGGCTACGACAAGCTATACCGCATAAAGTTCGAGGCCGACTACCTGGCCAAACTCGCATACGAGGGTGCGGAGCGCCGCTACGGCTCGCCGCTCACCCCCGAGCTGCAGGAGCGCATCAAGTTTGAGCTCCACATCATGAAGACGATGGGTTTCCCGGGCTACTTCCTCATCGTGCAGGACTTCATCAACGAGTCGCGCGCCAAGCTGGGGGTTTCGGTGGGCCCGGGACGTGGCTCGGCCGCCGGGTCATGCGTGGCCTACTGCCTCGGCATCACCCAGATCGACCCTGTCAAATATGACCTGCTGTTTGAGCGATTCCTCAACCCCGACCGTATCTCGCTGCCTGATATCGATGTCGACTTCGACGACGACGGCCGCGCCCGCGTGCTGAAATATGTCACCGACAAATACGGGGCGGAGAAGGTGGCCCATATCATCACCTACGGCACCATGGCCGCCAAGTCGGCGCTCAAGGATGTCGCCCGTGTGCAGGGGCTCCCGATTCCAGAGAGCGACCGCCTGACAAAGATGATTCCGCGCCATATGCCCGAGGTCAACGGCAAGGAGCTGAAACCCACTCTGGGCAACTGCTACGAGTATGTCGCCGAGTTCAAGAATGAGCTCCAGAACCCCGACCCCATAATGCGGGAGACCCTGAAATATGCCCGCCAGCTCGAAGGCAATGTGCGCAACACCGGAGTGCATGCCTGCGGCGTGATCATATGCCGCGACGCGATTTCCGACTGGGTGCCGGTGGCCACCGCCGACGACAAGGTGGAGGGAAAACTGCTCGTCACCCAGTATGAGGGGCGCGTGATCGAGGAGACCGGCCTGATCAAGATGGACTTCCTGGGGCTCAAGACCCTTTCCATCATAATGGACGCGGTCAAGAACATCAAGCTCACCCGGGGGATAGATGTCGACATGGACAACATCCCCATCGACGACCCGAAGACTTACCAGCTGTATTGCGAGGGACGCACCATCGGGACATTCCAGTTTGAGTCGGCCGGCATGCAGAAATACCTGCGCGAGCTGCAGCCCTCGGTGTTCGAAGACCTCATAGCGATGAACGCCCTCTACCGTCCCGGCCCTATGGACTACATCCCGGAGTTCATCGCCCGAAAGCACGGACGCTCACCCATCGTCTACGATATTCCCATCATGGAGCAATATCTCAAGGACACCTACGGGGTGACCGTCTACCAGGAGCAGGTCATGCTCCTGAGCCGCCTGCTGGCCAACTTCACCCGAGGCGAGAGCGACACCCTGCGAAAGGCTATGGGTAAGAAGCTCATCGACAAGATGAACCACCTCAAGGGGAAATTCCTCGAGGGGGGGCAGGCCAACGGCCATGACCCCAAGGTGCTTGAGAAAATCTGGGGCGACTGGGAGAAATTCGCCTCCTACGCCTTCAACAAGTCACACGCCACATGCTACTCGTGGGTGGCCTTCCAGACCGCCTACCTCAAGGCCAACTACCCGGCCGAATACATGGCCGCCGTCTTGTCGCGCAACCGTTCCGACATCACCAAGCTCACCAACTTCATGGATGAGTGCAAGGCGATGAAGATTCCCGTCAAGGGCCCCGATGTAAATGAGTCGTTCAACGACTTCGGTGTGAACTCCAAGGGGGATATCCGATTCGGTCTGGCCGCCATCAAGGGGGTTGGAGACAATGTCGTGGCGGCCATCATACAGACCCGCGACGAGGGGGGCAAGTTCACATCCCCCTATGATTTCGTCGAGAGGGTGCCGTCGCGCCTTATCAACCGCCGTGTCTTCGACTCGCTGGTGCTTGCCGGGGCTTTCGACTGGTACACCGACATAAAACGCGAGGACTACTTCGAGAAAAACAACCGCGACGAAAGCTTCTCTGACCAGCTGCTCCGTTACGGGCAGATGTACCAGAACGCCCAGATGGAGGCCTCGGCGTCGCTCTTCGGCGACATGGCCGAGGAGATGAACACGGCAGGGCGGCCCGAGGTCAAGAGCGCCGTGCCCTGGGTCGATGCCGTGAAGCTTGAGAAGGAGCGCGAGCTGGTGGGCATGTATCTCTCGGCCCACCCCCTCGACCGCTATTACATGGAGCTGAACTATGGCATGCGGTCGGTAAAGGATTATACGGAGGCTGTCCCTGAGGAGGGGAAGGAGCTGACATTCGGCGGCATGGTGACGAAATTCGTCGAGCGACCCACACGCACCGGCGGCAATTTCGCCATCATCACCCTCGAAGACTACACCGGCTCGACCGAGATACGCCTCTTCGGCCAGAAATACATCGACTTCGCCAAATATGGCCGCGAGGGCACCCCGATCATGGTAAATGTCCGCGCCGAAAGCCGCTTCAACAAGCCGCCGCAGTTTGAGGTGGTCAGGATACAGCTGCTCAATGATGTGAAGGGGCAGCTGATTTCGGGCGTGACGCTTTCCATAGCCCGCGACGACCTCAAACCGGCTGTCACCGACCTTATAAAGGAGCAGCTGAAGGCCAACAACCCCGACGCGGGCAAGGGCAACATCAGTTTCAGGATATTCGACCCCGACGCAAACCGCTGGCTGAGGATGACCTCCTCGATGAAGATGCCGATGGACCGCAAGCTGGTCAACATCCTCGATTCCCTGCCGCTGGAATACCGCTTTGAGCTTCACAACTCACGCAAATAGTTAACCTTAACCCCAAATTTACATATATATGACAATCACAGACAAAAACGCCCGCGAAATCATCGAGTCGGGCAAACCCGTAGTCATCGACTGCTGGGCCACATGGTGTGGCCCCTGCAAGGCAATGTCACCCCTGATCGACCAGCTCGCCGAGGAATATGAAGGCAAAGTCGTAATCGGAAAATACAATGTCGACGAGGAAGGCGACCTCGCCACCGAATACCGCGTGATGTCGCTCCCGACCATCCTCTTCTTCAAGAACGGCGAGAAGACATCCATACGTTTGGCCGGCTCCCAGACCCGCGAGACACTCGTGGCCAAAATCGAGGAGCTCCTCGCTCTCTGATTATGACGGGCCACGCGCTGTGGCCTTCCCCGGGGCGGTCAGGAGCCGTGTGAATCCATCGACGGAGGCACGCCAAAGAAGCCTTTGTAGAATTTTGAGAACTGGCGGGGAGTCATCCCCACCATGAAGGCTACCTCGGCGATGCTCCCGGCATCCGCCCGCAGAAGGTCGCGGCCTCGCTTGATTCTCATCTGCCGGATGAACTCGTTGGGCGACAGCCCGGTCAGGGACATAAGCCTTTTGTACAGTCCGCTCCGGCTGACACACATCTGCGAGGCGAACTCGTCAACGCCGAAGTCTGAATCGGCCATGCGCTGCTCGACAGCCTCCCTCGCCCTTTGCAGGAACCGTTCATCCTGGGAACTCGTCTTTATTGGCGAAGGGTCAACGGACACCTGCGGGGTCGGCTGGTTACGCTGGGCATGTGGGGCACCCGCAGATGTCAGCGAGGCGTTTTTCCCGGCGGCTACCCTGCGCGATGAAATCACCAATACTGCTGCGGCGGCAATCACGACGATGATTGCCGCCGTTGTTTTTGCGCCAAAGGGGAAGGCAGGCCTTATTTCAACGCCCAGCTCTTTTACTGGGGATTCGATGTTGCCGGCCAGACGTATGCTCAGGGTGTAAGAGCCGGCACCGAGTGAGTCCAAGGGGATTGTGCCGTCAGTGGCCTCGGTCCACTCATGCTGGTTGTCGAGACGGTATTCGATATATGGCACTGCCTCTGAAAGGTTGTCGGTGGCGACCCTGAGCCGGGGTGCTTCCCCCACGTCAAAGGTTAGCGACTCCACGCCGGGGGGAAAGTCGGGGAGCAGAATCCGCGACGGCTTCTCCGGGTGGGCCGCCGGCAGTTGCAGCTCGATGTATTTGCCGTTTCCTCCAAGGTATATCTTCCCCCTGGCCATAGACATGCTTGTGACATTTATGGCCGGGAAATCCTCGCCGAGAAGATACGCCGAGGTGTACAGCCGACCGTCGGGGGCCGCCATGATACGGTGCAGCCCCACAGGGCTTAGCGCCCACAGGTGTCCCCGGCTGTCGGTGGCCACGCTGTTGATGCACTCATGGCCCAGAGACGTTACCCTGCTGACCTTTCCGGTGGAGGGCCTGTAGCGCAGCAACCCCCGGGCGGTGCCGATCCAGACATTGCCACGGGTGTCTGAGGCTATGCACCTGGCCGAGATGTCGGCCAGGGAGGGCGCGGCGATACGCGGGGTGCCGTCGGGGGCATGTAACTTGTAGACCCCATAACCGGTGGCTATGTAGACGGTGTCGTCGGCAGTGGAGCAAAGGTCATTGATGAAGTCGGTGCGCAGCCCGTCTGGCTCCGTCGTGTGGTGGCAAATGCGGTTCAGCTCCTTGTCGAAACCATATACCCCCTTCATGTGTGATCCTATCCAGTATGTGGATGACAGCGGGGATGCCGTTGCGGCCTTGGCGTGGTCAGGCGCTCCCTCCGCCTTTGACACTCGGTCGCTTCGGGTGTCATAAAGATATACTCCGTCGCCATATGTCAGGGCGAGCAGGCGGCTGGTGTCAACGGGAAGAAGCCTGGTGGTCTTGCTCCACGGCGCGCTCCCGTCTGAACCGCTTTTGTGTCGCGACAGCCGGTCGCCGTCGGAGACCTCCGCGATTCCGTCGCCGTCGAGGGCGAGCCATAGACGGTCGCCGGGCATCTCGACGATGGCGCTGATGTCGACGTTTTTGCTGATACGGTGGCGCATCACCTTTATCCTCGCGGGGTTGGCCATCGCCGCTCCCCATGAAGCGCCGAGCCACAGGCGACCTTTGCGGTCGGTCATTATGAATGAGGTATGATTTGACGGCAGGCCTGTTGTTGGAGTCGGGGCGACCGATTTGAAATCAGGCGACGCGCGAAGCAGCCCGTTGTCGTTGGATGCTATATGAAAACAGCCATCCGTGTCCTGGGCAAGGCTCCTCACCGTGATTCCCGGCATAAGGGTCTCATGGCCGTCGGCGGCGAGACGGTGTATGCCCGGTGAGAATGAATCCCAGAAAAGTATGTTCCCCTCCCGGTCCTGGAACAGGGAGGCCCCATTGGCGACCGACATGGGAATGGAGTCTATTTTGCCGGGTTCTTTTCCCCGCTGTGCCTGCCACAGGCGTCCTTTTTTGTCAAGGATGTATGAGAATCTGCCGTCGCGGGTGAGCAACGCGGCTGCTGGCTCGGCCGGGACTTTGACCCTGGTGCCGTCGACCAGGCAATTGCCACCCCGGGTGTCAAACAGCCACAGGTGACCGTTGTTGTCATTGAGGGCCGCAGACCATTGCGGCACGCTGTCAAACATGTCGTTCATACGGTCGTGGCGAAGCAGGCAGTTGGGGCCTGAGGCGTACATCACCCCGCATGAGTCGATTGCCAGACGCTCTGCTTTCAGGCCGCTATACCGTTTCATGTTTTTGCCGTCGAATCGCAACAGGCGGTCGGTTGTTATGATCCACGCGTATCCGTCGCGGTCCATCAGTATCTGATGGACCTCGTCTCCGTAAGCTTCTTTGGGGTTGCCGAGCTTGCGGAAGAAAATCTCGTTGCGGGCAGCGGTCAGGCATGGGACGCATAAGACATACAACAGCGAAATGATCAGGAGGCGCATTTTCATAATGGTGCAAATTTAACAAAATTCCAAGTCTCATCAAAATGCGGGAATATGTGATTCCGCCGACACCCTCCGCGCCTCAAGGAGGGTGGCTCCGGGCTGCCGGCCTCATCTCCCCGCAAGGTCGCGCATTTGGTAGCGCAAATCTGTAAAACGATAACAGTCAGCGGGGAGTTACACAAACGATACATATGTTTTCAACAAACAGGCATATGCCCGGATGATTCTTACATCTAATTTTACACCGCAGAAACCCGACTGCCGGCCCTGAGCCGTAAAACCCTTTTATCCGGATACCCTGAAAATAATTTCAAACAGATACTATCAATAAATCAAAAATCCTATGTTGAAGAACTTGATCGTGATGCTTGCGGCCTCGTTTGTCTCAGGAGGCGTCGCTCAAGCCATTAACCCCGTGGCTACATATGAAGAGAGCCAGGCAGAGACTGAAACCACAATCTGGACCGGCGAATGCGTGACCGGCAAATGGGGCAAGCGTGTGAAAATCCTTGCCGACAAGCTTGAATCAGTGCAGCCGATGCAGAAAGTCATCGTGGAGTTCACAGTCGCCGAAGGGGCCGAGAGCGGCAAACTTGACATCAAAGACTCCGGCCAGAAGACGCTCCCGGGAATCAACGCCACGGCCTCGAACCTTGTGGGGGGTGTGTACCCTGCTGGGACTACCTCAAGCACATTCATAGTGGTTCCCGAAGAGCTTGACAAGTTCAAGGGGGGCATATATGTGTATGGAAACATGGTCGTCATCACAGCCGTGAAACTTGGCGGAATCGCTGACGAGTCGGAGCTGCCCGGCCAGGGTGGCGGCAACACCGGGGGCGACATGCCCGGCTCGATTACAACCGGCGACGACAACGTCACCTGGACCGGGGAGGTGAACCTCGGCACAGACTGGAGTTCAGTGCTTCACATCAAGCCCGCCAACTTCCGCAGTGTGCTTGGCAACGGCAGCCGCCTGATAGTGGATTTCAAGGTCAATGACGACGACACTTACGGCAAACTTGAGATAGATTTCGGCAACTATGAGATTGCCAAGGACACCGACGGCAGCTGCACAGGGCTGAATGCCGACGGATGCTTCGATGCCGGATCCATCACTACGACCTACGAAATCGCCGACGGCGACATAGCGAATTTCAACCGCCGAGGCATGATAATCAAGGGATACAACATAACCCTTGAGAAGGTTGTCTTCACCAAAGGGGAGAACGCCGGCCAGGGTGGCGGAAACCAGGGCGGCGGTGGAAACCATGGCGGCGGAGGCTCCGGAACCTCCGGCTCGGTTGAGGGCACAGACTCTTTCGACGCCACGGGCTACCTCTGGACCGGAAAGGCGGTGTTTTCCTCAGACTGGTCTACCTGCATCGAGATCGCTCCTGAAAAACTGCAATGTGTGACCCCGGGCATGGAGATGCATGTGGATTTCAATGTGCAGGGAGGCGCATCATACGGCAAAATGGAGATTGACTATTTCGACTGGTCCATGGCTGAGGCGACAGACAAGACTGCCACCAACACCGACAGCTATGCTTGCTTCCAGCCCGGCACTGTCAACACCGTCTACACTATCGCTGCGGCCGATGCAGAAAGGTTCAAGTCGGAAGGCATGCGCATAAAGGGTACCGGTCTTGATGTCAGCAAGATTGCTATCGGCCAGCTCGGCCAGTCGGCTGTCGAGGCAGTGGAGAGTGACAAGCAGCTCCCTGTCGAGTACTTCGACCTGAACGGTATGAAAGTGGAGACCCCGTCACGCGGAATCTTTATCCGTCGTCAAGGCGCGGATGTGACCAAGGTGGTCATCAGGTGACCGGCCTCGCAAGAACACCCTGGATGAAATGATGCCTGCCTGTATGCTTCCCCTCGTCGAGCGGGAGCATGCAGGCAGGTTTCAGTTTGCGTCGTCGAGCGAGCCGATGGCCATGATGTCTGACTCGAAGGTGGCGCGGTTGATGGCGCGGTTGCGCAGGCGGTTGCGGTAAGCGTAGATGGTGTTGACCGAGAAGTTGAGAATCTGGGCCACGCGGGTGGTGTCGTCGATGCCCAGGCGCATGAAGGCGAGGATGCGCAGGTCAGAGTTGAGCTGCTCGTCGTCGGCCAGCACTATCCGCTCCTCGGGCCTGAGCAGGCTGTTGACAGACTCGACGAAGTTGGGATATATGTGCAGGAACGCGTCGTCGAAGACCTTGTAGAAGTCGGCGCTCTGCTCCTCGACGAATTTGCCCGACTTGGTCAGCTTGTAGAGGTCGTCGACCTGTCCGGCTGAAATCTTGCGGTTGACGACCTTGCCGAACTGCTTGAGCTTGTCCATGTAAATCGAACACAGCGACAGGAACTGGCTGATGTAGACATCCTTGGTCTGGTTGGCGTCTTGCAGCTCCTGTTTCATCCGCGCCACACGCGTGAGCTGCCTGCGCAGGAAGAAGATTGACACGATGAGGGCGAACATGCACATCACCAGCACGGCGATGATGGCATACATCCAGGTGCGCCAAAGGGCAATCTGCGAGTTGTGGTCACCCTCGACCAGCGATAGCAGCTCGGTGGTCTTCATCATCCTGACCGAGGCGCGGCTCTCGACGGCGTTGTTCATCGCCACTGAGATGTATTCATGGGCGCGCCGTTTGTCATCCATCTGGTACAGCACCCCGGCGAGTTCCTGGAGCGAGGTCACCTCCAGTGTGGCCTGGCGGGTGTCGGCGATGGCCGACTGGGTGAGGAAATAGAGATGCTCGTTGCGGTCGCCCCGCGTCAGGGCGATTGAGGCCAGGATATGTGTCGCGATGGCGTATGTCGGGGAGTCCTTCTTTATTTTCCCGAGCAGGTCGAGCAGGATTTCCCGGCTGCGGGCATACTCACGGATGTTGTAGAAATATTCCCCGAGGTTGAGGAGGTATTCGTTGCTCGCCGGGTCGAGCAGCGGGATCAGCTGCCGCTGCGACTCGATGGAGCGGTTGTTCCAGTAGTCGTAGGTCTCCAGCCATCCCTCGTAATAAGAGGAGATGAAGTAATACATCTGACGACCCGACTCGTGGTAGGTGGCCTTCAGCCCGTCGTTCATGCGGGAGGTGTCGACAGCCTCATATTCGTTGATCGCGTCAGAGACGAAACCGCTGAGCGACATGTATGTGGCGCGGCGCAGGCGGAACTCGGCCTGCAGCGAGTCTGCCGTGCTGGCCAGCGGCGAGGGGGGAGTGGCGGTGGCGATTCCCAGCGCCGCGTCATACCCCTTGGTGTAGTATATGATGGCGGAGTCGTTGTTGAACGAGTTGTAGCCCTTGGCTATCTCCATCGTGGTCTCGAGCCAGGCCAGGGTGTCTTTCCCCTCCAGACCGCGCCTCACCTTTTTCAGCGAGTCGAGCCGGCTGACACGTTTCTCGAGGTAATGGTCGCGGTGCTTCAGCTCGTTGTCGAGCTGTGTGAGCGACCTCTCCACATCGCGGTCGGTGAAAGAGGATGCGGCGCAGGGGAGCAAGGATATGAGTGTGAGCAGAAAAGCAGAGATGAATTTCATGGGGACAGGGGTGGGGGCGTGATATGCTCCCCGCGCGGGGAGCAATCATGCTGCAAAGTTAAGGTTTTTCCCTCTAAAGCGCAAAATTACGGTCTATTAACATCAGAGTTTGGAAAAGAAAGCGTAACTTTGCGCCAAATTCGTCATTGATGTTTATGAAGAAAAAACCGTTACTGTCCCTCCTGGGCGCCGCAGTCGTGGCCCTGGCCTCCGTGGCCGCTCCCGGGACCCCGGGCAACAACATAATCGAGGAGGTGGCCTGGATGGTCGGCGACCAGCCTATCTACAAGAGCGAGATCGAGGAGGCATACCAGCAGATGCTTTATGAGAAGACACCTGTCAACGGCGACCCCTACTGCGTGGTGCCCGAGCAGCTCGCCATCGAGAAGCTCTTCCTCCATCAGGCCGACATGGACACCGTCGAGGTGCAGGAGTCAATGGTCTCCATGGCGGTGGACCAGCGCCTCAACTACCTCATCACCAATCTCGGCAGCAAGGAGAAGGTCGAGGAGTATTTCCGCAAGCCCATCTCCGAGTTCCGCTCGCAGCTCTCCGACGTGATGCGCAACCAGTACCGCGTTCAGCAGGTGCAGGCGTCGCTGACCAAAGACCTCAAGGTCACCCCCAGCGATGTGCGCCGCTATTTCTCCACCCTGCCCCAGGACTCCATCCCATTCGTCCCCCTGCAGGTCGAGTGTGAGATAATAACCATCAACCCCAAGATTCCGCAGGAGGAGATAGACGACATCAAGTCGCGCCTGCGCCAGTATGCCGACCGCATCAACAAGGGTGAGGGCGATTTCTCGACCCTCGCCATCCTTTACAGCCAGGATCCCGGCTCAAGCGTGCGAGGCGGTGAAATCGGCTTCATGGGCCGTGGCCACCTCGAGCCGGAATACGCCGCCGTGGCCTTCAACCTCAATGACACCCGCAAGGTCTCCAAGATTGTGGAGACCCAGTATGGCTACCATATCATCCAGCTCATCGAGAAGCGCGGCGACAGGGTCAACACCCGCCACATACTGCTGCGCCCCAAAGTCTCCGACCAGGAGCTGACCGAGGCTCTCCACCGCCTCGACTCGGTGAGGGCCAACATCGTGACCCACAAGCGCTTCACATTCGAGGAGGCCGCCCCGATACTCTCTCAGGACAAGGACACCCGCAACAACCAGGGGCGCATGCTCAACCAGGCCAACGGCACCACCCGCTTTGAGATGAAAGACCTCCCCCAGGAGGTCGCCAAAGTGGTCGACAAGATGCAGGTAGGGGATGTGTCGGAGGCTTTCATCATGAAAGACCCCAAACGCGACCGCGACATCGTCGCCATCGTGAAGCTCACCCAGCGCATCCCGGCCCACCGCGCCAACCTCTCGGAGGACTACCAGACAATCAAGGGCATGTATGAGAACTCCGCCAAGCAGCAGATGGTCAAGGACTGGCTCTCGCGCAAGATCCGCGACACATATGTCAAGATTGAGGACAACTGGGCCGACTGCGAGTTTGAGCATCCCGAGTGGCTGCGCAGGTAATCCCGGTTTAAACCAGACAGGATATTGGGCCGTAAAGGATTCAGCGGATTGCAGTGGTTGTCGTTGATGGCGATGGCCATGGTCGTGGTGTCGGTTTTCGCCCAGACACCGCGGAAGGGGACAATGCGCCGTGACAACACCCCCATCCGCCCCACCATACCCACGGCCAACCGCAACCAGACCGGGCGCGTCTTCCTTGAGCGCGCCGACGTGCTGAAGAAAGCCGCCGACGCAGACTACCAGATAGTGGTCGGGAATGTGGAGTTCAGGCGCGGAGGCATGTTCATGTATTGCGACAGCGCCCATTTCTATGACTCCCCCGGGGCCATCGAGGCCTACGGCAATGTCAGGATGCAACAGGGCGACACCCTCTTTGTGTATGCCGACGAGCTTGACTACGCCGACACCACCCAGCTCGCTGTCCTCTACGCCGATTTCGGAAAGAAGGTGAGGCTCATCAACCGCGATGTCACCCTGACCACAGACATATTCAACTACGACCTCGGCATCGACCTGGGATATTACGAAGTGGGGGGCGTGCTGACCGACCCCAAGAACCGGCTCACCTCATGGTATGGGGAATACTCCCCGACCACCAAGGACGCGCTCTTCCGCGACAGGGTGGAGCTTCACAGCCTCCGCGACAACGACACCCTCGACATCTTCTCGGAGCAGATGCTCTACAACACCAACACCCACATCGCCATCCTCGACACGGTCTCGACCATAGTCTCGAAAGATGGCACAATCCATACCACCGACGGTATCTACAACACTGACACCCAGCAGGCTGACCTCTACCGCCGCTCGCTCGTGGTGGCGAAAAACGGCAACACCCTCACCGGTGACACCCTCTATTACGACCAGCAGACCGGCTTCGGCGAGGCTTTCGGAAACATAGAGATGGTAGACACCGCCAAGAAGGTAACGTTGCTCGGCGACTACGGATTCTATTATGAGGATGCCGACTCTGCGCGCGTCTACGGCCACGCCCTGGCCAAGGAGTATTCCCAGGCCGACACCCTCTATCTCCATGGCGACACCATATCCACCTTCCGCCGTGTCTTCTTCCCGGAGGTCGCGGATGACGAGCCGCGGGCGATGCTCCCCGCGATGGCACCGACGGCTGCCGATTCCATATCGGATGGCGCCATATCAGCTGGCTCCATGGCTGTTGATTCCATCCCGGTCGACTCCGTGGCTGCCGCACCTGTCATTCCAGACTCTGTGGCGGCTGTGATGATGCCTGCCGACTCCGTGGCCACAGCCATACCCCCCAAGGCCGAACCGGAGTTGCCCGACACGGTACATTATCTGGTGGCCCACCCCAATGTGAAATTCTTCCGCGTCGACCTGCAGGGGCTTTGCGACTCGATGACATTCGTCAGCAAAGACTCCCTGCTCCATCTCGACAAGCATCCTGTGGTCTGGAATGAGAACAAGCAGATTTTCGGAAACAAGATAATACTCCATCTCAACGACTCGACTGTCGACTGGGCGAGGCTTCCCGATTTCGGCTTTGTGGCCGAGCATATCGACGAGGAGTTCTACAACCAGCTCACCGGAAAGGAGATGTTTGCCACATTCGAAAATGGCGAGCTGCGCCATCTCGATGTCAGCGGCAATGTGCAGGCCATAATGCTGCCGCAGGAGAATGACTCCACCTACAACAAAATCGCCAACCTCGAAAGCTCATACATGGCCGCTGATTTCCTCAACCAGGAGCTGCGGCGCATGAAACTCTGGCCCGAGACCTCCGGCACGATGACTCCGCTGTATCTCGCGAAGAAGCAGTTGTACTACCTGCCGCAGTTCAGATGGTTCGAGCCGCTGCGCCCCCGCAAGCCCGAGGATGTGTTTGTCATCCCCCAGGAGATGCGCGACCTCTTCGCCGAACCGCCTTTCGGCACCTCGCGCCGCCAGTGACAGATATTGCCAACCACCTTAAATCAGACAACCCCTATGAAACCCCAGACCGCCGACCTGCTGAAGTTCCTCAATGAATCACCCTGCAATTTCCTTGCGGTGAAGAATCTCACCGACCGCCTCGACAGGGCAGGGTTCACACCCCTTGACATGGCTGACAGATGGAGCCTGAAACCGGGCGACCGCCGCTATGTGGTAAAGAACTCATCGGCGGTGTTCGCCTTCATCGTCGGGGAAGACCCGGCGGCGGGATTCAAGGTCATATCCGCCCATTCCGACTCCCCCGGTTTCCGCATCAAGCCCAACGCCGAGATAGTCAACGAGGGGGGCGTGGTGACGCTCAACACCGAGGTCTACGGCGGCCCGATACTTTACACATGGTTTGACCGTCCGCTGTCGATATCAGGCCGCGTGATCCTTCGCGGCGAGTCGCCGTTGCGTCCCGTCACACGCTTTGTCAATTTCTACCGTCCGTTGCTTACTATCCCCCACCTGGCCATCCATTACAACCGCTCGGTCAATGACGGCAACCCCCTGTCGAAGCAGCGCGACATGCTCCCGGTGCTGGGACGCGTCGCCTCGAAAGAGGAGGGGAAAGGGTTGCTCACCCGCATGGTCGCCACCGAGCTGGGTGTGGCCCCGGAGGAGATTCTCGACTTTGACCTGACGCTTTACGACACCACTCCGGCATGTCTCTTCGGGCTTAACGAGGAATTCATATCCTCGGGCCGTATCGACGACCTGGAGATGGCCCACGCGGCTGTCACGGCCCTTACCGCTTCGGCGGAGTCGCGGCAGCCCGACGCGATGACCCGGGTGATGGCCATATTCGACAACGAGGAGACCGGCTCGGGCACCAAGCAGGGGGCTGCCTCGCCGATTCTGAGAGGGATTTTCCAGCGTCTGTGTGGCGATTTCGAGACATATTCCCGCGCTGTGGCCAACTCCTTCATGGTGTCGGCCGACAACGGCCATGCCCTCCACCCCAACTATCCGTCGAAGCAGGATCCCACCAACCATCCTGTCCCCGGCGACGGCCCGGTGGTTAAAATCAACGCCAACTGCAAGTATATGACCGACGCGAGGTCGGCGGCGGTGTTCCGTGGCATATGCGAGCGGGCTGATGTCGCCTGCCAGGTGTTTGTCAACCACAGCGACACCCCGGGCGGCTCCACCCTGGGCAACATCCTGACATCCCAGATTGAGCTTGACGGTGTCGACATGGGCGCGCCCCAGTGGGCCATGCATTCATGCCGCGAGACTGCGGCCGTGGCCGACCACCTTTCGATAATCGACGCTTTCACCGCATTCTACTCACTCTGACCACGGCGGCACACGCGTGTGTGCTGTCTCGCCGGAGTTCAGACAAATAATCGGCCCCGCATCCTGACTGACGGATGCGGGGCCGTTTGTGCCTGAGGTTACGGGGTTGGCCGGGGATGCATGGATTAATGTATCGAGGAGATTGGCTCGATGAACCCGGTGGAGCGGCCTGCGATGGCCGAGGTGATGCCGACCACCACGAGCTGTCCGGATGAGTCGGTGATGAACACCGGCCCTCCCGACGAGCCTTTCTCGTAGGTCGTCTCGGTGGTGAGTATCATGCCCTCCTGGAGGCCGTCGGCGGCCACGGTGGCCGATCCGTAGACAGGGTTTATGTCATTGTATGAGTTGGCTCCAAGGCCGAGGGGAAAGCTCAGCACAGTCAGTTTGGTGCCACGGCTCAGGGTGCGCGATGCTTCCGGGCTGAATGGCAGTCCGCCGGCGCGCCCCGTACCGACAGTGGCGAAGTCACGCGCTCCCGTCGGGGCCACCGCCACAAGCTCGCCTGAGCGTGTGCGCCTCAGCTGGTCGCCGCCGCGGTCTGTCTGGCAGTCGCTTGATGAGAACAATATCTGGTCTCCGGTCGATGAGACCGCGCCGAAACGGGCCACCACCTTCCCTCCGTTGCTCGCCAGGATGTTGAGCGAGAGCATCTCGCGGCTGGTGTCGCCTCCGTCGAGGAAATACCATGGCTCTACGACATGCCGCGCCGTGACGAAACGGCCGTCGGAGAGGAGGAATCCGGTGCCTGACCATCCGGGAATCTGCCCTGAGCCGTTGCCGCATTTGATTTCGTAGCGTTGGCCGTAAGGGGTGGTCACCTCAAATCCGAGGGCCATCACGTAGTAGACGCTTTTGTCGGCCTCTTTCATCGCGGCCTCGGATGGCGACCCGCCTGCGACAGGGGAGGGGGAAGATGTTGATGTCACTCTCCCCGCGCCGCCGTTATCCGCGGCAGGATTACCGGTGGAGGATTGCTGCGGCTCAGTCTGGCTGGCGGCCTGACGCGCCACAATCTCGTCGAGACGGCGGTTGGCTGAAGTGAGTTCCGCGATTTTCCAGACTCCGAAACCGATGGCCGCGGCGGCCAGTATGGCCACGAACCAGAGCAGGGCGCTTTTGGACTGTCGCGGCGGGTTGGCGGCTCTGGGGGCAGGGGCGGCTGATTGGAATCGCCTGAGGGGCTCGGAGGGGAATATCACCCCGAGACGCGGCCCGTCGGTCGACAGCCTTATCTCGTCGCCGCTGCGCAACACTGTCGGGCGGAAAATCCGTTGCCCGTTGAGCAGGGTGGAGTTTGTCGGCGAAAGTGGTTCGAGGATGTATTGCCCGTTCTGGCGGCGGATGAGGGCGTGGCGGCGGCTGACGGTAGGGGTGTCGTCATAGAAGCGCACCGTGGCCTGCGGGTCGCGGCCAAGCAGTGCCACATCGTCATTCACCGGGAGCCGGAAGCCGAACGGGTGGAGTCTTCCGGCGTAGTGGTATTCAATATAATAGGTCAGAGAGGACATAAGAGAGCAGGTTGGAGTGGCTTGTTATTTCAGGCGTGACTGCCAGAATGAGAGGAAACGTCGCGCGACAACGGAGCATTCGTTGTTGCGCATCACGAAATCGCGTGAGGCTTGTCCGAGGGGACGCAATTCCTCGGGGTGTGTGAGGATGTGGTCAAACATTGCTGTCATCCCGTCAAGGTCGACCGGGGAGTTGATGACTGGGCGGCGCAGGGGGGTGTCGGGCTCGCCGATGAAGTCGTAGAAACCAGGTTCGCCCCCCGAGACGGTCGGTATTCCGTAGGCCATCGACAGCAGCGCGTTGGTGGCCGGGGTGTGGCTGTAAGCCTGGTCTACTACCAGGTGGGCGCTCCTCATCAGCGACAGATACTCGTCGTAGGGACGGTTCTCCACTATGACCAGTTCCCCTTTCCCGGGATTGCTGTCGATGGCGCGTCTGGCTGCCGTCTCGAGCAGATCGGTGCCCTTCTCCTCCATACGTCCGCGGTGGCGTCCGAGCATTATCCTTACCGGTTGGGGCGATTCCGGGAGGTCGACAGGGGCAAGGGAGCAGGTGTCGATGGGTATGCCGCCGTAAGCGGTCTTGTCGGCGGGCAGGCGGCGCGCCAAAGCCAGATGGTATTCGTAAAGTGCGCTGACGGCCCCGTCAATCCCGGCGTAGAACTCTTCGCACCAGTCGCTGAGCGGAGGGGTCTGCCACGCGGGTATGATCTCAGGATGCCGCAGGGCGTATGGAGCGGGGCGGTCGCCGATGCGGAATTCGTTGTACCGCATCTGACTGCCGGGATCGAGGCATTCCTCGATGTAGAGGAGGTCGGTGGCAAGGGCGGTGAGGAACACCGCGCCGTTGTCTCGCTTGAGCCTGTGGAACACCTGCCTGACCCTGCCGGGCTTGAGGTCGACAAACACCGGGTTGGCGACGCTGACCACGTCGTAGCCTTTGAGTCGACGGCGCAGCGGCCCGTTGAGCCTCGCCCATAGCGCGAGACCCCCGGCTTTCCCTGGAAAGGGACGCCGGAGGTCTATGTCGCGGTAGGTCTGCATGAATCCGCTGCCCGACGAGGCCACAGTGACGTCGCAGCCCAGTCGCCGCAGCCCAGTCGCCAGGGTGCGGTGGAAGTTGCTTGCGTCGCCCATCAGCAGGATTCTCATCAGGCCGTGGATTTGGGGGTGTCAGAGATAGCGGCTGACGGTGGAGTCAAGCCTGTTGAGGGTCTCGACGCGCTCCACGAGGTCGCCGTTGCGGTTGATGATGAAAATCGCCGGGAGGGTGGAGATGTTGTAGTCGATGAGGGCCTCCGCGCCGTTGCGGGGTGAGTTGTAGACTGTGATCCAGGGGAGGTTGCGGGCCGACTCCTTCCACTGGAACTCGTCGTCGTCGAGTCCGACCTGGTAGATTTCGAGCCCCTGGGCCTTGTGGGCGGAATATACCTTGTTCAGCTCCACGTTGAGGGCCTGCGAGCCTTGGGCGGTGTAGGCGGTGAAGCAGAGTATGACCACTTTGCCCGACGAAGCTACGTCAGACAGCTTGTGGGCAACCCCTTTCTCATCCATGAGGTCGATTTCTGGAAATTGCATCTCGCGGGCCACAATCGTGTCGGTGGGCGCCGACGGCGACATGCCGGCCTTGCGGTTCGACAGGTAGATGTCTTTCAGCAGCGCGGTGCGCGGGTCAGAGGGGCGGTGCTGGGTGTAGGCGTTGGCCACGGCCCCGATGATGCGGAGGTCGCTTTTCTCTTCGGGTGAGAAAATCAGCGTGTCGCCCACGCGGTGGAAAATCAGGTAGTAGGCGACGATGTCGGCGGGATCGCGGAGTATCACCTCGGCCAGGTTGCGTTTCAGGTCGGGGTCAAACGCGGCGGCGTTCTCTCCGTCGGCCTTCGTGACTTTGGCGATGAGGTCGTTGACCTCCTGCATCTTCTCGGCCGACCCGGAGCCTGAGAGGCGTGTGGAAGCCTGGAGGTTGGCGGCATCGGCCTCGATGGTCACCGTCTCGATTGAGTCGATGGGGAAGTAGGCCGACTGCCCGCCGATGGTGAGACGCAGCAGTTCGGGGTGGCCGAACGGGAGGCCGGAGACCTTGAACGAGCCGTTTTTGTCGGCAGTGACGGTGTCGAGCGGATACCAGTTTCCGGCGGCGTTGGGGGCCTCGATCACGATGTCCTTGCCAGAGGCTCCGGCGATGGTGCCTTCGGCGCTCCATTTCGTCTGGGAGCATCCGGCCAGCAGAAGCGCGGCTGCGAGCGGGGCGGCCATCGCCAGGCGGGATGAGAGGAGGATTCTTGACAGTTTCATAGTCGGGGGTGAGGATTGGTTATTCAAACTCGGCGGCTATCTTCGCGGCAATGCTCTCCATCTCCTCGGCGGGGAGGGTGAGCTTAGGGGCGCAGAAGTTCATGTCGGCTCCTGTCTCCATCGGCACCAGGTGGACATGGACATGGTTGACATCCAGCCCGATGACGGTCACTCCGACCTTCTTGCACGGGATGGCCTTGCGGATGGCCTTGGCCACACGTTTGGCAAACAACATCAGGGAGCTGTATTCCTCGTCGGAGAGGTCGAAGATGTAGTCGGTCTCCTTGCGGGGGATGACCAGCACGTGGCCCGGATGGACGGGGTTGATGTCGAGGAAGGCGAAGTGGTCTTTGTCCTCGGCCACCTTGTATGAGGGGATTTCCCCGGCGGCTATGCGTGAGAATATCGTTGCCATTTTTTCTGTCGGTGATGGGTTGTGGGTCAGAACGAGATTTCCTGGATCTCGAATTTCATTGTCCCGGCGGGAACCTTGATTTCCACCACATCCCCTTTCTTGTGGCCCAGCAGGCCCTTGGCGATGGGGGTGGAGGCCCCGATTTTCTTCTCGCGGAGGTTGGCCTCGGAGTCGGCTACGATGGTGTATTCCACCTCCATGCCGTTGGCGGCGTTTTTCATCTTCACCTTCGACATTATGGCCACCTCATCGGTCGAGAGCTTGCTCTCGTCGATGATGCGGGCGTTGGCCACGAGGTCTTTGAGCTTGGCTATCTTCATCTCGAGCATGCCCTGGGCTTCCTTGGCAGCGTCGTATTCAGAGTTTTCAGAGAGGTCGCCCTTGTCGCGGGCTTCGGCGATGGCTGCGGATACGCGCGGACGCTCCACGCTTTCGAGGTAGGCTATCTCCTCCATTTTCTTTTTGTAGCCATCTTTGGTCATGTAGGTCAAGGCCATGATATTTAGAACTTTTAGGATTTACAATGAAAATTAAGCGGCCTGTGGCGGCCGCCTTTGGATAAAATCGTTTGAGTTGTCGTCTTCCAGCCGGTCAACACCAGGCTGGCAACAAAAACAATGCGCCTCGCCCTTGTCGACGGGCGAGACCCAATTTGAATTTGTCTTGGACTGTCACCGCAAAGTTAGCTTAAAAATCTGACATGGCCAAATAATTGTTGTGCGGTGAAGAGGGGGCGTTTCACTGCCCTTTCCCTGCCTGTTTCTCCTCCGGAGCGTCGTTGGGCCGGGGGGAGCGGCGGGGGTTGGCCGGGAACCAGCCTTTGCGCACCCTTTCGCGTTGCTCAAACACCTCAAGGATGCTCCAGAAACATGAGAAAGCGGCCACCGCGAGCAGGGTCTGCCAGAAGAAGTCGGTGACGGCCAGCGAGGCGGCCCCGGCTATGATGCCCCCAAGGAGGAAGGCCCACCAGCAGCGCACGCCGAAGTGGTATTCACCTTTGATTACGAGCGGATGGCAGATGCCGATTATCAGGAAGCTGCACAGGCCGAGGAGCAGGCCCGTCAGGTTGTATTGGGCGAGGAATTCTGTCATTGCTTATTGATAAGGAAGATTGTGATGACAACAGGATGAAAGGATTGGAAGGAGAGCGGGCGGCTGACAGGGGGCGGAGAACGTCACTGCTGCTCCTGCGCCTTGTGGCGCGCGTAGGATGAGGCCATCCGTTTGTGGTAGCCGCGCGACTTGGCCCTGGGGCCGTTGTATTTGAGGGCGAACTTGAGCCATTGCTTCTGTTGCAGCGGCTTGAGCATCCCGCAGTTGGTGACGAGGCGGGCAAACAGTTCGAGCTGGTCGCGTTCTGACCGGCTCATCTTCTCCACGAATTCCTCGACCGAGGAGCATCCGCAGAGCTTCCAGTTGAATCCCCCGATCTGGAACATCCCCCAGAAGGCTGATTCCAGCGCCGACGCGTCGTCGATGGCGCGGGCTGCCTCGAGCCGGGCGTATTGCGCGGCCTGGTAGGAGCCGTATTTGCGGGTGTCGGGGCGCGCGAAAATCACCGGGGCTTTTTTCCTGGCCGAGGTCAGCGAGACACCGTGCTTTGGGGCGAACTTGCGATACATCGACAGGTCGAAGTTGATGATCGGTTTGCCGGGCTGGTAGAACCCCTTGTGGGCTTTGCCGGCCTCGATGTCGACCACGGCCTTGATGGCCGCGACCTCTACGCCGAGTTCCTCGGCCACTTCGCGGAAATCCTCCTCTGACAGGCGCGAGAAATGTCCGTCGGGGGTGGTGTCGTCGACCGGTAAGAGTACTACCGACCTGTCACGTTCCCTCTGGCCCAGCTCTTCCGGCTCAGGAGGGGAGTCCGGGGCCGGGAACGGTACCTCAGGCTCCTGTATGGGGACAGGCACCGGAGGATCCTGGGTCAGCGGGGCGGGCTCCTCCTCCGGGGAGGGGGGAGCCCCCGGGGCCGCCGCGCCGAAGGCCGTGATGGCCGACGGGCAGGCGAGCAGCCCCAGGGCTATGACAAGTCGGTAGTTCTTCATGGTCGGTCGGGGAGGGTTCAGAGGGCTGCCACCTTCTCGAGGGTGCGGCGCAGCTGCTGGTAGAAACGCTCCACAGCGGGGATGTGCATGCGCTCCGAGGGGGAGTGGACGTCGCGCAGGGTCGGCCCGAACGAAACCATGTCAAGTTCAGGATAGTTCTGCTGGAAGAGGGCGCATTCGAGGCCGGCGTGGATGCCCTTGATGGCGGGCTTCACCCCGTAAAGTTCCTCGTAAGCGTCTGACGCCATCTTCATGACGGGGGAGTCGAGGTTGGGGGTCCAGGCGGGGTAGCCGTCGCCGTGCTTCACCTCGGCCCCGGCCAGGAGGAAGAGGGCCTCCACCTGGTTGGCGATGTCATATTTGCGGGAGTCCACGCAGGAGCGCTGCGAGGTTGTCACCACGATTTTGTCGTTGTCGGCCATCTTCACCGACGCGAGGTTGGTCGAGGTCTCTACCAGTCCCTCCATGTCGCGGCTCCATGACTGCACGCCGTGGGGGGCGCTGTACAGGGCCATGACGAGGTTGCGCGAGGTTGCGGTGTCGATTGTGAAATCGGGCTTGTCGACACTGTCGAGGCTGAGCTTGAGTGTGGTCTCGAGGCCCTTGTATTCATTCTCGATGTCGGCGGCGTATTTGTTGAACGCGATGCGGACATCCTCCTTGCGTGAGGTGTGCACGCCGAATACCACGTGTGCCGCGCGGGGGATTGCGTTGCGGAGGTTGCCGCCGTCGATTTCGGCCACGCATACCTCGTCATGGGCCTGCATCAGGTTGAAGAGGAAGCGTGAGATGATTTTGTTGGCGTTGGCGCGTCCCAGGTGGATGTCACCGCCCGAATGGCCTCCGAGGCCGTCGCGCACGTCGAGGTTGAAGTAATGGAAATCGACGGGGGCGAATGAGCGCTTGTAATTGAAGGTGGCCACGGTGTCGATGCCGCCGGCGCATCCCACGAAAATCTCCGCGTCATCCTCCGAGTCGAGGTTGATGAGCATCGAGCCCTTCAGCTCACCCTTCTCAAGGTTGTTGGCTCCGGTCATTCCGGTCTCCTCATCCATTGTGATGAGCGCCTCCAGGGGGCCATGCACGAGCTTGTCGTCGGTCAGGATGGCCAGGGCGGCGGCTACGCCGATGCCGTTGTCTGCGCCGAGGGTCGTTCCCTTGGCCTTCACCCACTCGCCGTCGACGACGGTCTCGATGGGGTTGTTGTCGAAGTCGAATCCGGGATGGTCGCTCTCGCAAACCATGTCCATGTGTCCCTGGAGAATCACCGTCGGGGCGTTCTCATGGCCGGGGGTGGCGGGCTTGCGGAGAATCACGTTGCCGATTTTGTCGGCTTTGGCCTCGATGCCGTGTTCCTTGGCGAAATCGAGGATGTACTGGCGGATTTTCTCCTCTTTCTTGGACGGGCGGGGAATCTTCGTGATCTGGTCGAAGATTTCAAACACCTCTTTGGGCTGAAGGTCTTTAACTTCCATTGGTTGACTTTTAAAATATCTTTGGGATTTGAAAATTCTGTTAAATGTCGAGTTTCGATACGGCTAAGTTACAAAATAAAAATGAAATTCGGCCAAAAATTGCCATAACTTTCTTATATTTGCGCCCAAAATAGGCTTAAAACCGATGAAAACCATCCTTGTCACAGTCATATCGGTGGTGTCGCTGCTGGCCATCGCCATCGTCTTGCTGGGTGTGAAAGCCTTGTTTGTCAAGGGGGGAGCGTTCCCGTCGGGGCATGTCCACGAGCTGCCCCGCCGTCGCCGCCAGGCCCTTGAGCGCCTCAAGAAGAATAACAACTCAAAAAACAATATTCAGAGCCACCAATGAAAAAACTTGCTTTCGCCCTCGGGACCGCCGCTTTCGCCCTGACTCTGGCGAGCTGTTCCGGCAGTGAGGAAAAGAAAGAACAGGCCTCAGGCCAGGATGCTCCCAAGACTGTCAAGGCAGAGGGAGAGAAGTTCGAACCCACCACCAACATCCGTTATTACAACATGGACTCGGTGATGGCCAACTACGACCTGGTAAAGACCTACAACGAGACAAATCTCCGTGCCACCCGTGAGCTTGAGAACGCCATGCAGAGCCGCCAGAGCGAGCTGCAGCGTCTGGCCTCCAACATCCAGCAGAAAGTGCAGTCAAACGGCTACCTCTCCGAGGCCTCATACAACGCCGACATGCAGGATCTCAACCGCAAGCAGCAGCAGGCCGAGACCTACCTGGGCAACCTCCAGGCCCGCGCCCAGCAGGAGGCCCTCCGCCAGCAGCAGGAATTCCTCGACTCGATCAACAACTTCCTGGTACACTACAACCGCGACAAGCACTACGACGCGATCCTGCTCTACTCCCCCGGCCAGTACTTCAACCCGGCCCTCGACATCACCGCCGATGTGATCGCCGGCCTGAACGCCCGTTACAAGAAGGCCGCTCCCGCAAAGGATGACAAGAAGGCCGACGAGAAGAAAGAGGAGACAAAATAACCAGTCCTTGCGGTAACCATCCCCCGGGGCATGACATAAAACCGACCCACAGGGGCTGTCCGGAATCTACCGGACAGCCCCTGTGGGTTTGTCATATGTGTGTGGTAAGGATGTATGGAAGGCGCTGCCGGCTCAGCCGTTGTCTGCGGCCGACGCTTGTCCCTTCTGGGCCTCCTTGGCCTCGTATTCCTGCTGGGCGGCTTTGAGGAGAGCCTGCGACTCAGGGTCTTTCTGCCAGTGGAACGGCACGAAGTCGCTCTTGGGGTTGACCCATGAAGGCTTGCGGAAAGCCAGGATGATGAAGGGAAGGACCGTGAATAGGATCACTCCGCCGAAGAGGACGGCATACCATACCGTGGTGGAGCCCATCGAAATCTGGTCGGGCGGGAAGAAGCTCAGGACGAAGGCGAGCAGCGAGCCGAGGAAGCCGACCCCGCCAACGACCCACATCAGCCAGTTGCCCTTGCTGCCGATGCGGAACGGACGCTTGGCCTCTTTCATCGAGTAGCGCAGGTAGATGGCGGCGGCAAACATCAGCAGGTATGCGATGAGGTAGAGCAGCACTGTCAGCTGCGACAGGATCTGGTAGAAGCTCTGCACCGAGGGCATCACCACGAAGAGCAGTGAAAGCAGGGTGACGGCTATCCCCTGCACGATGAGGATGTTTTTCTGGACACCGGCCTTGTTGGTCTTCTGGAAGAAGGGGGGGAGGTAACCGGCCTGGCCGACGGCGAAGACTCCTTTGGAGGGGCCTGCGACCCAGGTAAGCACTCCGGCGAGCACGCCGAACGCCAAGGCGATGGCGATGACCGGGGTCAGCCAGTCGAGGTGGAACGAAACGAGGTAGTTGTCAAATCCGACCAGGAGGCTCTGCACCAGGTTGATGTCCTTTGCCGGGATGATTACCCCGAGGGCGTAGGTGCCGAGGACGAATATCAGCACCGTCACCAGCGCGCCGCCGAAGACCGCCTTGGGGTAGTTGACTGCCGGGTTCTTGATCTGTCTGACATGGACGCCCGACATCTCCATGCCGGCGTAGAACAGGAAGATCGATGCCGCCAGCACCACATTGTCGAAGTTGGTCAGGTCAGGGAAGAAGTCGCCGTGGAAGTTCATCTCCGAGTGCCCCCCGATGGCGAGGTAGATGACACCGAAAATCACGAGCAGGCAGGCGGGAATCACGGTGCCTACCATGCCGCCGATCTTGGAAATCTTGCCTACCCATCCCAGGCCCTTCATCGAAATCAGCGTGGCAAGCCAGTAGATGGCCAGCACCACTATGATGGTGTAATATTTGTTGGCGGCCAGATGGGAGTCGGCGACATGGTCCATACCGATGAACGCCAGCGAGACCGCGCCGAATGTCAGCACCGTCGGGAACCAGATGGTGCTTTCAATCCACTGCAGCCAGATGCCGAGGAAGCCCAGCTTGCGGCCGAATGCCTCCCCCACCCAGCGGAACATCCCGCCTTGCTGGTAGGGGAACATGGCGGCCAGCTCGGCGGCCACGAGCGACACGGGGATGAGGAACACAAGCGCCGCGAAGAGGTAGTAGAATGCCGAACTCATGCCATACTCGGCTTCGGCGGGGAGGCCACGCAGGGAGACAACGGCCACGATGTTCATGATCATCAGGGTGCCAACCCCGAGTTTCGCGGCCGACTTTACGGTAGCTCCTTTTGACGGGCCGGTCGAGGGAGCGGAAGGTTTTGTAGCCATATCGGAAATAGTTTGAAACAATTGATGGAAAATGTTGATTGAAACGTCAGTCGGTCACCGTCACCCTGTCGCCGTTCATGACACCAAGCCCCAGGAGCTGCATGAACTTCTTGACGGCGGCCTGGGCCTTGACCGAGTTGCCCGCCGCGTCGAGCGGGGGCGCGAAGGCGGCGATGCCCAGCACGCCGGGCAGCACACCCATCACTCCGCCCCCCACGCCGCTCTTGGCCGGGATGCCGGAGGTGTAGAGCCAGTCGCCGGTGTTCTGGTAGAACCCCACTGTGGCAATCATTGTGGTTATCTTTGGGGAGATGGCAGGGTCGAAGACCTGCTTGCCCGTGAGGGGGTTGCGCCCTTTGGTGGCGATGGTGGCGGCCATAGTGGCGAGTTGCGCCGAGGTGACGCCGAGCGAACACTGGCGGGTGTAGAGGTCGAGGCTCATCATCGGGTCGTCATAGATGCGGCCATAGTTTTTCAGCAGCCAGGTGATGGCCCGGTTGTTGAAGTTGGTGGCGCTCTCGCTCTTGTAAAGCTCGTCGATCAGCTCGGGGGCCGAGCCGCAGAGGTCGGTGATGTTGTCGGTGATGGCTTCCCACTTCGCGTCGGAGTCACCCTTGGGGTCGATCATCGAGCATGCCGATATGGCCCCGGCGTTGACCAGCGGGGTGGATGGGTGGTCGTTCTCAAGAAGTATGGCGAAGATGGAGTTGAACGGCAGGCCGGTCGCGTCGGCCCCGATTTTCTCAAGCACCCCCTGGGGGGAATGCTGCCGCATGGCCAGGATTGCCGTTGGCACTTTCGACACAGACTCGATGCCGAAGCGGTATGAGGTGTCGCCCAGGTTGACGGCTGTCCCGTCGGGCAGCATCACGCTCAGCCCGAAAAGGGCCGGGTCGATGTTGGCCAGGAAGGGGATGTAGTCGGCGTTGGCCCCACCGGAGACCTTCGACGCGTAGTCGTAGGCTTGCGAGGCCGCCTCCTGTATCTGCTTTTTGGTTATGGAGATGTCCATTGTATGGAGATTGTTGGATGAAGGTTGCTGCCCACAGTGGGGGAGTGACCGGGTTTGAAAAGAGGGACACGGCCGCCGCCGCTGCCCCCTTAGGGGCATGTGCGGTCGCCGGTCGTGTCCGGTTAGTGGTGATAGCGATTATTTGCCGGTATGGTTGAAGGTCTTGGCCACCAGGGGCACATTCTTCTCCATGGCGATACGTGTAGTGGTCGGGTACTCGAGGGCGTTAAGCTCGTTGACGGCGAAACGGATGTCGTTGAGGAGCTGGTCGGCCATGTCGCGGCTGAATCCCTGCTTGCAGAGCACTCGCATGACGACGATGTTCTCGATGTTGGCGGGCAGAGTGTAGGCCGGCACCATCCAGCCCTTCTGGGCGAGCTTGTCCTGGAGGTCGAAGAGGGTCCACTTGGCGGTCTTCTGCACCTCGGGTTTCATCAGCCATACGAAGATGGGGTTGGGCACATCGGGTGAGTAGGGCTGGAACTCGGGCATCGCGCTCACCTGGCTGTGGAGGTATCTGGCCACAGAGAGGGAGTTGTACTGGATGTTCTTGTAACCCTCGAATCCGAGGCGGATGAACTGGTAGTACTGGCCGAGAATCTGAGCCGCCGGACGCGAGAAGTTGAGGCCCACCTGGCTGATTTCAGCGCCGAGGTAGTTGACACTGAACGACATCACATCGGGGAGATACTGCTTGTCTTTCCAGACAACCCAGCCCAGACCGGGGTAGACGAGGCCGAACTTGTGGCCTGAGGTGGAAATCGAAAGCACCCATTTCAGGCGGAAGTCCCATTTTACCTCAGGGAAGAGGAAAGGCAGGATGAAACCGCCCGAAGCTGCGTCGACATGGATTGGGATGTCATATCCGGTCTTGGCGTTGTAAGCGTCAAGGGCCTTGTCAAGGGCCTCCACGTCATCGTTAAGTCCGGTCCAGGTGACACCCTGGATAGGCACGATGCAGATGGTGTTCTCGTCGCAGAGCTTGAGGGCCTCGACGGGGTCGAGGGTGGTCTTGTCGAGCGACAGGGGGACGGTACGCATCTCGATCTGCCAGAGCTGGGCGAATTTCTCCCAGACAACCTGGAAACCAGTGGAGATGACGAAGTTTGGCTTGTCATATGGCTTCCCCTCCTTCTGGCGGCGTTCGCGCCATCGGAGCCAAGCGGCGATGCCGCCCAGCATACATGCCTCTGAGGAGCCGATTGCCAGTGCGCCGGTCTTCCACTTGTTGGTCTCCGGGGTGTTCCAGAGGTTGGCCAGGATGTTGATACATTTGCCGTTCATCACCGCGATGCGGGGATACTCGGTCTCGTCGATGTAGTTGATGTTGATGGCCTCGTTCATGAGCTTCGTGGCATACTCATCCATGTAAGTGGTCACGAATGTGGCGAGGTTGAGGCGGGGCTGTGTCTGGGCGAAGGTCTCGTCTTTCACCATCTGGTAGGCGATCTCAGGGGTGGTTGGCCCATTGGGGATACGGTCTACAGGAGCAGCCTGGAGCATGGCGTCAGAGCCGAACACATCAGTCTTTGCGTCTCCGTTGCGGAAGTTGGGGTCGAGTTTTGAATCGAGCATTGTTTCAGGTTTTAAAAGAGTTGTTGTTATTGAATTTTGGCAGAAGCAGGAGCCCGCGGCTCTTCCCCCCGTCACTGTTGACAAAACATCTGTGGACGCGGTTATGTTTGTTGCACATGGGCGGTTTTAGTGTGTTTTTAACAAAATTGCATAAGAATCGGGTGTGGCCGTCGTGGCTACACCGGATGACTAAACATATCGCCCCGGGGTGGTGTTATTAAGGATGTATTGTTTTAACTAATCAAAATTTTGTTCAGGAATGGACTGGATTGTCGAAGTATTAAGGAATAACCCGGCGCTGGCGGTGTTTCTCACCATCGGTGTCGGCTTTTTTGTCGGGCAGCTGAAATACAAGGCGTTCTCGCTCGGCACGGTCACCTCCGTGCTGCTTGTGGGGGTGCTGGTCGGCCAGCTCGACATACAGATTCCCGGCCCGTTGAAGGATGTGTTTTTCCTTCTGTTCCTATTCGCGATAGGTTACAGTGTCGGGCCGCAGTTTTTCGCGGCGCTGAGGGGCGACGGGCTCAAGCAGGTGGGCTTTGCCGTGGTGGTCTGCGTGATGTGCCTGCTCGTGACGTGGGGCATATGCCTCTGCATGGGCTACAACATCGGCGAGGCCATCGGGTTGCTCGCCGGTGCGCAGACCATGTCGGCGGCCATCGGTGTCGGCACCGACACCCTCCAGACTGTCTCCGCCTCGGCGGCTGACAAGCAGGCCTGGCTGGGAATCATCCCGGTGTGTTACGCCGTCACCTATGTATTCGGCACCATCGGCTCGGCCTATGTGCTGGCCAATATGGGCCCGTGGCTGCTCGGAGGGATAAAGAAGGTGAAGGCCGAGACCGTAGAGCTTGAGAAGAAGCTCAACCAGGGGTCGGCCAACACTGACCCCAATTACATCAGGGCGTTGCGGCCTGTGTCTTTCAGGGCATACAAAGCGACGGCTGACTTTTTCTCGACCCCACGCAGCGTGGCGGAAATCGAGGAGCATCTGGCCGGACAGGGGCGCAGGATTTTCGTGGAGAGGGTCAGGTCTGACGGCCGCATCATCGACCCCTCGCCGGAGCTGAAAGTGGCCTCCGGCGACGAGCTGGTGCTGAGCGGAAGGCGTGAGTTCATCATCGGCGACGAAAGCTGGATCGGGCCTGAGGTGAATGACGCGGAGATACTTGATTTCCCCGCCGAGGTGCTGCAGGTGACGATTGCCTCCAAGGAGTCGGCAGGCAAGACCGTCGACCAGCTCAGGTGCATGAAATGGATGTACGGGGTGTCGATAAAGAGCATATCGCGCAGCGGCGTTGACATCCCGGTGCTGGCCCAGGTCAAGGTAGAGCGCGGTGACATACTTACCATTGTCGGCCTCGCGCGCGAGGTCACCGACGCGGCTCCGCATCTGGGCTATCCCGACCGCAAATCCACCAAGACCGACCTTGTGTTTGTCGGCATCGGCATCTTCCTCGGCGGTCTGCTGGGCGCGCTGGCCATACATATCGGCGATGTGCCCATCAGCTTGAGTGTCAGCGGCGGCGCGCTTATCGCGGGTCTCTGTCTGGGCTGGCTCAGGTCAAAGCACCCGACATTCGGGCGCATACCCCGCTCGTCGGTGTGGCTGATGAACAACCTGGGCCTCAACATGTTCATTGCCGTCATCGGCATCACCTCCGGGCCGTCGTTTGTCAGCGGTCTCAAGGAGGTGGGCTTCATGCTGTTCCTCATGGGTGTGCTGGCCACGTCGATTCCGCTGATACTCGGGGTGATAATCGGCCACAAGATATTCAAGTTCCCGGCTGCCATCAACCTCGGATGCTGCGCCGGCAGCCGCACCACCACCGCGTCGCTCGGAGCGGTACAGGATTCAATCGGCAGCACCATCCCGGCTATGGGTTACACGGTGACATATGCCATAGGCAACATACTGCTGATACTGTGGGGCGTCGTGATAGTGCTGCTGATGAGTTAGTCTACCGGAATCAGCTCCCCCGTCAGGGGGTGGAACAGGAAACCGCGAAGCCGCTTGTATCCGCATTGCTGCAGCAGGGCCATGTAGCTCCTGACCTGGTCGCGGTATTTCTTCCTCGGCTGTCCGAACTTGTAGTCGACCACTATCACCTCCCCGGATGGCATCTCCACCACACGGTCGGGCCGGCGCAGCCCCTCCGGGGCGGTCAGTGGCCTTTCGTTCATCAGCCGCGTGTAGTCCTCAAACCAGGGTCGCACCCGAGGGTCGGCCAGGGCCGCTGACAGGCGTTGCAGGTAAGGCTCCCAGTCGCGAGCGGGAATCGCGCGGCGGTAGGCGGCCCGCTCCACGGCCAGCGGGAGGTCGGTCAGGCGGCGCACACGCGACAGGGCATCGTGGAGGAAGTTGCCAAGATGGCGCTCGTCGGTGATGTCGAACACCCCCTGCTGCTCCACGTCGTCGGGGAGAAGCATCACAGGAGGACGTTCCACCCGGTATTCCCCGAGGATTTCCTCATAGGGAATCTCCACGTCGAATGACGCCGGCCTGCCGGGGTCTCCGGCATAGAAAATACTATCATTTTCTTTTCTCGCGGCTCCGTCGGCCCGGGGGGACTCATCCTCCGGTCCGGCGGGGCTTTCTTTTGCCTTTCCCGCGTCGCGCGGGGTGGTGGGCTCGCCGAGGGTGAGGGTGGTCTCCCCGGTTGGCGACTGTGTGAGCAGCGGCGCAAGGGGTATGACCCACCGTGTTTCCTCCTCGGTCAGGCCATATGACCCGATGGCCTGGGTATGGAGGCTGCGGCATGCCTCAAGCAGCAGGGTGGCGAAGGTCTCGCCCCGTCCGGCGGCAGGGTCGGCGTAGACCGTCAGCTCGCTCACCGCGCGGGTGAACGCCACATAGGCCACGTTTATCCCGTCGACCATCTGCAGCTGGGCGTAACGCTGGGTCTGTGGGGCCAGCATCGGCAGCTTGGCGTTGGAGGCGCGGTTTTTCAGCGGGATAAGCGGGGGGACATCCTCGGGCGGAATGCCTGGAAACGCCTCGCGGTCGAGCCGGTACCAGTCCTCGCCGTCATATTTGACAAGGGCGTTGGAGCAGAAGGGCAGATGCACGCAGCCGAATTCCAGCCCTTTCGACTGGTGGACGGTCATGACGTTTATCGCGTCCATCCCTTCGGGGGCCGGGAGGGTGGCGTAGCGTCCGCGGCTGTCCCACCATTTCAGGAAGCTCTCCACGTCGGTGTCGCCCCGCTCCTCGAAGTCGGTCACAAGGTCCTGGAAGGCGGCCAGGAAGGCGGCTTCTTCACGCCGCGACTCCTCGGGCACATAGTCGCGGATTATCCGCTCGGTGATGGCGAAGAGGCTCGGGCAGTCCATCTCCCCGGCCTTGGATGACTCGCTGTCGAGCTGTTGCTGCAGGGGGTCGGGGTTGGGCTCGCCGGGTAGCGGGGCTGTCGCGGCCACCGCTTTCATCAGGGCCTCCTCGGGGGTCAGGCGGCGGCGCAAGGGGTTGCCTTCGTCATCCATTACCGGCATTCCGTCAGGCCCGGTGACATCGGTCTGGTCAAAGACACACAGCTCATAGCGGTGGATCAGGCGGTTGCGGAGGAATTCGGGATTGGGTTTCATCACCGGCCTGCCATCTTCAGGCTCGCGCGATGTGTCGACCACATATTGCGGGGTGGTGGTCAGGCGGAGGATGCCTATGACGAGCTGCACGGCTGATGATGTCGAGATTTCGAGCGCGTCAGACGAGATTATGTCGACATGTCCGTGGGCCCAGGAGCTGTCGCACATAAGGTCGAGCAGGTAGGAGATGACCGCCTGCCCCTGGGCGTGGGTGCGCACCAGCACCGCGATGTCGCGGGGGTGGTATCCGGCCGTGAGCTGCCGGTCTATCTCCGCGCCGAGCCGGCGCAGGATGTCATCCTCGGTCCAGGTCGCCATCCCCTTGGCCGGTATGGTGTCGGTGGGCGGTGTCTCCTGCGGGTCGGGGATGAAGTCCTTTTCAGGGCCGAAAAGAATCTTGACATATCCGTGGAAGCCGAGGTTTTTCGCGGCCACCTGCTGGATGAGGCCAGAGTAGGTGGAGGTGGCCATAGGTGTGGCCATTCCCCGGTCGGCAAGCCTGGCGAGGCAGGCGAACAGGGAGTTGTTGAACATCACCACCTCCCGCGAGCTGCGCCAGTTGGTGTTCTGGTCGATGGTCGTGCCGCCGACGCTCACTTTGTCCTGCCCGAACCGTCCCCCGATTGAGCCCTCGACCTTCGAGCCGAGAAGTTCGGGGTTGGAGTTGCGGAAACGATAAATGCATTGCTTCTCGTCGCCGATTATGAGGTTGTCGTTGTCGCGCGACATGCTCTCCATGACCAGCGGGCTGAGGTTGTCCCATTGCATCTCGGATGTGTCCTGGAACTCATCTATCAGGAAGTGGTTGATCATGTAGCCGATACGCTCGTAGACAAACGGGGCCTCGGCCTCGCATATCACCTTGCGCAGCAACGAGTTGGTGTCGCCCAGCAGAAACGCCTCGTTGTCGCGGCAGTATTCCTCGATATGGCGGCAAGCCTCGGAGAAAAGCCCCAGCAGGTAGATCTGGCGGCGCAAGACGTTGTAAAACTGCTCGTTCTCGAAGTAGCTCATCCCGAGGCTCAGCACCCTGACCAGCAGGTTGTCGATGTCGTCGCTCCATACCGCTCCCTTGGGCAGTTTGTTGTGGCGTTTCCCTTCGGGCTGTATGGCGTTGGGCAGAGTGTTGCGTCCGCTGCCGCCGAATGGGGAGAATGAGAAGTCGCCGTTGGCCCATCGCTCCAGGTAGTCTTCCCTCAGGGCCTTGGGGAGCCATTCGGCCTCCTCCAGCCCCATGAACCCGGCGGCGGCCTCCACCACGCTGTCTTTCAGCCTGGTCAGCGAGCCGGAAAGCCCTCGGGCGAAGCGTCCTATCCGCTCGGGGTCGGAGAGGTAGTCGAGTATCTCGCGGCTGTTGGTCTTGAACGACTCCCCGCGCAGGGAAGAGATTGTGGTGGTGAGCGCCCGGTTGATTCTCGACGACCGGGCCAGCAGATTGGCGTTGGCCCCCTCCTCGATGAGGGTGTCCATATAGCTTCTGAGCCATGCGCGCAGCATCCTCAGGCGGGCGGCCCCCTCCTTGTCGCGTGATGAGGGGGGGAGGTTGATTGAGCCGAGCATCTCGCCGATGGCGACGGCCACAGGGTAACGGTCGTCGATTTCAAGGTTGAAGGTCTCGGGCAGGTCGAGCTCGCGGGTGAAGATGCGCAACACATTCTGGAAGAATGAGTCGATGGTAGAGACGTTGAACCACGAGAAGTTGAAGAGCAGGTCGGCCAGGGCGCGCCTGGCGGCCTCCGAAATCCGGGCCGCGTCGGTGGCGTAGAGCTTCGTCAGGTATTCCAGGTGGCCGCTGCCTTTCCCGTCAGCCTCGCTCAGGAGGCTCAGTTCCTTTATGATGCGGGTGGTCATCTCCTGGGTCGCCTTGTTGGTGAATGTGATGGCGAGGATGCGGCCATGGGGCTTGGGCTTGAGGAAACCGTAGTCAGAGCCTGAGTAAAGGCGTGGCCGCCCCGCCGCGTCGCGGTGGCCCAGGAGCATGGTTATGTATTGGCGTGTCAGGGCGAAGGTCTTGCCTGAACCTGCCGAAGCTTTCTGTATCTGTAACACTGGTGGTGGATGTGTTTTTGGATTTCAACACAAATCTACGAATAAATCGCCACCCGGTCAAAAAATCCCGGGGCTTTCATCCTCCCGCGCGGCCTGAAAGAGTTACGGATGCCATCCTGATGGAATCCGCGTATGGGATTGACATCCGGATGGCATCCGTTTATGTGGTCAGTTATGATGCTGTGTTGTCAGCCGTCAGCGGACATATTCCTTGGTCACCTTGGAGCCGCGCACCACGATGTAGAGCCCTGTCTCGGGTTCGGCCACGCGCACACCCTGGAGGTTGTAGTAGACCGGGGCGGCCTCATCGGTGTCGGCCACTGTCACCTCGACTCCGCTCTGAGCCACGGCGGCCTTGACGGTCATCTTGGCGAAGTCGGCGGTGATGTCGTAGGTGCCTGCGGGAATCTTCCAAGACTGGGCGGCTGAGGCGTCGACGTTGAGGGTGTATTTCTTCATCGGGCCTTCAACGCCGGGGGTGAGGGGGAGGTCCTTGGAGGGCGCGCCATAACGGTCGCCGCCCATGTTGACAGCGTCCCAGTCTGCTCCCATCGTGGTGACGAAAGTGAAGTAGCATGAGCCGTCGGTAGACTCGGCGGGAGCGGTGAGGGTCACGTTCTTGGCCACGAAGCAGTCCCCCTCCTTGGTCATCGTCACACCCTGGTCGGTCAGCCAGCTTGCGCCCTCGAGGTTGCCCAGTATGTGGAGCTGTGCGGGGGCGTCGGCGCTACCCTGGCCACCGCCTCCACCTCCCTGTCCGGCAGGGGCGATGGTGATTGTCATGCTGGCAAAGTCGGCGGTGATGGAGTATTTGCCCGGTTCGATGCCCCATGAGTAGGCCGATGAGGCGTCGACTCCGGCTGCGAAGAGTTTCATCGCGGCTGAACCGCCAACCGAGACGGGAGCGTCTTTGGTAGCCGCGCCGTAGCGGTCGCTGGCGTTGATTGTGGAGTCCCATTCGGTCGACGCACCTGTCGAGCCGAGGGCGGTGACGAATGTGAAGAATGCCTTGGTCTCACCGGTGACGGCCACCAGCTCGACGTTGTCGGCGGTGAACTTGTCGCCGTTCTTGGTCATGGTCACCCCTACGTTGGTCTGCCATGAGCCTTGGGCGAGGTTGCCCATGAGGTAGAGGCTTGAGGGCGCCGACGATGTCTGGCCGCCACCGCCACCGCCACCCTGGACTGCGGTCTTGGTCCACACGCAGTAACCGTTGCCTGAGGCTTTGATGTCGCTGTCGGAGTAGCCGGCGGGCGACGCCATGGCCGAGCCTATCTTGACCACGGCCTTGCCGTTCTTGCCGGTCACCTCGGCCATGTAGCAGTCGCGTGAGGCTTGCAGCACATTGACGGCCGAGTTGTTGTGGATGCCGACGGCGTTGCGGATGTTGATGAGGGTCTGTATGGCGGCTTTGTTGGCCTTATAGTGAGGGAGGAAGACACAGGGTGTGCCGGGGCTCATGAGGATGAACGCGTTGGCGGCCACCACGTTGCCGTTGAACTTCGAGCCGTCGCGGTAGGTGTCGTGGTTGTCGACGAAGGTGACGGCATACTGGCTGTAGCCGAAGTGGATCATTCCGGCGGGCTGGTCGGTGGTGCCGTTGGCCTTCCAGACGAGCTTGGACATGTCGTTTGACGAGAATGCCTCGTTGATGGCGTATTTGCCGGGGAAGTCAAACGCCGCCGACTCCTTGCCGGTGGCCTCTATCCAGGCTGCCACCGCGTCATAGCTCGCGTCCCAGTATTCACCCACGGAGAATGTCGGGCGGGAATACTGGTTGTATATTTTGTTGTACTGGCCGCTGTAGCCCTTGACCATGTCGTAACGGAAGCCGGTGTAGCCGTATTTCTCGAGCAGGGCCTTGCAGTAGTTCTTGCAGTTGTTCTGCACGTTTGCGTTGGTGTGGTCGAGGTCGCGCGCGCCGTCGAAGTTGTCGCCGGTGTCATAGTTGCCGGTGGGCTTGGCCTGCCCCGATGCGTTGGCCACTTCGTCGTTGCAGCATATCCCTTCTGGGCCGATGAACCATGTCTGGCCGTTCCACTCCTCGGCGGGGAAGTCGGTCCAGTTGGATTTGCCGTTTCGGTGGTTGATCACCACGTCGGCTATCATCCCGGTGCCTTTCTCCTTGAAGGTGTTGATCATGGAGATGAGCTGCGCCTCGGTGCCGAAAGATGAGTTGTGGTTGGTGAACCAGTAGATGGGCATGTATCCCATGTTGTTGCTGCCTCCGCAGTATCCGCTGTTGGGAATCCAGATGAGCTTGAAATACTGGCTCAGCTCGTCGGCCTGGCTTTCAAGGTTGGTCCATTTGGTGTCCTGGTATGAGTCCCAGTAGAATCCCTGGAGCATCACGCCCTCGTAGTCGGCAGGCCAGCCGATGGCGTTGGCGCTCAGTGACATCGAGGCGGCCACGCACAGTCCGATGGCCGCTTTGGTGAATGATTTCATTTGCAGTGATGGTTGAAATTAGATGTATGGTAAGATATAAGTTGTGACATTTTCATGGCCGGGAGGATACGACGGTGGCCTTGACTCCCGGTTTTGCAAAGTTAGGCTTTTTTGGCTTAATGCGTGTGTTAAAAAGCGTTAACGGCTAGCCTTGGTGTGGCTGACCGTTAGGTGGTTGCAGTCGGAATCAGAAATCGGCGGTGAGCTTGTATTGACCTTTGCCGTCGGTCTCCTTGCCGTATGCGATGGCCTTGACGGGGCAATGGTGGTAGCAGCGCAGACACATGGCGCATGTCGGGCCCCATTGCGGGCGGCGGTCTTTGAGCTTGATGTTGAGCATCGGGCATTGTCGCGCGCACAGTCCGCAGGAGGTGCATCGCTCCGGGTCGGCCCGGAATGGGAGGGGCGACATCTTGAAGGCCCGGAAGAGGCCGTAGACCAGGTTGGTCTTCCACCAGGCCCAACTGCCGCGTATGAGGTCGCTGTCGGCGAATCCCCGGTCGATTGCGCGACGTATCTCATCGACACGCCCGGGCATCGCGGCCAGTTTGCCGGCTTCGATGTCGGGTGAATCCACGTCGAATCCCTTCATGCACACATATGTGTTGGGCATCGTCACCGAGAATGCGCCGCGCGGGGTCCAGCCCCGGCGGCCTATGTGGTGGCGCCACTGGTCATCGGTGCGACCGACATCGTCGCCGCAAGTGCAGACCATATAGTGTCGTGCTTTCTCCGCTCCTTTGAACCTCACTTTGTCGATGAAGTGCAGCACCACCGGGGGGACTCCCCAGCTGTAGACCGGGAAGACCCATATGACGAGCGAGTCGTCGGCGGTCTCGAGCAGCTGCCGGCCGGGGTGGAGCAGGCGGTCCCCCTCGAGGCAGTAAAGCTTGTCGCGTTGCGAGTCGTCGGGGAAGTAGCATTCGTGAAGCCGCTCGGCCACGAGGCGCGAGTTGCCGGTGCCGGTGAAATAGATTATCATATGGTCAATGGTGGCGGATTGTCACTTGCGTCGCCCCGTAGCCGTATTCGCGGAATGAGGCGTCTTGTATGTCATGTCCCTTGTAGCGGTAGTTGAGCTCTTTCATGAGGGCCTGGCGCAGCACCCCCTCCCCCTTGCCGTGGATGAAGATTATCTTCTTGCCGGCGTTGCGGAGGTTCTCGTCCATCACCTTGCGGAAGGTGTCGACCTGCAGGTTGAGGATGTCGGCGTTTGACAGCCCCCGGGTGTCGTCGAGCAGCTCGCTGACATGGAGGTCGATGACCAGCGGGCCATCCTTGGCGGCCTCGCGTTTTTTCACCGGCTGGCGCGTTGGCCTGCGGTCTTCGGCGCGTTTCTGCCTCATGGCGTCCTCGAGCGATGAGGAGTCGAACACCATGGGCCGCTGGGGGATGTCGTTCTTCACGATGTCGACCGCGATTACCGGTGTGTCGAAATAGGGGTTGTCATGGAAGCAGTGGAGCTTGAAGAACTTGGTGACATCCATGGGGCGCTCCACCGCCACCGGGGCCTTGAGCTGAAACTCCTTGTCGCGCTTGAAGGCCACATACTGCACCGCCACGCGGTCGAGCCTTCCGGCCTGGTCGCGGTCAAGTTCCTCCAGGAAGAGCTGTATGTTTGGCTCCACGACTCCGGCGAAACGGGTGGTCCAGCCTTTGTCGCCGTCGGCTTTCGACAGGAATGTGAAGTAGAGGAAATAGTTGGAGTCGTTGACCAGGTATGCCTCGTAGGTGGTGGTCGACAGATGTTTTATCTCGACCGGCTGGAAGCCCAGCACGAGGTTGATTTTGTCGCCTGTGGGGGTCTCCTCCACGCGTGCGGGCTTCTCCGCCTCGGGCATTTTCGTGGCCACGAATTTTGACTGCCGTTCGGCCTCCTTGCGCTGGGCCGCCTGGGCTGTGCCGCCGAATGCGTCGCGGCCCGAGGCTGTCTCGCCCGCGGGTGTCACCACCACGAGCTCTTTCAGCAAGACGGGGGTCTCGAAGCCGTCTTCCTCCTCGACATGGGCAATCTGCCCGTCGATTCTAACAATCCGTCCTCCGCCTGTCGAGCTGAGGAACCTGACGATGTCGCCTGTTTTCGCCATAGTAATATCTGCGTTGATGATGATGAGGGGATGTGTCAGGCGGCCTGGCAGTGCCATATAGGGCCGCAGACATCCAGACGGGGATAAAAAAAGAGTTGGAATCGAGGATTACTCCTTCATTTCCAACTCTTTTGCTTTTGTCGGGGTGACTAGACTCGAACTAGCGACCTCACGCCCCCCAGACGCGTACTCTAACCAACTGAGCTACACCCCGATTCGAAGCAATCAAACTGTTTTTACGCTGCCGTCACGCTTTCGCGGGTCTGTCTCTATCGACTTTCCGGCTCTCAGGGAGAGCCTCAGGCAGTGGCTTGATTTCCAAAAGCGATGCAAAGGTACGCACTATTTTTGAACCATCCAAATTTTTTCGCAACTTTTTGCTACTTTTGCATGAAATTTATCCAAAAACAACCCGACAACCCGTTTTATGAATGCCTGGCTGACCATTATCCTCCTTGTGATATCCAACATATTCATGACTTTCGCGTGGTATGGCCATCTGAAGCTCCAGGAGATGAAGGTCTTCACCTCCAACACTCCGCTGTATGTCGTCATACTGGTGTCATGGGGTATCGCCCTGCTGGAGTACACATGCCAGGTGCCGGCCAACCGGATGGGGTTCCAGGGCAATGGCGGCGCGTTCTCGCTGATGCAGCTCAAGGTTATCCAGGAGGCCGTCACGCTGATTGTCTTCACCCTGTTCACGGTGGTCTTCTTCAAAGGGGAGCCGCTCCACTGGAACCACTTCGCGGCTTTCGTCTGCCTGGTTCTCGCCGTCTGGTTTGTGTTCATGGATTGAATTTCTTCCCGGGGGGGATGGTGTATTCGCGGGGATTTGTTAATTTTGTGAAATATTTGACGAATCAAACGCATGGCACATAACATCGGGCGTTGATTCCCGTATTAAACCAAGGACATCGCTTGTCGTACCAGGAATACCAAAATTAAACAAAAGACAAATCAACATAGAGACATCATGAGAAACTTACGCAATCTTTTTGCGCTTGCGCTGGGCGTGGCCGCCTTCTCGGCCTATGCCCAGAGATCGGTCACGACCCTCAACGAGGGGTGGCAGTTCTCAAAGGGGGCCGAGACCGACGCCAAGGAGTGGCAGCAGGTGAGGGTGCCCCACGACTGGGCCATCTACGGCCCCTTCGACAGGGACAATGACCTGCAGGTGGTGGCCGTGGAGCAGAACGGCGAGAAGGAGAAAACCCTCAAGACCGGACGCACCGGCGGACTCCCCTTCATCGGAAAGGGCACCTACCGAACCTCAATCGAGATTCCCGACACGGCCGGGCGCGCCTTCACGCTGATATTCGACGGCGCGATGAGCAATTCCAAAGTGAAGCTCAACGGCAAGGAGGTAGGCATGTGGCCCTACGGTTACAACTCGTTTTACATCAATCTTGACAATTCCGACATACATCCGGGCAAGAATGACCTGGTGGTGGAGCTGGAGAATTATGAGCAGGCTTCACGCTGGTATCCCGGCGCGGGGCTTTACCGCAATGTGCATCTGGTGGAGACCGGCAGGGTGCATATACCTGTGTGGGGCACTTATGTGACCACTCCCAAGGTCTCGGAAGAGTACGCCTCGGTCAATCTCAGGCTGCGCATCGACGGCGCCCGGCAGTCGCATGAGTGGCCCTACGGGGAGAAGGTGGATGTCAAGACGGTGATTTACTCCCCCGCAGGGAAGGAGGTGGCCGCTGACAACTCGACATACATCGCCCGAGGCCAGGAGTTCGCCCAGAACTTCCTTGTCGACCGTCCTGAGCTGTGGAGCCCCGCCTCCCCGGCCCTTTACAGCGCCGTGACGACTCTGTCGGTCGACGGCAAGGTGGCCGACACCTACACCACCCGTTTCGGCATCCGTTCGCTGGAGTACATCCCCTCCAAGGGATTCTTCCTCAATGGCGAGCCCACGAAATTCAAGGGTGTCTGCAACCACCACGACCTCGGCCCGCTCGGGGCGGCTGTCAACCGCTCGGCCCTCCGTCATCAGATCGTGCTTCTGAAGGACATGGGTGTCAACGCCATCCGCACCTCCCACAACATGCCTGCCCCAGAGCTTGTCGAGCTTTGCGACGAGATGGGTGTGATGCTGATGGTGGAGCCGTTTGACGACTGGGGATTCCGTCCGAAATCCCCCAACGGTTATGGCTCGGTGTTCAACGAATGGGCCGAAAAAGACATCACCAACATGGTGGAGCAGTATCGCAACCATCCCTCGGTGGTGATGTGGTCGATAGGCAACGAGGTGCCGTCGCAGTGGGGCGAAGTCGGCATGCAGGAGCTGCAGATGCTCCAGGGACTTGTCCATCGTCTCGACCCAACCCGCCCTGTGACCTGCGGAATGGACCAGATCGGGTCGGTGGTCGACAACGGTTTCGCCGCCGCCCTCGACATCCCGGGCTTCAACTACAAGCCCCAGTATTACGACTCGATTTACGCCAAGCTCCCCCAGCAGCTCGTGCTTGGCTCTGAGACCGCCTCCACCGTGTCGTCGCGCGGCGTTTACCATTTCCCCGTGGTGTTCCCCGGCGAGGATGGCCACCACACCGAGATGCACCCCGACAACCAGTCGAGCAGCTACGACACCGAGACTTGTTACTGGTCAAACATCCCTGACCTCGATTTCGCCCGCGACGACGACCACGAATGGGTGCTGGGCCAGTTTGTCTGGACCGGTTTCGACTATCTGGGCGAACCGTCGCCTTACGATACCGACGCGTGGCCGAGCCACAGCTCTGTCTTCGGCATCATCGACCTTGCGTCGTTGCCCAAAGACCGCTTCTACCTCTACCGCTCGCAGTGGAACAAGGCCGACACCACCCTCCACATCCTTCCCCACTGGAACTGGAAGGGGCGCGAGGGGCAGGTGACCCCGGTGATGGTCTATACCAATTTCCCCAAAGCAGAGCTTTTCATCAACGGCAAGAGCCAGGGTGTGCGTGAGAAAAACGACTCCACCGCCCAGAACCGTTACCGCCTGATGTGGATGGAGACCATCTACGAGCCGGGAGAGGTGAAGGTTGTCGCCTATGACAAGGATGGCAACGCCGCAGCCGAGAAGGTAGTCAAGACCGCCGGGAAACCCCACCACCTGGTGCTGACCCCCAACCGCGAGTCTCTTGAGGCCAACGGTGACGACCTGCTGTATGTCACCGTCCAGGTGGCCGACAAGGATGGCAACATCGTCCCCACAGACAGCCGCATGGTGAAATTCAAGGTTGACGGGGCCGGCTCTTTCGAGGCCACGGCCAACGGTGACCCGACATGTGTGCTGCCGTTCCAGAATCCCGAGATGAAGCTGTTCAGCGGCGCGGCCACCGCCATCGCCCGCAGCGCCAAGACCCCCGGCACCCTCCGTTTCCGCGCCACGGCTCCCGGGGTGAAAGCCGCCGAGCTGACCATTCCGGTCAAATAAGACTTCCCGCCGGGAAACAAGACAAATCCGCAGATTCCCCACAGATTCCCCAAAGGGGTCTCGCAGGTTCCACAGATTGAACAGATGCCATCCGGACAGTAACGCTCCCCGGATGGCATCTGTTTAATTTAATCTGTGGAATCTGTGAGACCCCTCTTTATAATCCCTTACTTTATTTTGTTGGCGCCCCTCGTTAACATTCGCGGATAATAGTCTTGATTCCCAATAAAATTCGTATTTTTGTAAAATGAAATCCGAGTTGAAGAAATACGACAATATCAACGCTGATGACGCTCGATTCATCAGCGATATAAAGGCGATAGTATATACCGCCAAACAGAAGGCATATCAGGCCGCAGACCTCTTTCAAGTCGCTGCTAACTGGCTTGTCGGAAAAAGAATTGTCGAACAGGAGCAGCATGGCCGGGAGCGCGCTGAATATGGTAAACGAATCATAGAACTCGCATCAGAGGCGTTGACGGCAGAATATGGCAAAGGTTATTCAGCTACCACCCTCCGCAATTATAGGAAGTTCTACCTTTCTTTCAGAGGATTACAAATTCAGCAACCACTGCTTGCTGAATTTAAGAGTTGCTTTTTGAATCAGCAACCATTGCTTGCTGAATCTCCGACAACCATGTCAGGCAACGGGTGTGTATATCCTATGCCGAGCAATCTTTCATGGATGCACTATGAGCGCCTTATGCGTGTTAAAAATGAGGATGAGCGAGATTGGTATCTTGGAGAAGCATCTACCGAAAACTGGAGCTACCGTACCCTTGACCGCAACATTGGCTCTCAATATTATCATCGTCTGCTCCAGACACCTGAATCAAAACGTGGCGAAGTTGTAGATGAGATGAGACGGCTTACCGCAGACTATCAGAAAGACCGACATAAATTTCTGCGCAATCCTGTCGTGGCAGAGTTTTTGGGCTTTTCGCAAGATGCAGCGTATTCTGAAACCAATCTTGAATCTGCGATTATCGACCATCTACAGAAGTTTATCCTCGAACTCGGCAAAGGATTTGCTTTTGTCGCACGCCAGCAGAGAATAAAAACTGACATAGGAGAATATTATATAGACCTCGTATTCTACAATTATATCCTTAAATGTTTTCTGCTTATCGACTTAAAGACATCGAGAATCACACATGAGGACATCGGGCAGATGGACATGTATATACGAATGTATGACGAACTGAAATGCACCGAAAGCGATAACCCGACTATAGGCTTACTCCTTTGCTCGGAGACAAGCAAAGATTTGGCGCGGTATTCAATTCTCAAAGACAGCAAACAACTCTACGCTGCCAAATATCTGACCTATCTCCCGACTAAGGAAGAATTAACCGCAGAAATTGAGCATCAGAAGGAGATTTTCGCTCTGCAAACGGGCAAATGTCAAAATTAAATCCGTGCATTTTCGTCATTATCCTCATATGGGATGAAAACGACTGACGATTTCATCATTCTTGATAACGAAATCAGGCTCCCGTGCGCCCCCCGGGGCTAATTGCCGGACAACAATAACTTTATTTCAGGAGGTCGGGGCGCAGGCGGCGGGTGCGCTCAAGCGACTGCTCATGTCGCCACTCGGCGATTTTGGCCTCGTGGCCCGAAAGGAGGATGTCAGGCACACGCCAGCCGTTGTAGTCGGCGGGACGGGTGTAATCGGGGGCCGAGAGGAGGTTGTCCTGGAATGAGTCGCTCAGGGCCGACTGCTCGTCGCCCAGCACGCCGGGAATCACCCTGACGATGGCGTCTGAGATGATTATCGCCGGCAGCTCCCCTCCGGTGAGGACATAGTCGCCGATTGAGATTTCTTTTGTGATCAGATGCTCGCGCACACGGTAGTCTACCCCCTTGTAGTGGCCGCAGAGGATGATGATGTTCTCCATCAGCGACATGCGGTTGGCCATCGGCTGGTCAAACCGCTCGCCGTCGGGGGAGGTGAAGATTACCTCGTCATAGTGGCGCTGCTCTTTCAGGGAGGATATGCAACGGTCGATAGGCTCGACCTGCATCACCATACCGGCTTCCCCGCCGAAGGGGTAGTCATCCACCTTGCGGTGCTTGTTGGTGGTGTAGTCTCGGAGGTTGTGGACGTGAAACTCCGCGAGCCCTTTGGTTTGGGCGCGTTTGAGGATTGAGCATCCCAGAGGGGAGTCGAACATCTCGGGGAGGACTGTCAGTATGTCGATACGCATATTAGGCTGATTCTCTTTTTTGTGGGGCAAAATTACGCAAAAAATCCGATATGGCACAATCCAGGGCTGTCGGCCCTGGTTTCGCGCGTGGTGAATCCATGGTCAGCGCAGCAGGTGGGGCTGGTGGAGAATCTGCATCGCGAGCTGGTCGCGCAGGATGTTGCCGCCGATTGAGCCGACCGGGCGTGACAGGTCTATTGATGTCTCGGCGACGGGCAGCGGGCAGCCCACCACGGGATTCCAGACCGAAAGCCGCGACCGCAGCCTCTCGTCGACCAGCAGCAGGGCGCGGTTGGGATGCTCGCGCAGGTACTCATAGGCGCGGCGGTCGGTGGAGGCGTCGGGCTGCCGGGCGGCGAGTTCCGACTCCTCGACCACCACGAAACGTTGCGGCAAAGTGCGTTCAAGGTGGGGAAACCGCTGCAGTATCATCTCCTCGGTCTGCTGGAGCAGGGTGTAGAGCCGCTTGCCTGTGGCGGCGAGATGGTCGATGCCGGCGTGGTCGGGGTCGACCACCTGTTGCCACGCCCATGCCCCGAGGTGGGGGGAGGTTGTGGCGGTCTCGGGCTGGTCGGGGCGCAGGGCGTTCATCACGGTGAACACCCCGAAGCCCGGGGCTATGTCGTAGCGTATGAGCTGGGAGCGCAGCCAGCGGTTGAGGCCGCGCACGATCTCCACCTCTTCGCCTGTGGCCGGCATTGTGAACCTCACCGCCTCGCCGGGGTCGTTGAGCCCGGAGGCCACGGGGAGGTAGAGCGGGGCCGAGACACGGCGGAGCGAGAACTCCTCAGTCATCTTCGGCTCGATGTGGCGTTTGATTTCGGTCAGGGCGATTTCTGCGGTCTCGCGCAGCAGTCGGGGTTTGAACATCGTGGGGACTGGTAATGTGAAGTTGGTGTCGTGAATCAGAATTTGTAACCTACCCCGAAGAGGCCGGTGAATCCCTGGGCGGGAATGTCAAACACCAGCGACGAGTGCTTGTCGAGGATGTTGTCAAACCGCGCGAAGACTGTCAGCGCCGGGGTGAACCGCCATGACGCGCCGGCCCAGAGGTTGGTCAGGTCGCCCAGGTCGTAAGTGCCGGTGTATCCTTCGGTCACGATGTAATCCTGGCTGTTGAGATACTCTATTCCTCCGGCCGAGGCGATGGCCTGCCTGCGGTCGAGGCGGCCGGTGAATCCCAGGTCGATGGTCAGGGGGGAGAGGGGGCTGACCGATACGCTTGCCCCGATGACGTGGCGGGCGCGGTCGGCCCAGTAGAGCCAGGCGTTGTCGGCTTTGTCGCTTCCGGGAGCGAAGTCGTATGAGAGGGCCACTGTCAGCCAGGGGCTGAACTGCCAGTCGATGGCGGCCCCGAGTTTCCATGAACGGATTTTGCCTGGAGTGAAGAGGTTGTAGAGGTTGTGGCCGTCGGTCTGCTGGAAAGGCATCAGCCAGTCGTTGGCGGCGGCGTAGTCGGCTGTGAGGGTGAGCGACGCCCCCTTGAACGGGCCTACACGCAATCCCAGCTGGCCGTCGATTGCGATGTCTGACAGTCCGTAGGCCACCCTGGGGTCGGCGTAGCGGCTGGTCTGGGCCATCCTTTCGAGGGTGTTGAGGCGGGAGCCTCCGCCGAGTTTCAGCCATGCGCCGAATTTCGCGTCGGGGTTTATCCCCAGCATGATGTCGGGGGCGATGTGGAAGCTGTTGCCGGAATTGAGCGAAAGCCCAAGGCGGGCACCGATTTTGCCGTAGAAGCTGCCGCCGTTGTACTCGAAGGCGGGGATGAAGTCGACTTTGCCGATGGTCTTCCCCGCCGGGCGGGCAATGTCAGTGCCTTCGATTCCGGCCAGCATCATTTCGGGGGTGCGGAAGGTGTTGAGATGCTGCATGTCGCCGTCGACATTGAACCTGACGGAGGCGTTGCCCGACACCTGATGGCGCATCCACGCGTCGAAACGGAATGATGTCTCATTCACTGGCATCGGAATCTCGGCGGCCGGGGAGGCGTTCCACATCAGTTCCTGGCTGCGGTTGTGGTATATCCCGGCACCCGCGCCCACCCCGTAGGTGAAGCTGTCTGAGACGCGGCCTGTGAAGTCGCCGTCGATGTTCCAGCGCAGGTTGCCGAGGCTGTATGATGGCATGTCGCCGACGGTCTCATCCGTGGCCTCAGCCGCGGCGGTGTGCCAGAGGGCGGGCATCGAGTGGCTGCCGTAGGCCAGGTCGGTCGACACGCTCAGCAGGTTGTGGCTCCCGAATTTCTGTGAGAAGCCGAGGCCCCCTGAGATGTCAAAGGTCTTCCATTTGAAATCCTCATACCCGGGGGTGTCCCATATGGTCGCACCTTTCCCCTTGTAGGAGCGGGAGTCGGCCTGGAGCCATATGTTGAGTCTGGTGGCCTCGCTGTCAAGGATGGCGTAGCCGGCCGATACCCCTATGTCGACTATGGGGAAATATCCGAGGTCGACATATCCGCGCCATGGGGTCGGGGGGAACATGCCCGCGTCCCGGGCCGGTTCGAAAAAGCCGAGCGAGGGGGAGAGGGGAGAGGCTCCACGGCTCTCCTCCATGTCGAGTCTGACAGGAGTGACGGCGGGAACGGTCACGCCGGGAAACACCACCGGGCGGGCGGCGGCTCGTTGGGCCGGCACTATGTCGCGGTCGATGGTGATTTCCTTGTTGAGGTCCTGGGCCGGGGCCGTCGCGGCTGTGGCGACGACGCATCCCAGTGAAAATATATGTCGGAGTTTCATTGCAGTCGGTGTTTGGCTCGTTCTACGTGTTTGGCGTTCTCGCGTGTTGGCCGGGTCATTTCGACAGGCGGCTGTCAATCATCTGGTAGATGTCGGCTTCCTCGCCGGGATAATTGTCGCGCAGCGAACGGAGGTATTCGTCAGCCTCGAATGATTCACCCTGCACGCGCTTGATGTCGCTCAGGAGGATGAACCCGCGCGCGAGCCAGTATTCCTGCGGGGTGTTTGAGTCGATGAGGCTGTTGACCTGGCGGAGGGCGTCGGCTGTGTTGCCCCGGTCGAGGTAGCCCTGGGCGAGGTAATACGAGGCTTTCGCTCCGGGAAGTGTCTCGGGGTTGGCGGCCAGGGAGGCGAGTATGGTTTCGGCCTCGGGATTGTTGCCGGTGTTGCGCAGCGAAAGGGCCTTTGCGAGCAACACCTCGTTGCGGTCGTCGTTGCCGAGCGATGATGACTCGAGCAGCTGGCGGGCGGTCTCAAGCACGGCCTCGTCGCTGCCGAGGTCGCGGCTTAGGCGGAGTATGCCCATGCGGGCGTTGTTGACATCAATCTCGTTGGAAGCCTTGTCGGCCAGACGGCGGTATGCGTCGAGGGCTTCGGCGGGTTTTCCCTGTTTCTCTTTGACTTCGGCCAGGATTGCCAGCGCGTCGACCGCCTGCGGAGAGTCGGGGAAAGACTGCAGCAGTTCGCCGGCCAGGCGCGCCGCGTCGTTGTCCCTGCCTGCCTCGTATGCCTTCTCGACGCTTTCGAGCTGGAGGGCGGCGATTTCCCCCTGCTCCAGTTTCGGCGCGTCGGGCACCGATGCGAGGAAACGTGTGTACTCCCCTATCTCGCCACGGTCGGCGTAGACATGCTTGAGGTCTTCGGCCGCCGCGCGGGCCTCCTCGGAGGTCGGGTAGGTGGAAATCACATGGCGGTAAGCCTCTATGGCGCGGTCGGTGTCGCCGCTGTTGAGCCGGGCGATGGCCAGCAGCAGCGCGCCCTGCCGTCCCTGGGCGGTGGAGGGGTAACGGCGCGAGAGCGAAGTGTAGGTCGAGATGGCTTTGGCGTTGTCGCCCAGTTCGGTGTAGCTCTCACCGGTCTCGAGCAGTGCCGACGGTATAAGGGCCGATGAGGGGAAACGCTTCATCATCGCGTCGAGGCCCTCGATTTTCCCTTTGTGGTCGCGGACAAGTCCTTTCATTATGGCGGTCTGGAACATCGGGTAGTCGGCCGATTGCGGGGCGGCCTCTATCGCCTTGTCGTATTGCGCGGCCGCTCCCTGGAAGTCGGCGGCGTAGTATGCGCAGTCGCCCAGGCGGTTGTAGGCGTCGGCTTTCAGGGCGGTAACCTCGGCGGGAGTCTTCCCCAGCCGGAGCGACGACAGGTAGCTGTTGAAGTAGCGGGCCGCCTCGGGGAAATCTTTCAGCGCGAAACGCGCGTAGGCCATGTCATACAGGGCCAGCGAATGGTTGGGGTTTGATGTCGGGGTCTCGCGCAGGAATGAGTTGTAGCTCTTCACGGCGGACTGGTAGTCACCTTTGCGGTATTGCGCCTCCCCGAGCCAGAGGGTCGACTCCGAGGCGAGTTCCCCGGAGAAGCGGCCCAGCGAACGGGCTTCGGTCAGGCAGGCGATGGCCTCGTCGGGGCGGCCGGCCTGCAGCTGCCTGGTGCCGTGCATGTAAAGCACCTTCTGCTTGGCGGCGAGGATTTTGTCGGAGGGGTTCTTTATGCCGTTTATGGCGCGCAGTGCGGCCCCGTAATTGTTGTCGGTGATGTAGCCGCTGATGATGTAGTCGGCCACGGCGGGAGCCAGCTCCGAGTCGGGATAGTTGCGCAGGAAACTCTCGAAGAGGGTGACCGATGAGCCAAACGGCAGTTTGCCGCCGTTGGCCGTCGCCACGGCATAGTTGTACGAGGCCAGTTCGGTGGTCTTGGGGTCGTAGCTGTTCCTGACAGCCCGGTCGAGGGCGAGCAGGGCCGCGTCGTTGTTGCCCATGCGCATGTAACTCTGGCCGAGGTAGAGGTAGGCCGACTGCCCCATGGCGTTGCTTTCAGACACGGCCTGTGTCAGCAGCCGGGCGGCCTCCTTGTAGTCGCCGTGATTGTAAGCGTCGACTCCGAGTATGTAGCATGCCGAGGGGCGCGGCTCCTCGACAGCGTCGTAATATCTTTTGAGGTATGGTATGGCCCCGGGGGTGTCGCCCAGCTCATGGAGCGACTCGCCGTAGACACGTCGCAGCTCCGCGTCATATTCAGCCGGCGGATTGCAGAGCAGGCACATTGCGGCCAGGTCACGGGCTTCGGTGTAATTCCCCGTCATATAGTAAAGCTGGGCCATGTAATACGGGGTCTTGTCGACCGGCGCGCCTTTGGCATAGTTGACCTTGGAGAAGCCGACGAGCGCGTCGCGGTATCTCCCCTCCACATAGTCGATGTATGCGAGGTAGAAACGGGCCTCGTTGGCGCGCGGGCCGCTGAGCAACGGCTCGCAGAGGGCCTTCGCCTCGTCGTAACGGGCGAATTTCATCAGGCAGAAAGCCTCGCCGAGGGCTTGCTCGTCGGCGTCGGCGGAGCATAGCGCGTCGGGGTCGATTGAGCGGTAGACCTCAAGGGCCGCCACATAGTCTGACTGCTCGCGCAGTGTCCCGGCCAGTCCGAGCAGCGCCCTCTCACGGTAGGCCGATGCGGGGTATTTCTCCAGGAACGCCGAGAACATTCCGGTAGCGTCCTCACCGGGGATATGGGCGCAGGCCACGGCAAGCCAGTATTCGGCGGCTTCCCGTCCGGCCCCGCCGTCAAATCCAAGCGGGTCGAGCGACAGGGCTTTCCTCAGTTGGTCGGCGGCCCCCCGGTAGTTGCCGTCGTCAATCATCAGCCGCGCGCGTTCGGCGTAACCCGATGCTGACGGGCTGTTGACCACGGCCCCGCCATCGGTGGCGGAGGTCATAGCCGGGAGGAGGTCGGCGGCTCCCGCGGCGGCGGGGAGCATTGTCAAGGCGGCGGCACAAAGGCTCTGGAGAATTTTCATTGCATTGAAGGAATAGATGGGTTTGTTGGCCCTGTCAGGCTTTCAGGCCGGTGTATATCGAGCTTACACCGAGTGTCAGCGGGCGCAGGGCGCAGTCGGTCAGTCCGGCACCCTCCATGAGGGAGAGCATCTTCATGCCCCGGGGCATGGCCGCGATTGACTCCGGGAGGTAGGAGTAGGCGCGGGAGTCGCTTGACACCAGGCGGCCGAGCATGGGGATTACTCCACGGGTGTAGAGGCGGTAGAAGGGCCTGACAAGTGGGGACGAGGGCACCGACAGTTCGAGGACGATGAGCCTGCCTCCGGGACGGAGCACCCTCGCCATCTCGGCGTAGCCTTTGTCGAGATGCTCGAAGTTGCGGACTCCGAATGCTGCGGTCACGATGTCGAATGAGCCGTCGGGGAAGGGGAGGCTGAGGCAGTCGCCCTGTATCAGTGATACCCGGTCAGACAGCCCGGCCTCCTCGACCTTTCGCCGCCCCACGGCGAGCATCCCCTCGGAGAGGTCGATGCCGGTGACGGTGGCGGCGGGTATGGCGCGGGCGAGCTGTATGGCCAGGTCGCCGGTGCCGGTGGCCACGTCGAGTATCGCCTGGGGGGCTGCCGCCGCGGCGGTTCTCACCACCTTGCGGCGCCAGCTCCGGTCGATGCCCAGGGTCATGGCCCGGTTCATGAAGTCGTAGGCCGGGGCGATGTTGTCAAACATCTCCTCGACCTGCGCCCCTTTCGGGCGGTCAGACCCGTAGGGGGTTATCTTTTCGGCTTTGATTTCCAAAGTCAGTCAGGGATTGGGTTTCGGCTGTGTCGGTTTTGACGGGCCGTTTATTCGGCGAGGTTGTCAAGACAGTCGAGCAGGTTCTTCTCGATGCGCTTCTCGAGGTTGTCTGAGGCGGCGGGCTGGAATTTCAGGCCCGTGATATGCTCATACAGCTCGATGTACCTCTGTGATACCTCCTGGCAGAATTCGGGGGTCATCTCGGGGACAGTCTGCCCCTCCTTGCCCATGAATCCGTGGTCGATGAGCCACTGGCGCACGAACTCCTTGGAGAGCTGGCGCTGGGCCTCACCCTTCTCGAAACGCTCCTGGTAGCCTTCTGCGTAGAAGTAGCGCGAGGAGTCGGGGGTGTGGATTTCGTCGATGAGAATCACCTTGCCGTCGCGTTTGCCAAACTCATACTTGGTGTCGACCAGGATGAGTCCCTTCTCGGCGGCCATCTCAGAGCCGCGCGCGAAGAGCTTGCGGGTGTAATCCTCCATCTGGCGGTAGTCCTCTTCAGACACCAGGCCCTGGGCGATGATTTCCTCGCGCGAGATGTTCTCGTCATGGCCTTCGGCGGCCTTGGTGGTGGGGGTGATGATGGGCTCGGGGAATTTCTGGTTCTCCTTCATGCCTTCGGGGAGGGTCACGCCGCAGAGCACACGGTTTCCGGCGGCATACTCGCGCCATGCAGAGCCGGTGAGGTAGCCGCGGATGATCATCTCCACGGGGAATCCCTCGCAACGGTAGCCGACGGTGACCATCGGGTCGGGGTCGGCCAGGCGCCAGTTGGGCACGATGTCGGCGGTCGACTGGAGGAAGTAGGCGGCGATCTGGTTGATTACCTGTCCTTTGAAGGGTATTCCCTTGGGGAGAATCACGTCGAAGGCGGAAATGCGGTCGGTTGCCACCATAGCCAGCAGGTCGTCGTTGATGGTGTAGACATCGCGTACTTTTCCGTGGTAGACGGCGGTCTGCCCGGGGAGGTTGAAGTTGGTTTTCAGCAGGGTTTCCATATGTCAAGAAATGAATGTTTCACAAAAGATTGTCGCCGGAGTGCTGCCGTCAGGCCGTCGGGGCTGTGTGGCCGTCGGGGTCGTGGCCTTTGGCTTTCTCCTCCTCGTCGGCGCGGGCGTAAGCCTCGACGATGCGCTGCACCAGGGCGTGGCGCACGATGTCTTTCTTGCCGAACTCCACTTTCCCGATGCCGGGGATGTCGCGGAGGATGCGCAGGGCCTGGATGAGGCCCGACTGGGTTGAGCGGGGGAGGTCGATCTGGGTGGCGTCGCCGGTTATCACCATCTTGGCGTTCATGCCCATGCGGGTGAGGAACATCTTGATCTGGTGGGTGGTGGTGTTCTGGGCCTCGTCGAGGACGATGACCGCGTCGTTGAGGGTGCGTCCTCTCATGAAGGCCAGCGGGGCGATCTGTATCACCTTGGTCTCCATGTACTCCTTGAGCTTCACCGCCGGAATCATGTCTTCCAGGGCGTCATACAGGGGCTGTAGATAGGGGTCGATTTTGTCTTTCATGTCGCCCGGGAGGAAGCCGAGCTTCTCCCCGGCCTCCACGGCGGGGCGCGAGAGGATGATTTTCTTCACCTCGCGGTTTTTCAGCGCCCTGACGGCCAAGGCGATTGCGACATAGGTCTTGCCCGTGCCGGCCGGGCCGAGGGCGAATGTCAGGTCGTTGCGCAGGAAGGTCTCGACGAGTTTCTGCTGGTTGGGGGTGCGGGCCGAAATCGGTTTGCCGTTGACCCCGTAGATGATCACGTCGTCACCCTTTATGTCGCGGGGCTTGTCGCCCTTGATGACATCGAGGATTGCCTCTTCGGTGAGTTTGTTGTACTTGGCGCAGAAAGCCTCGAGCTCCTTTATCTTCTTCTCGAACTCGGCGGTCTCGGCGTCGTCGCCGATGACCTTAATGACAGAGCCGCGGGCCGCCATCCTCAACTTCGGGAAGAGGTTGCGGATCAGCTGCATGTTGGCGTTGTTGACCCCGTAGAAGCTGACAGGGTCGGCCTGGTCTATAATGACGATACGTTCAATCATGATTTTGTCATGCAAAGTTAGCGAATTTCGGCCAACTATCGCTCCAAATCCGTAACAAAACTTGTATGTCATTATAACCTCGGCCGACCCGTCAAGGTTTAACCGCGGATGTCAGGGATGTTTTTTATCTGACGTGTGTCTTGCAGGCGGATGTCCCGGCCCTGACAACATACAGTCCCGGAGAGAGGGGTATCTCCTCCCCGCTGTATGCCTCGCTGATGAACACGGCGCGTCCCGAGATGTCATATACGCTCACCGCCCCGTGGAAACCGGTGACGGTTATCCCTCCGGCGGTATGGATTATCTCCGGCGTGGCTTCGCTTGCGACACTTTCCAGCGATGATGTCGCCACGGTCACCTCAAGCGGGATGGATTCCGAGCCGCCCTTGTAGAGGGAGGCGACGGCGTAGGTGTGGGTGCCGCTCAGGGGTGCGGTGTCGAGGAAATAGCGCGACGAGGTGGTGGCGATGGGTTGGCCGTCTCTTGTCACCACGAAACCGATGGGATAATAGAGGTCGGTGTCAGGGTCGAACGAGTCGAATGTTTCGACAGGAGACGTGACATTGTCTGTGGCCGAGGCAAGCTCGCATTCGAGATAGTAGTTGCCCGACGCCTTGGAGTCGGTGTGCCACTCCCCGCCGTCGACACGCACCAGGTTGCCGTATCCCTCTACCAGGTCGCCATTGTCGGCCTCCATCTGGCCGACACCATTCTTGGCGGTGATCTTGACTCCTATCCAGTAGTCATAGCCCTTGGTGATGGTGACGGAGCTGGTGAGGAGGATGCGGTTCCATATTGCCGCGCCGAATTCCTTGACCACGCGCGTTGATACCAGGGTGGGGGAGAGTGAGCCTTTGGCACCCCTCCAAACCTGGATGGTGTATTCCGCCTCTGAGCTTGTCTGGTAGGCCATGAACCCGATACGCCTTATCTTGTATCCGTTGTATGCAATCAGGTCGTCTGCAGAGAACCGGTGGGCGAACTCTACTTCGCTACAATTGTGTTCGACCACCTGGTATGAGTCTCCGGCGTTTTCGTCCATTCGGCTCAGACGGGTGTCGAGCGTCCACCAGAGGCCTACGCCTGCATCGGTCATCTCGGGGGTCACCGACACCACTTTGTTCATCGGTACGCGCAAGGTGACGGTGGAGTATGGTGAAATCAAGCCGGAGGAGTACTCGGCATCGACATCGTAGACCAGACGTGAGGCCGAGGGGGATGCGTCGACATATTCGGGAGTGGTGCTCTGCCCGATGAGGATGCCGTTGCGGTAGATGTTGAACCTGGCCCAGTCTGCTCCCTGGGGCATATCCCAGGTAAGGGTCACGACACCCTTTATGGCGGTGGCGTTGAGGTTCTGGGGCGCGTCGGGGGCATCCTCCATCGAGAAACGGAAAGAGGCCGAGCCATCGGCGGCAATGCTGATTCCGGAGATGCCCCGGTATGAAAGTCGCCCCGATATGGAGCGTGAGGAGGGTAGGGTGTTGTCGTTGAATGCGGTGTGGCTCCCCGAAGCACCCGGGAAGGGGGCGGAGCTGAGGTCGCCATATGAGGCTGCTGATGCTGAAGGGTCGCTCCCGGCGGAGGCGCATACGGTGTAAAGGGCCTGGGGGAATTTGCTGTTGAGTGTGTTTGACTCGACATTCTCGGCAATCATCACGTCGTTGGCATGGTAAATCAGCAGGCCGCTGCCGGGGAGGGCGGAGTCGAAGTTCCCCTCCTGCTGGCGGTTCTCGATGATGAAGTAGTCGTCGGGGACGGTGGTGTTCATCCGGTATGCCACGGGGGAGAATGTCGCTCCCGGCATGGCCGTGATGTCGCGGTCAGAGTCGAGCAGCTCAGGATTCACCCATCCGTACTGGATTTTCTGCCACATGTTTATTCCGGCGGGGCGGTTGCCGAATGTGCCGTTCCAGGCCCCCGAGCCCATGAGGTCCCAGACTCCGGTGCCGGGGTATTCTCCCCCTGAGCTGGCATAGTCGGTGTCGTAGAAGTCGGGTGCGCCGAGGTTGTGGCCGAACTCGTGACACATCACTCCGATTGTCGAGATGCCGTCGTGAAGCACCTCGGGCTCGATGGTGTAACGTCTTACCTCCAGCCCCCCGACCTTGCGGCCGTAAACGACATTCGAGTGCGACCATATGTCGGTTGCCAGGCCGCTTGACTCCTGCCCTGTGCCCTGGTGTATCACGGCGAGACCGTCGAGTATGCCGTCGCCGTCATTGTCAAACTGGGTCAGGTCGATTGTCCGGGCGGCAATCTCCAGAGCCTCGTAGACGAGGTTCTGCGATGAGGATGTGCCGTAGTCGATTTTGCGTCCGGAGACGGTAATCCATGGGGTGACGGTGGTCTCGATGTCAAGCGCGCCGTAAGAGTTCTCAAGGTAATAGTCGCGGAAAGAACCGATGCCGAGATAGTTCTTCTGGTTCATGTAATTGTCGAAATCCTCCCGTGAAAATGAGGTCTGGGTATCGGCAAAGTTTACCAGCAGCATCAGCAGCCGGCATTTCCCCTTGGTGGGGAATGAGTTGTCGACCTGTGTGGAGGGGGAGTTGGCGCGGGGCGCCTTGGCGGCCGCCGCACGGATCTGCTCATTCCCGGCGGGAACCCAGAAGCCGTCGTCATCGCGCATCAAGGTTTCACCATCGGGGGTGACTCCCCAGGAGAAATGCTCGTCGCCCCGCAGTTCGAGTTCTATCGCCGAGCCGTCGGGCTGTTGGGTGGTGATGAGTCCCGGGATGGGAGGCATCGCGTTTATTGCGCAGGGGATTGACAGCAAGCCGGCCAAAGCTGTCTTCTTTATGAATGAATGTTTCATTTTGTGGTCGCGGTTGGGGGAATGTCTGTTGCAAAAAGTGCCGGCAGTGGATGATTCACACTGCCGGTACCCTTATTCATGTTCTATGATTAGGTCGTTTGGGTTCAGGCCCTGTCAACGGATGAACTTGGCCGTTCCGTTGTTGGTCGACACGATGTAGGTGCCGTCGGCGAGGCCGGTGCAGTCAACGGTGGTGGAGCCTTCCTTGGCGGGGGCTACGATGGCCTGGCGGCCTGCCATGTCATAGATGGCGATATATTCACCCTCGGAAGTTCCGCTTACGGTCAGCATTCCGCCGTCACATTTGGCTCCGAAGACGGTGAGTCCCTCATTGTTGATGGCCACCGAGCTCTTGTCGAGTGTGGCGTTGGTCCATACCTGTATGTTGAGACCGAAGCCTTTCGCAGTAGGGGTGAGAGCGTCGACCGGATACCATGAGCCGTCGGGAACCACTGAGCTGTTCTCCGGTGCGCCGATCATCTTGCCGAAGAGGGAGGTCTGCCCATGCTGGTGGCGCAGCATGGCCATGGAGAAGAAACTGCGGCCGACGTTGGGGTCATAGACATCAATCTGCATGTTGTCTGAGAACTCGAAGGCGACATATACTGTCCCTGAGATTTTCACCGGGGTGTCGAGGGTGATGGCGCGGATTTCAGACATGCCACCGATGCCGGTTGTTCCGAAAACCTCTCCCATACGTGCGGTATGGCGTCCAAGCAGGCGGTCCTCGTCGAGGTTGCCCTCATCGTCAGCGCCGTAGAAAGCCACTGAGAAGAACTCGTCAGACTGCAGTTGGGTGTCATCCTGTATGGGGACAAAGCGAATGTTGGTCAGATTCAGGCTTACATCAGAGACTGTGAAGTCAACATCGGCGGGGAGGAGGTATTTCTCGGCGAAGCATCGGTAATAGTGGTTGAATCCGCTTACATAATCGAGTCCGTCGGGGTCGGTGTCGAAGAAAGGAATTTTCTCTCGCTCATAGTATGTCACGGCTCCCGGTTCATAAGACAGGAGCGGGAGGCGTGACATGTCCTCATTGATGACGGTCACCTCATACTCCTTGATTATTGTGCGCGAGCCCTTGACGTTGGTTCCTGTGAGTTTGATGGCGTGGCGTCCGGTCTGAGAGAAGAACACATCGGCGCTTCCGTCAGGCAGGGTGTTGTATTCCAGTCCGTTGAGGTTCCATTCGAGGTCGTCGTAATAGCGTGAAGTGTTGATTAGACGCACGGGGGTGGTCTTGGAGGTGACGGCGCTGTTGTCTATCCAGCTGAAAGAGGCCATCATGTTGAAACTTGGTATGGGGCGGGGAATATCGTTGGGGGAGGTGATATAGAAGTCATCCATTGCCACGAAACCGCTGTAGGGAGGGCCGCTGAGGGTGAAGCAGAAGCAGTAGGGGCCGCTTGTCTCAGGGGTGAAGGTCACGCTTTCGGCTACCCACTCGCCGCTATTGTCATAGTTTCGCGATATGGTCGCGAGGGTGACGGGTTGGAAATCCCCGTCTTGCTCGGTGCCGACGGTGACATCCATTGATGAAGAGAGCCATGTGTCAGCGGCCGAGATGAATGTCCCTTCGAAATGGGTGTAGAATGTCAGTGTGTATTCCACACCTTCCTGCAGGTTGAAGAAGGGGGTGTAGAGGCGTTGGTTGCGTTCCTCTTCTGAATCGGGAGCTACGAGATAATAGAGGCCGGAATGGGCTGTAAGGCTTGTGATGTTGGCTGTGCGCCAGATGGCGTCGCCGACGGTGAGCCATTTGAGAGGCACATATGTCGTCCCGTCATAGTTCTCGCCGTCGAATTCCTCGAGGTAAGGGAGTTCCACGCAGTCGGCGAGATTGTCGGGATTGGGCTCCAGCTCCGGGTCTGGGGTCTGGTCGGGCGATGTCCCAGAGAATATGAAATCGTCGAAGTATGTGGGCCCGAGCATTGTCATTCCTGAGGGGTGGTAAATCTGGAATGCGAAGCAATATTCTCCGTCGGTCTCAGGCACATATTCGTATTTGAATTTGGTCCATTCGGTGTAGGTGGCCTGCTCAGTGGTGGTCAGCAGGGTCATTTCCTCGAAATTCTGGGTCGGCCCGGCGTATACCTTCAGGGCCGGGTTGGGGATTCCGTAGGGCTGCTTGCCGAGAATTTTTGCCATGAACTCGACAGTGAATGGTTCGCCGGCTGCACATTCCATAAGGGCCGTGTAGAATATGTCCTTGTCGTTGACGTTTGTGACGCCGAACATGTATGACCCTGAATATGGAGTTTGTCCGGAGTCGGGTCCATACAGTCTCCTGAAGTTGTATGTCGATTTTTGCGCCCATCCGTCGGGAAGTGTCTTGCCATCGGGAAAGAGGGAGCTGTCGTCGAAATTTTCCTCTATTTCAAACGGAGCCGCTGTCGCAGTGACACCTGTATTGAGGGAGAACAAAGCTACACATAAAGGGAGTAGATTTAAAAATTTCATAGGCATGAGGTTTGGTTTATGGATGTGATAAACGGGTTTGGATCCGATGTCGCAAAATTACAATAGGATGGGGCGATAAAAAAATAACCTATGTTAATTTCGTATCAAAATGTTTGCGAGGGAGCGCGACTGGTTGGTAAATTGTCAATGTTTGCCGCGTTTGGCTATCTCCTTGCGGATGCGGCTGACATGTACCTCGGTCATCTTGAGGTATGAGGCGATGGCTTTCAGGGGGACATTGTCGAACAGTTCGGGGCGGCATTTCTCAAGCCACTCGTAACGCCATTTCGCGTTGCCGTTCATGACTTTTGCCTTCAGCTCGTCGAAGCAGCTGCGGCGGGAGAACACCCCGCAGACCCAGCGGCAGAACTCGTTGGACTCCTCCATCAGCCTGTCGAACACCGTCTTGCGGATGCGCAACACTGTGGTGGGGCAGCAGACTTCGATGCAGATTATCGATGGACGGGAGAGGGAGTAGCCCTGCATGGAGGCCAGCAGGGTGCCGTCCATCCCGAAATATATGTTCATCTCGACTCCGTCATTTACCATGTAGCCTCTGACGATGCCTTGCTTGATGATGTATATGTCAGGGTCGAGGCTGCCGATGTCAACCAGGGTCTCCCCCTTTCGGAAGGTGAGCAGCTCGGCGTTCTCGGTGATGATGTTGTATATGTGGTCAGACAAAGGGAAGTCGGATTCCTCCCCCAAGACTGTTTTGAAATCTGTCATATGGCTTATGAGGTTTCATTTTGCGTATCTGCAAATTTACGAAATAGTAGGGAAAAAACAGTAGGATGTATGGCTGGATTGTGGCAAAATACACAATATTTGTGACAGGCCGATTTGACACCCAATTGACGCGGCCGGGGAACCGGGAGCGGACTCCGTCGACAGACAGTCCCGCTCCCGGTTCCCCGGGGAGATATGACATGTTTGGCCAGTATGTCAGAATGTGAGGGCTATCTGGGTCTGGATGCGGGAGTCGTTGGTGCCTCCCAGGCCGTAGGTCTCACGCCGTCCGTAGAGGTATTCGATACCCATCTGCAGGTAGCTGGTGAAGCTGTAGAAGCAGTTGGCGGCCACATACACGCCGTAGCGGTAGTTGGCGTTGCCTGCCGACATCACCTCCTGGCCGTTGGCGTCGGCCACCGGCGCGTCCTGGAATGTCGCGTAAGGCTCGACGTCCCAGATACGGGCGTATGAGCCGACGACATTGAACTGCAGTTTCTTGGTCGCGTTGTACGAGGCGCCGAAGACGAGTCCCATCATCGGGTTGGCCTGCATGCGGCCCAGCTCGTCGCCTCTGGGGGTGAAGGAGAGGGGTTTGCCCTGGAGGTCCTGGATGTAGTTGGCTATGCCTTTGCCGTAAGCGGCCTGGAAGTAGAATGTCAGGGGTTGGTAGAAAGAGAAGTTGCCCGACAGCATAGTGCCCCAGGCGAAGAGGTTGCGGCGTTTCTGGCAGACCATGTCCTGGTATGCGAAGTTGCGCAGTATGGCGGTGAAGCGCACACGGTTCTGCTCCGACTTCTGGTATTCGATCCACAGGGGGATGTCGGGCAGCAGCTGGTCCACGTCGGCGTTTACCTGCCGTCCATACCATGAGGTGTAGTCTTTCCCGCGGTATATGCCGTTGGCGCTGTAAAACGAGGGTTTCTCTATCGATGCCGCGAATCGGAATCCGCCATAGCTCGGGGAGACATACCGCAGCTGGTATGAGGCTGTGTTGATGTCGCCGTTGGGCCCTTGCGGGTCGATTGTCGGTGGCTGGGCGGCATAGGGGTCGCAGGCGAGGGTGGTCATGAGTCCGGCCGAGACGTTGCGCCAGGAGATGTAGGCGCGTTTGAGTTTCAAGGGCTTGTCATTGCCGTTGGTGCCGACTTTGACATAACCGGTCACCTGGTCGCGGGTGCCCCCGAATCCCACTACCGTGAAGTCGATGTTGCCGTTGAGGGCGTTGATGAAGAAGTCACCCTTGTGGCCTGTCAGGGCAGGCACCGGGATGTCGCCGGTGACGAAGCTGCTTCCGGCGTCGGTGGAGTAGAGGTTGTTGCCTATGTCGTAGCCGAGCATCGGGTTGATTTCACCGCCGATGGTCAGCATGAACTTGTTGTTGTGGGTCTTGATGGTGAATTTCGGGGTGGGCACCGAGCCTGGCTCAACGGGGCGGGCCTTCTCGATGGCGGCCTTGACCACAGGGTTGCTCTGGGTGCTGACCACTTCGAGCTGGCCTATCTCGCAGATGATGTCGTCGTTGTCGTCGCCCGGGTCTTGCGCGTAGGCTGGAAAGGTGAAAAGGACAGCCACGGCCATCGGCAGCGCGGCTTTGAAGATTTTTGAATCCATTATTCCGGTTATGCTAAATTAGATGAAAAACGGTTTATGTATCTAAAATGCGTAACCGGCCAATAAAGTTCAGCCAGGCAGTGAAGCGATGTTGCGGCATCCGGCCTCAAGCATGTCGAGCACCAGCTCGAATCCCTCCGCTCCGGAGTAATAGGGGTCGGGCACATGGTCGTAGCCCCAGGTGGGGTCTGTGGCGGCTGGAGGCTCCTCGCAAGGGGCCAGCTCGCCGCCCGGGAAGAATGCCGCCATGGGGATGATTCTGGAGTCGGTCTCCACCGTGGGTGACAAGGCCCGGAGGTTGCGCAGGTTGGAGCCGTCCATGGCTATGACCATGTCGAAATGGCCCAGGTCGGAGGCCGAGACCTGGCGGGCGCGGTGGAGCAGGCGTATCCCGCGCCTGGCGGCGTGGCTGCGCATGCGCGGGTCGGCAAGTTCCCCGATATGGTAGTCGCCAGTGCCGGCAGAGTCGATTTCCCACAACGACGACGTGCCGAGCCGGTCGACGGTGTCGGCCATCACGGCCTCGGCTGCCGGGCTGCGGCAGATGTTGCCGAGGCAGACGAAAAGTATTCTGACGGGTCGCCCTTGGGCGAGGATGTCGCGCACTCTGGCTGCAAGGGCCTCGCGGCGCGGGTTGGTTTTCTCGGTCATACGGGGGATGCGGGGTTATTTGCCCTGGAGGATTTCGCGCAGGGTGGAAAGTTTGTTGAGGGCCTGGAGGGGGGAGAGGTTGTTGATGTCGAGGCCGAGCAGCTCGTCGCGGATCTGGCTCAGCACCGGGTCGTCGAGCTGGAAGAAGCTCAGCTGCATCCCCGCCTCGGTCTGCGGCTGCGGGATGTTGTTGCCCACCTTCTCCCGGGAGTCGCCACGGTTGATTTCCTCAAGCTGCCTGAGGACCGCCGAGGCGCGGTCGACGATGGCGCGTGGCATGCCGGCGAGTTTGGCCACATGTATGCCGAAGCTGTGTTCGGAGCCTCCCGGCTTGAGTTTGCGCAGGAACACCACCTTGCCGTCGATTTCCTTGACCGACACGTTGAAGTTCCTGACTCCGGGGTAGCTCTCCTCCATCTCGTTGAGCTCGTGGTAGTGGGTGGCGAATAGGGTCTTGGGTTTCTCGGCGCAGCGGTTGAGGTATTCGACGATGGCCCAGGCGATTGAGATGCCGTCGTAGGTGGATGTGCCGCGTCCCAGCTCGTCGAAAAGGATGAGGGAGCGGCGGCTGATGTTGTTGAGGATCGAGGCGGCTTCGTTCATCTCCACCATGAAGGTTGATTCACCGAGGGAGATGTTGTCTGAGGCCCCCACTCGGGTGAATATCTTGTCGACCACCCCGATGCGGGCGCTCTCGGCCGCCACGAAGCAGCCGATCTGGGCCATCAGCACGTTGAGGGCGGTCTGGCGCAGGAGGGCCGACTTGCCGGCCATGTTGGGCCCGGTGATCATCATTACCTGCGTCTCCTCATTGTCGAGGGTGACGGAGTTGGAGATGTAGGGTGTCCCCGGGGGAAGCTCCTTCTCGATCACCGGGTGTCGTCCCTGGATGATTTCCACGGTCAGGGAGTCGTCGACCACAGGGCGGTTGTAATGGTTCTCGCGGGCCACGCGGGTGAATGCCAGCAGGCAGTCGAGCCTGGCGATGACTTTCGCGTCGGCGAGAATCACCGGCACATATTCGGCCAGACGGGCCACCAGCTCGTTGTAGAGCCGGGCCTCGATGGCCTCGATGCGCTCCTGGGCGGTGAGAATCTTCTCCTCGTATTCCTTGAGTTCGGCGGTGATGTAGCGCTCGGCGTTGACCAGGGTCTGCTTGCGTATCCACTCCGCCGGCACCTTGCTCTTGTGGGTGTTGGTCACCTCGATGTAGTAGCCGAAGACATTGTTGTAGCCGATTTTCAGGCTCGGGATGCCGGTGGCCTCGCTTTCGCGCTTCTGTATCTGCTGCAGGTAGTCTTTCCCCTGGAACGCCATCAGGCGCAGTTCGTCAAGCTCCTTGTCGACGCCGGGCTTTATGACGTGGCCCTTGTTGAGGGCGTTGGGCGCGTCGTCGGCGATTTCGCGGGCGATGCGGTCGCGCATCAGTTCGCAGGGGTTGAGGCTCTCCCCCATTGAGCGCAGCACGTCGAGGGCGGCCCCCATGCAGAGCCGCCTCATCGGCTCCACGGCGACCAGGGCGTTTTTCACCTGCACGACCTCGCGGGGGGTGACGCGGCCGACGGCGACTTTCGACACCAGGCGCTCGAGGTCGCCGACCTGTCCGAGCAGTTCGACCAGCGAGTCGCGGCGTTCGGGCTCCTTGAAGAAATACTCCACCACGTCGAGGCGGCGGTTGATTTCAGCCGGGTTCTTCAGCGGGAAGCATATCCACCGGCGCAGCATGCGGGCGCCCATCGGACTGACCGTGCGGTCGATGACATCGAGGAGGCTTTTCCCCTCCTCGCCGAGTGGGGCGAGCAGCTCGAGGTTGCGGACGGTGAACTTGTCGAGGCGCACAAACTGGTCGGCCTCGATGCGGGCGATGCGCACGATATGGCCTGTCTGGGTGTGGCGCGTGATGTCGAGGTAATGGAGGATGGCCCCGGCGGCCACCACGGCGCGGGGGATACGCCCGAGGCCGAATCCCTTGAGGGAGACGGTCTCGAACTGCTTGAGCAGGCGGTCGTTGGCCGCCTGGGGGGTGAACACCCAGTCTTCAAGCTCGAAGACCGGGTATTTGCCGTTGAATTCCCCTTCGAGCCGCATGCGGTTGCCGCGCTCCACCAGCACCTCCTTGGGGGCGAAGCTCGACAGCAGTTTGCCGACATAGTCGGCGTCGCCCTGCGCGGCCAGGAACTCCCCGGTCGAGATGTCGAGGAAGGCCACCCCGAGGGTGTCCTTGTCGAAATGCACAGCCCCGAGGAAGTTGTTCTCGCGGTGGTCGAGGACATTGTCTCCCAGGGCCACGCCGGGGGTGACAAGCTCGGTGATGTCGCGTTTGACCAGGCGGTTCTTCACCAGCTTGGGGTCTTCGAGCTGCTCGCAGATGGCCACACGTTTGCCGGCCCTGACGAGTTTGGGCAGGTAGGTGTCGAGGGCGTGGTGGGGAAACCCGGCAAGCTCGATTGACGACGCGGCCCCGTTGGCGCGGCGCGTCAGGGTGATGCCAAGAATCTCCGACGTGGTTATTGCGTCGTCGCTGAAGGTCTCATAGAAGTCGCCAACTCGGAAAAGCAACACCGCGTCGGGGTGCTTCTCCTTCATCTGCACGTATTGTTTCATCAGCGGGGTCTCGACAACCTTCTTCGCCATATGTCAGTCAGTGGTGGGGGTGTTAAAAACGGTGTAGGGGGGTAAAGAGTCGGGGTTGTGGGTCAGGCTTTGTCGGCCAGGGGGGTGGGAGTGGTGTAGGTGCGGGCGGCCAGCTCCTTGTCAAACATGTAGAGACCGTAGCCGTTGTCGCCGATTTTCTTCAGCGCGTCGATGAAGCCGCGGGCAGTCTCCTCCTCCTCGATCTGCTCGGTGATGAACCACTGGAGCTTGGTTTGTGTGGCGTAGTCCTTGTGCTCTACGGCCAGCGCGTTGAGGTCGTTGATGAGGGCGGTGACCTTCTGCTCATGGGCGAGGGTGGCGGCGAATGCGGCCAGGGGAGACTCCCATTCGGTGTCGACTCCGGCGATGGGCTGCAGCGTCACCTTGCCGTCGCGCGAGTTGAGGTAGTTCATGAAGATGGTGGCGTGGTCTTGCTCCTCTTTGAACTGCACGGCATACCAGTTGGCGATGCCGTCATATCCGGCGTTGGCGAAGTGCATCGACATTGAGAGATAGAGATAAGCCGACCAAAGCTCGGCGTTGATCTGGGCGTTGATGGCCTGTTCGAGTTCCTTGGAAATCATAGTGGTTTTGTTTTATGTGTTTGTTTTTTGATGTCTGGGTGGAGTGGGCCGCGGGGTCAGAAACGGTAGTGGATTCCGAGGGCGATGTTGGCTCCGTGAAACTTCTTTATGAAGGTGTATGTGGCGCTTGCCGACAGGCGCAGCGAGCCACTGATGTTCACCCCGAATCCGGCTCCGGCGTTAAGTCCGAAGCGGGACACTCGGGAAGAGACATCGTTGGTGGGTGTCAGGGCGGCTCCGGCAGGGGGGAGGTATGAGTCGAGGTTGTGGTAGTTCCAGCTCGAGAAGTTGACACCTGCCAGGGGGTAAATGTCGCACCGGCCCTGGGCCAGGGGGAAGACAAACTCCATGTTGAGGTTGAGCAGGAGGGCATCGAGCCCGTCGTGGCGGAACACATATTCCGCCGTGGGGCTGAGCCTGAGCAGACGGTTGAAGCGGTATGAGAACTGCGCTCCGGCCAGAGGACGCTTGTTGTGGGTGTTGTAGCCGACGCGGACACCGAGGGTCTTCTCTCCGCTGTATTGGTCGGCCCGGGCGGCGAAACCGCCGCACAGCGCCGTGGCGGCCACAGCCGCCGCTATCCATCGTTTACCTGACATATTCTTCGATAAGGGAGTTTGTGCTGGAATGTCTGTATGTATATACAATCTTTAAGCAACAAAGTTAGTGATTAGGCGAGATTCTGGCAAGAAATATGCGGGATTTTTGCTAACTTCGCAGGGAAATACCGAGTCGCTGCCGGCTGTGATCCGCCGGTGGCGGTTGACGTGTGTGTAACCCCCTGAGAGACAGATGAAGTTGATATACCGCATTCTACGTACCATACTGGTGACCGTCCTGATACTGGCGGCGGTCATCCCGGCTGTGTTGTATGTCGCCCTGTCGCTGACGGGGGTGCAGCGGCGGGTGGCCGACAGGCTTGAGACCGAGCTTTCGGCCCTGCTTGACGCCCGGGTCACGATCGGCGACCTCGGTGTCATGCCGTTCAACCGGGTAATCCTGCGCGATGTCGTGCTGGAGACCGCCCCCGGCGACACCGCCCTGACCGTAAGCCGTCTCGGGGCGGGAGTCTCGCTGTTTGACGGCCTGCTATCCGACACCTGGAGGGTCGACTATGTGCAGCTCATAGGGCTTGATGCCCGTCTGAGGCGCGACTCGCTGCCGGCTCCGCTCAATATCCAGGGGGTGATTGACGCCCTGGGCCCGAAAGACAAAACCAAGCCCCCGACGAGTTTCGACCTTAAGGTCTCGACGGTCATCATCAGGTCTTCGTCGGTGAGTTACGATGTGGCCGACAAGCCCGTCAAGGAGGGTTTTGACCCCAACCACCTGCATGTGTCCAAATTCCGCGCCGACCTCAACCTGCCGCGCCTGACCAATGACGATTTCACTGTCAACCTGCGCCGTATGGCGTTTGAGGAGAGGTCGGGGTTTGCAGTCAGGCAGCTCTCGGGCGCGTTTCATATATCCGCCAGCGAGCTGGAGGTGAAGGGCCTCGACCTGGAGCTGCCCGCGTCGCGGCTCAGATTCGCCGACATGCGGCTGCCGCTGGAGGGGCTTGGCAGCATCCCAGCGAGCCTCAGGAGTCACCCGGTGACTGTCGCCTTGTCGGAGGACTCGCATATCTGGCCCCCCGACCTGCAAGCGTTCTGGAAGCCGCTCGACAAGGTGAGGGTGATGACATCGTTTCCGCGCTTTTCGGTGGCTGGCACGCTGTCTGAGGCTTCCGCCAGGCTGCGCGTGGAGATGGAGAACCTGCTGACTGTCGACCTCTCGGCCGGCGGCACAGCCCTGGAGTCGGCCGACCGGTCGTTTCATCTCGCCGCCCTGGATGTGGAGATATCCGGGCCGCAGGCCGCCTCGGTGCTTTCTGACATGGGTGTGGCCCCCAAGGGTCTTCCTGAAATCCTGAGTGGTTTGGGGCATGTCTCCCTGTCGGCCGACGGCGATGGCTCTATGGGGGCGTTTGACGGCAACCTCCGTCTCGCAGCCGCGCCCGGCAAGGTGTCGGTGGCCGCCGGAGGATCGATGTCGGATGAAAGGCATTACGACCTCCACGCCGTGGTGGAGACCGACGGCTATCTCGACCTGGGCATGGTGGTGCCTTCGCTCGGCCCTGCAGGTCTTGACGGAAAGGTGGAGGCTTTCTATGCCGTGGCTGGAAATGAGCGTCACGGCAACGCCGAATTGGCCTTGGACCGGATTGCCCTAAAGGGACATGAGCTGTCGGCGCTGGGGGCCGAGCTGACCATCGACAATGACATCGCCGGAGGGAAAATCGGGGTCGATGACCGCGACCTGTTGATGCTCCTCGACGGCAGTGTGTCGCTCGACCGTGGCCACCCGGCGATAACGCTGACCGCAGATGTGGCGCGCCTGTGTCCCGACCGTCTCGGTCTGTGGGACAAATATCCGGGGGGTGTCATTTCGGGCAATATCTATATAGACATGGAGGGCCCTGACCTGCGCTGCATGGATGGCCACGCCACTGTCAGCGACCTTTCGCTGAAACCTGCCGACGGGGAGGCCCTGACCATGTCGCGTCTTTGCCTGACCGCGCGCAGGCTTGAGGATGAGACTTCGCGCATCGACCTGGAGAGCGACTGGCTCGACGGCTCGATGCTGGGAGAGTTTGATTTCCCGTTTCTGGGGGAGGCTGTGATGGATATCGTCTCTGAGGCGTTTCCGGCGTTGCTCCCGGCCTATGCCAGGGGCGACCTGGAGGTGCGCCAGGCCCGCAGCGCGGCGAGCCGCGGAGGCCTGATGGCCACCAATGACTTCATGTTTGATTTCACGATAAAGGAGACCGAGCGCCTGGCTGAGTTCTTCAGGCTCCCGATAAGTGTGATATATCCCGTGACCATCAAGGGGGGTGTCTGCCAGCAGACCCATGACCTTGAATTGAATCTCTCGGCCCCTTATCTCAGGCAGGGCTCCAAGCTTATCGAGCATACCTCGCTGTCGGCCTACATCGACGGGGAGGAGGGGCGTGGCCGTCTTGATTTCCTGACCACGGCTCCGACAAAGGGTGGGCCTATGACTGTCTCGCTGTCGGCCTCTGGCGGCGACAACAGGCTGGGGTCGACGCTGGAGTGGAAAATCGACCGCGACAGGATGTATGAGGGGAGACTGCGGGTGGGCGCCGTTTTTGCCCGCGATGACGAGGGGTTGACCACTACGGTCGGCCTCCGCAAATCGTCGCTGACCTTCAACGACTCCACATGGACCGTGGCGCCCGCCACGGTGGTGATCCGTGGCAAGGAGGTGGATGTCGACGGCATCCACGCGAGCCACGGCCAGCAGTTCGTGAAAATCAATGGCAAGGTGTCGCCCGACCCGACGGCGTTGCTGACCCTTGACCTGCGCCATTTCAGTCTCGACTACCTCTTTGAGTCGCTGGGTATCGACGCGGCGATGCTCGGTGGGGATGCCTCGGGCACATTCTATGCCTCCGACCTCTATTCGGGGCAGCCACGTCTGGAGACCCCCGGGCTGATTGTCAAGGATATCAGTTACAACAATACGGTGCTGGGCGACGCGGTGGTGAAGTCGAGCTTCAATCCCTCCGACCTCGCGGTGATGCTTGACGCCGACATAGACAATCACGGACGGCGGTCGACCGTCACCGGTGGGATATTCGCGGCCCGCGATTCTCTCGACCTCACTTTCAATGTCGACCGCGAGCCGGTTGGCTTCCTCCAGCCTTACATGGCGGCTTTCGCCTCTGACATCACCGGCTATGCCTCGGGGCGCGCCAGGGTCTTCGGAAATTTCAAGTACATCGACCTGGAGGGGGATGTGAAGGCTGACTCGGTCAGCATGCGTGTCAATTTCACCAACACCACTTACTGGGCCACCGACTCGGTGCATATACGTCCGGGATATATCGACCTCAATGGTATCACGGTGCATGATTACAGGGGCAACACCGCCAGCCTGAACGGGTGGGTGAGGCATTCCTGCTTTAAGGAGCCGCGGTTTGAGTTTGCCATCACCGGGGCCAAGGGGCTGCTCTGCTACAATGAGACGGCAAAGGAGAATCCCCGCTGGTATGGACGCGTCTATGGTGATGGCGGAGCTTTTGTCAGGGGGGAGCCGGGGCTGGTCGACATCAACATCGACATGTCAACCGCGCCAGGCTCGACGTTCACATTCGTGCTGTCTGACCAGGTCGAGGCCGACGAGTATTCGTTCTTGACGTTCCGCGACAAGGGGAGGCTGCAGGCAGAGCTGTCAGACACCCTGCGCCTGCGCGACACCTCGATGGACCTTGTCAACCGTCTGCGCGAGCTTGCCGCGCGCCATGACGAGGAGTCTTCATCCGACTACAACATCACGATACAGATGGGGGTCACGCCACAGGCTGAGATAAACCTGGTGATGGATCCTGTCGGGGGTGACCGTATAAGGGCATACGGGGCCGGACATCTGAGGATGGACTATTTTTCGGCCAACAATGACCTCAAGATGTTTGGCACATACACCCTCGACCGGGGAGACTACAACTTCACCCTCCAGGACATCATCATCAAGGATTTCTCAATCAAGCCGGGGAGCGAGATAGCTTTCAACGGCGACCCGTATGCGGCGCAGCTCGACATCAAGGCCGCCTACTCGCTCAACGCCAACCTCTCTGACCTTGACGAGTCTTTCCTTAACGACAGCGAGCTCAACCGCACCAATGTGCCGGTGAATGCCATCATGAAGGTCAGCGGCGACATCCGGCAGCCAGAAATCGCCTTCGATCTGGAGTTTCCGACGCTGACATCCGACATCTACCGTAAGGTGCGCTCGATTATATCCACTGACGAGATGATGAACCGTCAGATTCTCTATCTGCTGGCGCTCAACCGCTTCTATACCCCGGAATACATGGCCGGGGCTACGCGTGGCAATGAACTCGTGTCGGTGGCCTCCTCCACGCTGTCGTCGCAGCTGGGCAACATACTGGGGCAGATTTCCGACAACTGGAACATCGCTCCGGCGCTCCGTTCGAGCCGTGGCGACTTCTCGGATGTCGAGGTGGATGTGGCCCTCTCGTCGCGCCTGCTCAACAACCGCCTTCTCTTCAACGGCAACCTCGGCTATCGCGACAAGAGCCTGAACTCAAACCAGTTTGTGGGGGATTTCGAGCTTGAGTACTTGCTCAACCGTTCAGGAAATTTCCGCCTGAAGGCATATAACCGTTACAACGACCAGAACTACTATCTCCGTTCGGCGCTCACCACCCAGGGGGTCGGCATCATCCTCCGCAAGGACTTCGATTCCCTTACCTCGTTCCTGCGTCCCCTGCTGCGCCGCCGCAAATCCCTCGTGACCATCCCCCTGGCCCCTGTCACCACGCCGGAAGCCACCCCCAACGACACCCTTCCCGCCCCATCCCCAGCCAGCCCCGATTCCCTCCCTGCCTCCCCCGGCTCCATCCCCGCCCCCACGGCGGAATGATTGACGACAGCCCCCGAAACCACACTCTCCCGGCTAATCAATTGTCCCTGAATATGCCTGTCGTCCCCAACCGGATAAAGCTGGGAATAAAGATGGAGATAAAGAAGGGAGTGAAGAAGGAAGTGAAGAAGGGAATGTCAATCTATCCCCGTGCAAGGTTTATATGATTGAGGTGGAGATGGGTGGTCAATTTCCATTCCGGAGGAATGGTCAACTATTAGCCCCGGGTTGACGCGCGGGGAGCCCCTTGCGGGCGACCAAGCGGTAACCCGGGGTCAGGCATCAGGCGTGGGATTCTGAAAGAATCTTTTATATGACAATATAAAATTACAAAGGATGAGTTTTACCAATTGCATATATCATATAGTGTTCGCGACTGCTTCGCGCCGCAAGACCATAACAATTGATAAGGAACGCGAAGTGTATGGCCTGCTTTATCATATACTGGTGAAATATGGTTGCCATGTATACAGGATTGGTGGGATGCCTGACCATATCCATATACTTGTTGCGATTCCGGCATCGACGAGCGTCTCGTCCATTGTGCAGAAGTTGAAACGTGAGAGCAGTTATGTCATTTCTCAGGACAAGATATTGCCAATATGGGATGGATGGCAGGAGGGATATGGTGGTTTTACCTGTTCTATGGCTGAGGTTGACAGGATAATGCAATACATAAAAGGCCAGAAACAGCATCATGCGAGACATTCGTTTGTGGAAGAGTACCGCGCATGGCTGATTGAAAACGGGGTGTCTGAAGATAATCCATATCTGCCGAAATCAGATATATAAAAGATTCTTTCAGAATCCCACGCCTGATGCCTGCACCCCCGGGTTATCGCTTGGTCGCCCGCAAGGGGCTCCCCGCGCGCCAACCCGGGGCTAATAGTTGACCATTCCTCCGGAATGGAGGTCATCAGTAAGAGGTCTCCTTAACGGAAGTTCTTATGAAATAGAGCCTTTGACGGAGTTTTGTGAAAAGAGTCTCCATAACAGAAGTTTTTTTATGAAAGAGTTATCCTAAATGGAAGTTCTCAGGGATGGGGTGTGTTTCCATTCCGGAGGAATGGTTAACTATTAGCCCCGGGTTGGCGCGCGGGGAGCCCCTTGTGGGCGACCAAGCGGTAACCCGGGGTTTGGGGTGTCAGGCGTGGGATTCTGAAAGAATCTTTTATAGATTTATCTTATTTTGAACTTTGGGAGGTATGTGTGGCACGGAAACAGTCGCTCCGCGATGTCGGCCAACAAATGGTTGCCGGACATCGCGGAGCGGTGATTCATGTTGCCCTGGAGATGGGTGGTCAATTTCCATTCCGGAGGAATGGTCAACTATTAGCCCCGGGTTGGCGCGCGGGGAGCCCCTTGTGGGCGACCAAGCGGTAACCCGGGGTAGCAGGCATCAGGCGAGGGATTCTGAAAGAATCTTTTATAGATTTATATTACTGTCCGCTAAACTTTTTTTGAACGATTGAAAAATTAGGGCTGGCACCT
>CATZGB010000006.1 GCA_958418815.1 uncultured Bacteroidales bacterium | reverse complement strand
AAGTTCGCAACCAAAAACGCTTTGATAAAGTCGGCCTATTTCGGACGGATACGCTGAAAGCACATCGATTGCCAATCACCCATTTTCCGGTTTAAGCCCACGAGGCTCAAACCGGATTTTTTCATCCTTAAACCTCAGAAAAGACAGCGGCGCTGCCCCTCCACGGGGAAGCGCCGCCTTATCAAAAAGGGGAAGGGAGTAATGTCATATTCAAATTCCGGTCATATCGGCGGTCGGCCTAAACCGGACTGAATTCCGCTCCGTAATAGAGCTGGGGAGAGTATTACTGCTGGAGCTTGAAGTTGATGGGGAGGGTGTACCATACCGATACAGCCTGACCATTCATCTTGCCGGGAATGAACTTCGGCAGGGTCTTCACAACGCGGACTGCTTCCTTGTCGAGATCGGGGTCTTTGCCGCGGAGAACCACGACATCACCAACGTTACCATCTTTCTTCACAACGAATTTCACTACCACACGGCCCTGGATGTTGTTCTCGGCTGCCATGGTGGGATATTTGATGTGGGTGGCAACATACTTGAGAAGCTCAGCCTCACCGCCAGGGAACTGGGGCATCTGCTCTACGGCAGTGAACACCTCTTCCTTGACAGGTTCGGGTTTCTTCTCCTCTACAATGATCTCGTCCTTGTGGGTGCGCACAACTTCAAGGTTGTCGGTACCCTGGTCGAAAGTCGACGCACCTGCGGCAGCTGTAGATTCCTGGACCTCATCTTTTGAGGTGATGTCCTCGGTAACCTCGTTGTCAGCCGCAATGGCGATCTCAGTATCCTTGATTGTGTTGAGAATCTCTTCGGGAAGAGCCTCTTCAGCCTCAGGTTCCTGCACAGCCTCGATGACCTCTTCTTCCTGTGTTTCCTCAGGAGCCTCGGCTTCCATCTGGGCGAGCTGCTGTTCGAGCTGAGCCTGCAGCTCAAGCTCGTGCTGCTCGCGACGGTAGTCGTTGTACATTCCGAGGAAGTAGGAGCCAACCAGCACTATCACCAGACCGATGATGGTAAAGAGCATAGCGCGGTTGTGGCGGCCATCGGAGTGCTTGCGCAATTCGTAGGCACCGAAATCCTTGTTCTTGCCTTCGAATATAATGTCAGTCCACTCTTTTGATGAAAGATCTACATCTTTTGCCATTTTACTGTCTGTTTAGTTGGTTAATAAATATAGACAATCATCACTGCTGGTCGTTGCTGTGGGACTTCTTGAACTCAGGAGTGGCAAACACCATAGCCTTGTCGGTATCAGTGAGCGAGCCAATCTGGTAACGCGAGATCTGATTGATCTGCATCTCGTCGAGGGCGGCAATCACGCTTTCCCAGGAAGCTCCTTCCATAGGCTTGATGATGACCACCGGACGGGTCAGATTCTCGTCGTTACGGATTTTCTTGGCCTCGGCCTGGAACTGGTCGTCGGTAATCTCTTTCCGGCGCCAGCGGTCCTTTTGGGCCTCTACCTTGTCAAGAACGTCTTTGTTGCGGTCGTGGAGGATCTTACGGATACCCTTGAGGAGGGCACCCTCGTTCCCTTCAAAGCGTGCCACCTGGATGTTGGATGAAACAAGGTCTTGTCCGTTGAATTCCGTCTCGGGCTTGCCCGTGTAGTAATAAACGGTGTTGTCCTTGATTCCTCCCTTGTCATCATAAGTGGTGTCGAGGATCAGGGTGATAGCTTCAGATTCCTTAGCCTTCTGCAGCTCCTCCTGCTGGAGCTTCTCATTTGTGGGAAGCGCGATAGAGAGGGTCTGCGACTTGATCATGGTGGTACACAGCATGAAGAACGTAATCAGAAGCATGTTCATGTCGACCATAGGGGTGAAGTCGACATGGATTGCCATTTTTTTCTGGGCGCCTTTTTTCTTCTTGCCGCCGTCGGATTGTTCTATCTGTGCCATGATTAATCAGCTTCGGTTTTAAGGGCAGTCATGACTGAGAATTTGTTCATCTTGATGGTCTGAAGGTTGTCGAGCACGGGGTGGATAGTCTCAAACTTGGTCCCGCGGTCGGCCTTTACGGCGATGCCTTCACCCTTCTGGATGGCGTCATGAATGTTGGGGTTCGACGAAGAATAGATAGCACGCATCCAAATCTGGAACTCGTTGGTGGCCAGGGGAGTCCCATTCTGGTCGACATAGTTGATATCCTTCAGGGGGATACCCACGTCGGCACGGTCGGGATTGCCAAGCCACTCATCCTGCTTTGTCTGGTCGAGCGACAGGAATTCGTGCATTTTTTCAAGAGGTACACCGAAAGAGGCGTTCTTGGCAAACTTCTCAATGTCCATCGGGGTGATTCCGAGTTTCTTGCCGGTAAATTTCTCATAATTGGCGGCTGCCGTTTTGAGAACCTCCTTGCGGAGCGGCTCGGATCCCCACTGCTCGGCGTTGTCTGCGTCTGCGTCACCCGACACTGACAGGAAAACCTGTCCCTTGGGGCTGACAAGCACATTGACGACATTAGCCGTTGGCACCTTGATTTCAGAGACGGAGGACGGGGTGATCACAGTCACCGGCTCCTTCTGAAGGAAGGTCGAGGTCAACATGAAGAAAGTAAGCAAAAGAACGGTAACGTCACTCATCGCGGTCATGTCGATGAGGGTACTCTTTCTTTTAATTTTTACTTTTCCCATGATTTACTTGTTCGTTAAATGGTTTTGCTTAATTTAAGAGCCAGTAATCAAGGGATTAGTGGGTAGCGGCGAAAGACTGTACGATAGAGAAACCTACTTCGTCGATGGCGTAGGTAAGGTTGTCGATCTTGTTGGTGTAGAAGTTGTAGGAGATTACCGCGAACGCACCGGTTGCGATACCGAAAGCGGTGTTCACAAGAGCCTCAGAGATACCGGTCGACAGCTCGGTCGAGTCGGGAGCGCCGGAAGCGGAGAGGGCCTGGAACGACTTGATCATACCGATCACAGTACCGAGAAGACCGACGAGGGTACCGAGGGTGGTGAGGGTAGCCACGATGGGGAGGTTCTGCTGGAGAGAGGGCATCTCGATAGCGGTTGCCTCTTCAACTTCCTTCTGGATGGTGGCAATCTTCTGCTCCTTGGTCAGGACGGTGTTGGCGTCCATCTCGGCGTAGCGGTTGAGGGCGGCGGAAACGACTGCGGCAACAGAGCCTTTCTGCTTCTTGCAGAGATTCTGGGCGCCGGCGATGTCATTCTTGGCGAGGCACTTCTTGATTTCAGCGACAAACTTGGCGATAGAGCCGGTACCCTTGGCGCTCTTCAGGGCGATAGCGCGCTCTACAGAGAGAACGATAACGGTGAGGAAGAGGGTCTGGAGGATAGGCACGATGATACCACCCTTGAAGATGGTGCCCACGAGATCCAGGGGATGAGCTTTTGCGAACTCTTCGGGAGCGAACCACATGGAGGCGCCTTCGTAACCTTCAGCATCGAAGTGCGAGGGGTTGCCGAACACGAAGAGGAAGAGGATCACGGCTACAACGAAGCATGCGATGATAACCAGGAATGCGTTCTTGATTCCGCGAACGTTGCTACCGGGCTTAACGGCAGCGCTGTTGCGCTGAGGAGCGTTAGGCTTTTGAGTTTCCATAACTTGATAGTACTTTTTTAAATTTGAATTTGTTAAATAATGATAGTTTTTTTCCTTTTTGATGACGGACGCCGGCCGGTAAGAGGAGCCAGTCGTCCTGATGGTTCTTTTTGTCTACTCCGCAAGCCGACACAAATCGGCTCCGCGGTGGAGGGGGAGGAGGATTGTGTCGGGAATTTGATAACAGCGGGTCTTTTTTAACCGGATTTAATCCATAGCAAAAGCTTTCTGCAAAATTATCATTTGTTTTCCAACTGACAAAATTTTTCCGAATTATTTTTTTGAATCGGAGCCAACTTCCTCTTTTCAAGTCAGAGACGTGAAAAACCGCCACTCGCCGATTCATTCCCTAAACGTGGGCCAAAAGCCAAAAATTATGCCCCCTGAAAAAAAATATCCGATTTTTCATTTTATTAATAAAGGGTTACAGAAATTATCACTACCTTTGTGGTCGAAATCGGCAATTAGGGAAATATTTCCGTAATTCACCACAGAACGGGGCGCCGCATTCACAAACAAAAAACACCAACCGCGACACAACATAGACCACACCATAACAAATCAATGAGCATCGGAATCAAAGTTAAGAAAGGCCTCGACATCCAGCTCGCCGGCGGCATCGCCAACGGCACAAGCACATCGGAATGTCGATGCGCCACGGTGGCAATCGTCCCCGATGACTTCACCGGCCTTGTACCCAAGATGGAACTGAAAGAAGGCGAGGCGGTGAAAGCCGGGCAGCCCATATTCCACAGCAAACTCGACGAACGGCTGAAAGTCACCAGCCCCGTCTGCGGCACCATAAAGGCCGTAGTCAGAGGGGAAAGACGCAAAATCCTGCGCGTCGTCATCGAGCAGGGCGGCGGCGAGCCGGCCAAAATCACCACCGACGGCATACTCTCCGACAAGAAAGCGGCACGCGCCGCGATGCTCGCCTCGGGCCTCTGGGCAATGCTCCGCCAGAGACCATATGACATAGTCCCCGCCGCAGACACGCGTTTCCGCGACATATTCGTCACCGGATTCGACTCAGCTCCCCTGGCGTGGAACCCGACATCCTTCTCCCAGGAGGAGATAAAAGCCTTCAAGGCCGGGGCAAAGCTTCTCTCGCTCCTTACCGACGGCAAAGTATATGTCAGCCGTCGCGCCGGCTCATCCCTTCCTGACATAGACGGAGCAGAGATGGTGGATGTCGAAGGCCCCCACCCCGCATCCAACGCCGGGACAGTGATAGCCGCCATAAACCCCGTCAACAAGGGGGAGACAGTCGGCTGCCTCGACCTGGCCACACTCCGCCGCATAGGCACACTTGCCCTGACCGGCAGCGTCGACTTCTCAACCACGGTGGCGGTCACAGGCTCCGAGGTCAAGACCCCGCGGCTTGTCGAGACCGTGATCGGGGCCGAGATGTCAGCCATCCTGAAAAACGACATCACCGATGACGGACGTAAAAAACGCGTCATATCCGGAAACGTTCTCACTGGTGTCGCCGTCGGCGAAGAGGGCTACCTGCGCTTCCCTTACCGACAGGTGACAGTCATCCCTGAAGGAGACGACGCAGACGAGTTTATGGGCTGGGCATCCTTGTCTCCAAGGAAGCAAAGCACAAGCCCGACATTCCCCGGCCACTTCCTGAGACGCAAGCTGTTCAAGCCAGACGCACGCCTGCTCGGCGGACGACGCGCCATGATCATGAGCGGCGAATATGACAAGGTGTTCCCGATGGACATTCTGCCCGAATACCTCATCAAGGCCATACTCGCCAAAGACATCGACCGCATGGAGCAACTCGGCATTTACGAGGTGGCCCCTGAAGACTTCGCCCTCGCCGAGTATGTGGACACCTCCAAACTCGAGTTGCAGAAAATCGTCCGCGAGGGACTCGACTACCTCCGAAAGGAGCTGTCATGACAGAAACCAAATCCGACAAACAACAAAAAACGACATAACGTTGAAAGCACTGAAAAAACTGATGGACAAGGCCCGTCCCTCCTTTGAGGAGGGAGGCAGGCTCCACGCGTTCCGTTCGGTCTACGACGGCATAGACACATTCCTGTTCACGCCCAACGAGACCTCTCGGTCAGGAGTCCATATCCATGACTCGATGGACTCAAAGCGCACCATGATCATTGTCATAGTCGCCCTCATACCCTGTCTGCTTTTCGGCATGTACAACGCCGGATACCAGCACTGGCTCGCAGCCGGGGCCTCGGCTTTCCCTTTCTGGGAACTGATGCTCTATGGTTTCCTGGCGGTGCTTCCCCGGCTGGTGGTGGCCTATGTGGTCGGCCTCGGCATTGAGTTCATCGTCGCCCAATGGCGCAAAGAAGAGATACAAGAGGGATTCCTCGTCACCGGCATCCTGATTCCGATGATATGCCCGATAGAGACCCCGCTGTGGATGATCGCCGTGGCCACCGCCTTCTCCGTGATCTTCGTCAAAGAGGTATTCGGAGGCACCGGATATAATATATTTAATGTAGCCCTGGTCACACGCGCCTTCCTCTTCTTCGCCTACCCTGCCCAGATGAGCGGCGACAAAGTCTTCGTGGCATCAGGCAACATGTTCGGCCTCGGCGGGGATGTCGACGGGCTCACCTGCGCCACACCCCTTGGCCAGGTGGCCACATCCGGAGCCTCTGACGCAGCCGGAGTGGCAAGCGCCATGACCGACATCGCCGGAGACCCCGTATCGCTCTGGCACATGTTCCTCGGCCTGATACCCGGCTCATTCGGCGAGACATCAACCCTCTGCATACTCATCGGCGCGCTCATACTGCTTTTCACCGGCATAGCAAGCTGGCGCATAATCCTTTCGGTGTTCGCCGGAGGCGCGGCAATGGCCCTGATCGCCAACTGGTGCGCCACCCCTACCTACCCCGCGTCGTTCCTGACCGTCGGCGAGCAGCTGTGTCTCGGAGGATTCGCATTCGCGGCCGTCTTCATGGCCCCCGACCCGGTGACCTCCTGCCGCACGAACACAGGCAAATACATCTACGGATTCCTCGTCGGAGTGGTCGCGATTCTTATCCGCACCTACAACAACGGCTATCCTGAAGGCGCCATGCTGGCCGTCCTCCTCATGAACGCCCTCGCGCCGCTGATCGACTACTGCGTGGTCGAGGCAAACGTGCGCCGCCGACTGGCCCGCGCAAAAACAGCCAAGTGAGCCAATCACACCCTGATATTTCTTGACACAAAAGCCATATAGCCCAAGAAAAAAATGATCAACAAACAAAGCAACGTCTACACCATCGTCTACATCACGGCAATGGTAATAGTGGTGGGAGCCGTCCTGGCGTTCACATCCATGGCCCTCAAGGAGAGACAGGAGGAAAACGCCCAGGCCGACAAGAAAAGCCAGATACTGCAGGCGGTACACATCTCCACCACCCGATCCTCCGTGATTGCCGACTTTGACAAATACATCACCAGCCAGATTGTCGTGAACGACAAAGGTGAGGAAATAGACTCTCAGGATGCTTTCTCGGTCGATGTGGCCGCCGAAGCCAAAAAGCCCGCCGACCAACGCCTGCTTCCCGTCTACATCTGCCAGCTCCCCGACGCCGGCACCAAATATATCCTTCCCCTGGCCGGAATGGGACTGTGGGGCCCGATATGGGGCTATGTCGCTTTTGACAACGACGGCTCGACAATCTACGGCGCATTCTTCGACCATCAGGGTGAGACCCCTGGACTCGGTGCCGAGATAACCAAACCGGCATTCACCGGACAATTCCCCGGACGCGAAGTCTTCAAAGGCGACAATTTCTACCCCATCGAGGTGGTAAAGGCCGGCCAGAAGCCGCTCAACCCAGATGTCGACTATGTAGACGGCATATCGGGAGGCACAATCACCTCCAAAGGGGTCGGAGCCATGTTTGACAACTGCCTCTCACCCTACCGCGCATGGCTTGAGAAATCAGCCGCCGGCAAAACGAGCCGCGCGTCAGTATCTGCCATGACTTTCGAGATTGACACCGACAATCCGCAGGCAACTTTCAAAGTGATGACAGAGGCCGACACCTTGCCACACACTCCCGGGAAGAAAATCAACGTCCGCGCGACAATCGCCGAGACCGAGCAGGCCATGGCCGAGGCTGAAGCCGACGCCGACCGCAACCTCGCGAGGAAAGCTGCCTCACACTGAGCCTTAAAACGATTACACAACGCCATATAAACCCCGTCATGGCTGACAAGATTAGCAACAAACAGATTTTTTTCAATCCTTTCTCCAAGGACAACCCCGTCGTGGTGCAGGTGCTGGGCATATGCTCCTGCCTCGCCGTCACAGCGAAACTCGAACCGGCCCTGGTAATGGGCATCTCGGTAATCGCCGTGCTGGCATTCTCCAATGTGATTATCTCACTGATACGCAACACCATCCCCACCAACATCCGCATCATCGTGCAGCTTGTGGTGGTTGCCGCCCTGGTCATCGTGGTCAACCAGCTCCTGCTGGCCTACGCATACGATGTCAGCAAGCAGCTGTCGGTATTCATCGGCCTCATCATCACCAACTGCATCCTCATGGGACGCCTTGAAGCATTCGCCATGGGCAACAAGCCCTGGCCGTCGTTTCTCGACGGGATTGGCAACGGCATCGGCTACGCCATCATACTCGTCATCGTGGGCTTCTTCCGCGAACTCCTCGGCAGCGGCACGTTTATGGGCTTCCAGGTGATACCGCAGTGCTTCTACGAGGCCGGATATGTCAACAACGGCCTGATGATTCTTCCCCCGATGGCCCTTATCGTGGTAGCCTGCATCATCTGGGTTCACCGTTCATGGAACAAAGACCTCCAGGAGAAATGACCCGCCATTCCTAATCAAAAGAAAAACAACCTGAAATGGAAAATCTGAATCTTTTCATACGGTCGATATTCGTCGACAACATGGTGTTTGCCTACTTCCTGGGAATGTGCTCCTTCCTGGCTGTTTCCAAGAATGTCAAGACCGCCTTCGGACTTGGCGTGGCCGTGACATTCATGCTCATTGTCACTCTCCCCATAAACTACCTGCTTGAGAACTACGTCCTGAAAGCCGGCGCGCTCGTCTGGCTCGGCGACACATTCGCCGACGTGGACCTCAGCTTCCTGTCGCTGATCATGTTCATCGCCGTCATCGCCTCCATGACACAGCTCGTCGAGATGGCAGTCGAGAAGTACTCCCCCTCACTCTATGCCTCTCTCGGCATCTTCCTCCCCCTGATCGCCGTTAACTGCGCCATCCTCGGCGGCTCGCTGTTCATGCAGCAGAGAGGTTTCGCCAACGCCTGGACCGCCACCTGCGCCGGAGCCGGCTGGGGCATCGGATGGCTCCTGGCCATCACCGCAATCGCCGCGATACGTGAGAGGGTCGCCTCCTACTCCAACGTCCCCGCTCCCCTGCGAGGCATCGGCATCACATTCATCCTGTGTGCCCTGATGGGAATCGCGTTCATGAGCTTCCTCGGCATCAAGCTCTGACCCCTGCCGTGTCATTCCAACCTATTCCGAACAGTTACTAACAACGACAATGATATCACTACAATCAACTCTTTGGCCCACGGTGCTCGGCGGTGTCGGCATCTTCCTGGTGATGACCCTGCTGCTGGTTGTCATTCTCCTCGTGGCCAAGAAATATCTGGTCAGCTCAGGCAACGTGACCGTGACAATCAACAACGACAAGAAAGTGGAAGTAGCCTCCGGAGTGCCTCTGCTATCGGCAATGGCCACCAAAGATGTCTTCCTCCCCTCGGCCTGCGGCGGCAAGGGCAGCTGCGGACAGTGCAAGGTGCAGGTGACAGCCGGAGGCGGCGAGATACTCCCCACCGAAGCCGTGCATTTCACCCGCAAGGAGATAAAGGATGACTGGCGACTGGCCTGCCAGGTGAAGGTCAAAAACGACCTCGACATCAAGGTTCCCGCCTCAGTACTTGACATCAAGGAATATGAATGCGAGGTGATATCAAACAACAATGTCGCCACATTCATCAAGGAGTTCATCGTCGCCCTTCCGAAAGGTGAGCATATGAACTTCATCCCCGGCTCATACGCTCAGATAAAGATCCCCCCCTTCAAAATCGACTACGACAAAGACATCGACAAGGCATCGATCGGAGAGGAATACCTGCCTGCATGGAAGAAATTCGGGCTCTTCGACCTCAAATGCGTCAACACTGAGACCACAGTCCGCGCCTACTCGATGGCCAACTATCCGGCCGAGGGCGACCGTTTCATGCTGACTGTCCGCATCGCCACTCCCCCATTCAAGCCCAAACCCGAGGTTGGATTCATGGATGTCAACCCCGGCATCGCGTCGAGCTACATCTTCACCCTCAAGCCCGGCGACAAGGTGCTGATGAGCGGCCCCTATGGCGACTTCCATCCCATTTTCGACTCAAAGAACGAGATGATGTGGATTGGCGGCGGCGCAGGCATGGCCCCGCTCCGCGCCCAGATCATGCACATGACAAAGACCCTGAAGACCACCGACCGCAAGATGAACTACTTCTACGGCGCGCGCGCGCTCAACGAGGTATTCTATCTCGACGACTTCCTGCAGCTTGAGAAGGAATTCCCCAACTTCAAGTTCCATCTCGCCCTTGACCGCCCCGACCCCGCGGCGGATGCGGCCGGTGTGAAATACACCCCCGGATTCGTTCATCAGGTAATCCACGACACATATCTCAAAGACCACGAGTCGCCCGAAGACATCGAATACTACATGTGTGGCCCCGGCCCGATGAGCGCCGCCGTCAACAAGATGCTCGACAGCCTCGGCGTGGATCCCGAAAACATCCATTACGACAACTTCGGAGGCTGACCAAGCCCCGCCGACAACCCTGACAAGCCAGCCCCGACATGATAAGACTGCGCGAGAACACAGACTTGAGAGAGATGACCACATTCGGCCTTCCGGCAATGTGTGGCCGTCTCGTCGAGTTTTCCGACCCCGTGAACGACCTGCCCGAACTTGACAGCAGGGGGCTGCTCGACGGGGCGGTGCTGCTGGGAGGCGGCAGCAACATGTTATTCACGGCTCCGGCCCCAGCGCTCACCGTAATCCATCCGGCAAATGACTCAATAACCGTCGACAAGACCGCCGACGGCCAGGCCATCGTGGCCGCCGATGCCGCCGTCGTGCTCGACGACCTTTGCCAGAACGCCTCCCAGCTCGGGCTGTGGGGACTTGAGAACCTGTCGGGCATACCGGGCCAGATCGGAGGCGCCGCCGTGCAGAATGTCGGCGCTTACGGAGTGGAACTGGCCGACCTCGTAGACTCTGTCACCTTCTACTCGCGCAAGTCCCACAGGTTTGTCACCTACACCAAAGAGGACTGTCGTTACGGCTACCGCGACTCAATCTTCAAGCACCAGGAGCCGGACGAACTGCTGGTCGTCTGCCGCGTCACTCTCAGGCTACAGACCACTCCCCGCCTGCGGCTGGGATACAAAGGGCTGTATGACGCCCTGTGTGAACGTTATGGCCTTGACCATGACATCCCGCAGCAAGACAACATCTCAGAATTGCAGAAAGCCGGGATCTCACCGCTCTCGGTCAGGGAGACAGTGATGAGTCTCCGTGATTCAAAACTCCCCGCCCCATCAGAAACCGGAAGCGCCGGCAGCTTCTTCAAGAACCCGGTGGTCACAGCCGACAGGTTGGAAGAGATAATCTCACGCTGGACAGGGAATGCCGGAGCAGGCGCCCCGGCCCTCCCCTATCACATGCTCCCCGACGGCTCAGCAAAGTTGTCGGCCGCATGGCTGATAGACAAAGCCGGATGCAAATCACTCGCCGAAGGGGGAGCAGCCCTCTGGCAGAGCCAGCCACTTGTGATTGTCAACCTGTCGGGTAAAGCCACCGGGGCCGATGTCGTCAGGCTCGAGAAAGCAGTCATCAGCCGGGTGGAGGCGGTCTTCGGAGTGACCCTGACCCCGGAAGTAATACATATCTGAAAACTATCTAACCCTAATAAACCGAATGTCGTCGTTCGTTATCGAGGGGGGCCATTCCCTCCAAGGAGAAATCACCCCACAGGGAGCAAAGAATGAAGCCCTGCAAGTCATCAGCGCCGTCTTGCTCACAACCTCCCCCGTGGAGATATCAAACATCCCAGAAATCAGGGATGTAAAGAACCTCATCGCCATGCTCCAGCTTATGGGGGTGAAGGTCACACGCCACGAGAAAGGACGATACACCTTCCAGGCCGATGAAATCGACCGGGAATACCTCTACAGCGACGACTTCATCAAACGCTGCGCGGCCCTGCGCGGCTCTGTGCTTCTTGTCGGCCCCCTGCTCGCCCGCTTCGGCAAAGCCTACTTCCCCAAACCCGGAGGAGACAAAATCGGGCGCCGCAAAGTAGACACACACATCCAGGGGTTCATCAATCTCGGCGCAGAATACAGCTACGAGACCTCCAAACGGGCCTATCTGCTGACAGTTCCCCAAGGCCGTCGGCTCAAAGGATGCTATATGCTCCTTGACGAGGCATCGGTGACCGGCACCGCCAACATCATTATGGCCGCGACATGCGCCGAGGGAGAAACTACAATCTACAACGCCGCCTGCGAACCATACCTGCAACAGCTCTGCCGCCTGCTGCGGCAGATGGGGTGCGAGATCGAGGGAGTCGCGTCAAACCTCCTGACCATAAAGGGATTCAAAGACACCCCCAAGGGAGCCACCCACCGCATACTTCCCGACATGATCGAAGTCGGCAGTTTCATAGGAATGGCCGCGCTCACACGCAGCTCGCTGACAATCAAGGATGTCAGCTACGACAACCTCGGCATCATCCCCGAGAGCTTCCGGCGGCTGGGGATAAAGCTCGAGCAGCGCGGCGACGACATCTTCGTCCCCGCACAGGAGAGCTATGTGATTGACACCGCGCTCGACGGCTCGATAATGACCATCGCCGACGCTCCATGGCCCGGACTGACCCCCGACCTGCTCAGCGTGATGCTGGTGGTGGCCACACAATGCCGTGGCACCGTACTGATCCACCAGAAGATGTTTGAGAGCCGCCTCTTCTTTGTCGACGACCTGATTGAGATGGGAGCCCAGATCATCCTCTGCGACCCCCACCGCGCTGTGGTGATCGGCCACGACCACAAATTCACCCTCCGAGGCAACAAGATGAGTTCGCCCGACATCCGCGCCGGCATAGCCATGCTGCTTGCCGCGATGTCTGCCAAAGGCACCAGCATCATCGGCAACATCGAGCAGATAGACCGAGGATATGAAGACATCGACCAGCGACTCAACTTCCTCGGAGCGTCAATAACACGCATCGACTGACCGCGGGGAGAGATGCGTGCGTTCACACGCGTCTCCCTGAAAGGAAAGACACCAACCTACCTGACATACTTCAAATCAAATACCATAGAACGGAAATGATAACCTTTATGATTGTTTTGTTCGTGCTCGGCTACCTCGGCATAGCCCTCGAACACGTTTTCAACATCAACAAAGCAACGTTCGCCCTGATGATGGCAGGTCTCCTGTGGGGAGCCTACGCCCTGATGGGACACGACCCCAACCTGCAGTCTGACATGGTCGAGGCCCTTGGAGACACATGCGAGATCATCGTCTTCCTCATCGGAGCGATGACAATCGTGGAGCTGATTGACCGTTACGGAGGATTCAACATCATTGTCAAGCACATAAAGGCCAAAAGCAAACGCGGCCTGATGTGGGTTTTCGCTTTCGTGGCCTTCTTCCTGTCGAGCATCCTTGACAACATGACCACCACCATCATAATGGTCATGATGCTGCGCCGTATGTTCTCCGACCAGAAAGAACGGTGGATGTTTGCCAGTGTCATCGTGCTGGCCGCCAACGCCGGTGGAGCCTGGTCGCCCATCGGCGACATCACCACCATTATGCTGTGGATGAAAAATTATGTCTCATCCGTCGACCTCATCGTCAACCTCCTGCTCCCCTCGCTGGTGTCGGTCATCATCCCCACATTCATCGCCACCCGCTTTGTCAGCGCAGGCCCGGTTGAAGCCCTCAACGAGTCAGACCAGCGAGTTGGCTACGAGCTGTCGCGCCACCACCACAAGCTGTCGGTGACAATCCTGATACTCGGTGTGGCCGGCCTGCTGTTCGTGCCGGTGTTCAAGGCCGTCACCCATCTGCCGCCCTACATGGGCATACTCCTCTCGCTTGGCATCCTGTGGCTCATCACCGAGCTGATTGTCTACCACTACCGTCTCGACGGCAAAATCGAGGGACGCATCTCCCAGGTGGTGAAAAACATCGACATGTCCACAATCCTCTTTTTCCTCGGAATCCTTCTCGCCGTCGGCGCGCTCCAGCAGGCTGGCATCCTGGCCCACCTCGCCACATGGCTCAACGAGACCTTCCATGAGGTGTACCTCATCAACGGCATCATCGGCGTGCTTTCATCCATAGTCGACAACGTGCCGCTGGTGGCCGCCTGCATGAACATGTATCCCGTGGCCACCCCCGAGATGATTTCAGCGGCCGCCGACCCGGCCTACATGGCCCTTTTCGTCGAGGACGGCCTGTTCTGGCACCTGCTCACATTCTGCGCCGGGGTGGGCGGATCGCTGCTCATCATCGGTTCGGCCGCCGGAGTGGTCGCCATGGGCATCGAGAAAATCGAGTTCATGTGGTATGTGAAACGTATCTCCTGGATGGCACTGCTGGGATATGTGGCCGGCATCGCCTGCATCTGGCTTGAGACCCTGTTTCTAAACATCTGACGAAGGTGGGGCTGCGACTTTTCCAGTCGCCGGTTGTTGTTATTCATAGGACAGGCAGAGAAACGCCTGCGTCACAAGACCACACAAAAACCACAAGACCTATGAACGACCGCCTTACCTACGAAGAGAAAAAGGAACTGCCCGACAGCATGTTCGGCCTGCCAGAGCGACGTGAGTACCCCATGCCCGACGCAGCCCATGTAAGGGCGGCGGAAGCATACTTCCGTTATTGCCCGGAGGAGCTCAAACCCACACTCGCAAAAGCGATTCTCGCCAAGGCCAGACAATACGGAGTGGACGTGGAAAGCCCGACAGTGCTGTCATACGCCACCGAATGACATACCGATTTCATATGCAGGGATGAGGAGGGCCATCACACCCCTCCCCATCCCTGCATACGCTTCCCAATCCCTTAAATTAAGCTAAAAGGAGCCAGTTTCATGCCAAAAAGCTTTAATTACTCTGCGATTTTATTTAACTTTGCCTCGAATTACCCTTTCGGGCCTCTCTCTTGAGTATGTCAGGGTGCGCAGCATCGTGCCCGCTCCAACCTTATCATCATGGTAGCAGAAGAATACAAAGACATAGCCCCCTTCGATGACGAGCAATTCTCCCAGAAGATGGAGAAGCTGGTCAACGATCCCGGATTCGAGAACGCAATAAAATATGTGCTTCCCGGAAGCGACTTCCGCGAGCTTGCCGACACCCTCAGGAAAATCGACAACAAAGAGGATTTCCAGAAAAAGGTGATGCTCTCGATTCTCAGGAGGCTGGAAGAGGGCACTACCGACGGGGTGACAGACTCCGGCCTTGAGAACATCGACCTCGCCCAGCCACGCCTGTTTATGTCAAACCATCGCGACATAGTGCTGGACGCATCATTTCTCGGACTGGTCATGATACGCCACGGCCTTCCTGCCCAGGAGGTGGCCCTCGGCGACAACCTGCTCATCTACGAGTGGATCGAAAACCTCGTGAGGCTAAACAAAGGCATCATCGTCAAACGCAACCTCAGAATGACCAAGGCGCTTGAAGCGGCCCGCCAGCTCTGCGGCTACATACATTACTGCATAAGCCAGAAAAAAGAGTCGGTGTGGATCGCCCAGCGTGAAGGGCGCGCCAAAGACTCCAGCGACGTGACCCAGGAATCAGTGCTGAAGATGCTGTCGCTCAACGGTGAAAGCGACAACATAGCCGCCCGCCTGATGGAGCTACACCTTACACCGGTGGCAATATCGTATGAGTTCGACCCCAACGACTACCTGAAAGCCACCGAGTTTCTCGCCCGCCGCCGCGACCCGCAGTTCAAGAAATCACAGAAAGATGACCTGCGCAGCATGGAAACCGGCTTGCTCAAACACAAAGGCCGCGTGCATTTCTCAATCTGCAAGGAAATCAACCCGGCCCTCGAGCCGCTGCTCGACTCCACAGACAAGGTGGAGATAATCCGCCACGCCTGCGCCATCATCGACAAGGAGATACACTCAGGCTACAAGATTTACCCCGTCAACTATTACGCCTACGACAAACTGGAAGGCACCTCAGAGTTCGCGGGCGAATACACCGCCGAGCAGGCCCGCACATATGAGGAATACTTCAACGGGCAACTCGACAAGGTGCGCCTCGAGGATGTCACAAAGGAGGAGCGCGAATTCATGCTTGAGGCAATGCTCAAAATGTATGCCAACCCTCTCCGCAACCAATTAAAATCAACCGGCAACTAAAACCAGACAGCGACAGATGAGGGTCTCGCTTTTCCTGCTCCTGACACTGCTTGTCATCAACCTGGCCGTCGACTGGTATATATACCGCCAAGTGACCCACCGGTGCAGACGCCCCCAGCTATGGGGCCGCGTCGAGCTATGGTCGGCCATCCTCTTCTCGCTCGTGCTGATTGCCGGCATCATAACCCCGGCGCGCGAGGGGAGCAACGACATACTGCTGGCAAAAATGTGGCTGATATTCATCTATGGCTCAGTGTATATCCCCAAGACAGTCGGTGTGATATTTGACCTTGTCGCCTCCGTGCCAAGGCTTTTCGGTCACAAGAGGATAAAACCGGTGACGATAGCCGGCCTTGTGACAGCCATCATATTGTTCGGCGCCATCTGGTGGGGCGCGGCCATAAACCGCTTCGCAATAGACGACAAGGAGGTAGACATAGAACTCACCGACCTGCCGGAAGGCTTTGACGGCTACCGTATCGCCCAGTTTTCCGACCTCCATGTCGGCACATACGGCAATGACACATCTTATGTGAGCCGCCTGGTCGACCACATCAACTCACTTGACGCCGACCTGATAGTCTTCACCGGCGACATCGTCAACCGCAAGACAGATGAAATAACCCCGTTTGTTGAAGTCCTCGGCAGGCTCCACGCTCCCGACGGAGTCATAGCCATACTCGGCAACCACGATTATGGCGACTACATGACCTGGCCGTCGGATGATGCCAAGAGGGAAAACATGCAGATGCTGTATGACGCATATGACACAGCCGGAATCAACCTGCTGCTCAACCAGACCGAATGGATACGCCGCGGCAACGACTCCATCGCCATAATCGGAGTGGAGAACATCGGTGACCCCCCATTCCCCATCTACGGCTCCCTGTCGAAAGCATATCCCACCCCCGACGATTCCGTCACAAAGATATTACTCTCCCACAACCCGGCCCATTGGGTCGACTCGATATCCGGCAACGACAAGACAAGGATACCACTGACACTTGCCGGACACACCCACGCGATGCAAATCGAGATGTTCGGCATCTCCCCCGCAGCACTGCGCTACAAGACATGGGGCGGACTTTACGCCGACCCACATGAGCGCCACCAGCTATATGTCAACATCGGAGCCGGCACTGTCGGCATGCCGATGCGCCTCGGAGCCACTCCCGAGGTGACCTTGCTGACATTGCGCCGCAGACGCTGATCACTCACCGGTCACAGCATCCTGCGGCTGGGTCAACAGGCGCTCCTCACCTAAAATCACAAGAACTTTTGCCATGGCCTCCTCTTTGACCATACAGCAGATCATCGCCCGGGAAATGAACATCCCCGAGCAACGAGTCAACGCCACCCTCAAGCTGCTTGCCGAGGGCGCTACAATACCATTCATTTCCCGATACAGGAAGGAGGCCACCGGAGGGCTTGACGAGGTTGCCATATTCAACATCTCCGAGAGATTCGACTCCCTGCGCGAGCTGGCCGACCGCAAGCTCTACATCCTCGAAACAATCGAGAACGCCGGCGCACTCACCCCAGAGCTTCGCCAGAAAATCGAGGAGACATATGACGCGCCGACCCTTGAAGACCTCTACCTGCCATTCAAACCCAAACGCCGCACAAGGGCACAGGTCGCACGGGAAAACGGGCTCGAACCTCTCGCCAAAATAGTGATGTCGCAGAAATGCGCCAACCCCGAGGATGCAGCCAGACGCTACCTCAACGACAAAGTGACAGACACCGAGGCCGCGCTTGCCGGAGCGTCAGACATCATTGCCGAATGGGTGAGCGAAGACCAGCGGGCGCGCCAGAATGTCCGCAACCGTTTCCAGCGCCACGCACGCATCTCATCGAAAGTCGTTAAAGGGAAAGAGGAGGAGGCAGAGAAATACCGCTCATATTTCAAGGTCGACGAACCTCTCTCGAGATGCTCCTCCCACCGTTACCTGGCGATGCGCCGTGGCGAGGCCGAGGGATTCCTGAAAGTATCATTGTCGATAGATGACGACACGGCCATCGAGCGCTTGCAGCAGAACTTCATCCGCAAGGATTCCCGCGAGGAATCTGCCAGAATCGTCGCTGACGCGGTGGCCGATGCCTACCGCCGCCTGCTCAAACCGTCAATCACCACCGAAATCGAGGCTGAGGCAAAAACCAAGGCAGACACAGCCGCGATAGCCACTTTCGCCGCCAATCTCCACCAGCTGCTGCTGGCCGCGCCCCTCGGCTCAAAGGCCGTGATGGGCATCGACCCCGGATTCCGCACAGGATGCAAGCTGGTGTGTCTCGACACAAACGGCAACCTGCTCCATCACGACATCATATACCCCACCCCGCCACGCAACTACATCGTGGACGCGACAAAACGGGTGCAGACCCTTGTCGAACGATTCGGCATCGAAGCCATAGCCATCGGCAACGGCACCGCCAGCCGCGAGACCGAACGTTTCCTGCGCGGCGTGGAGCTAAAGCGCAAAGTCGAGATATATGTCGTGAGCGAAGACGGAGCTTCGGTCTATTCGGCCTCGAAAGTCGCCCGCGAGGAGTTCCCCGACTATGATGTCACAGTCAGAGGCGCCGTGTCAATAGCGCGCCGCCTGATGGACCCGCTCGCCGAACTGGTGAAAATCGACCCGAAATCCATCGGTGTCGGCCAATACCAGCACGATGTCGACCAGGGACGGCTCAAACGGCAACTCGACATGACGGTTGAGACATGTGTCAACTCGGTCGGAATAGACATCAACACCGCCTCCCGGCAGCTCCTTGCCTATGTCTCAGGCATAGGCGACACTTTGGCGGCCAACATCGTGAAATACCGGGCCGAACACGGCGATTTCACTTCCCGCGCCACACTCCTGAAAGTGCCCCGCCTCGGCCCCAAGGCTTACGAGCAATGCGCCGGCTTCATGCGTGTGCGGTGCAGCGACAACATCCTCGACAACACCGCCGTACACCCCGAGCGTTATCCCATCGTAGAAAAAATAGCCGCCGACAACGGCCTCTCGTTGTCGCAACTGGTCGGCGACCGTTCCGTACTTGACCATGTCGACCTCTCCAGATATGTGACAGAGGAAATCGGGCTTCCTACCCTTGAGGACATCCTTGCCGAACTACGCAAGCCGGGGCGCGACCCGCGCGAGAAAGCGTCGGAATTCGCCTTTGACGAGTCTGTGCATGAGATCACCGACCTCTCTGAAGGGATGGTGCTGCCCGGCATTGTCAATAATATCACCGATTTCGGAGCATTTGTGGACATAGGCGTGCATGTCTCAGGCCTCATCCACATATCACAGATGGGAGAGAAGAGGGTCAAAAGCCCCTCCGAGGTGTTGAAACTACGCCAGCAAATCATGGTAAGAGTCATCGGAGTCGACGTGGCCCGCAAAAGGATAAGCCTGTCACTCAGAGGAACAGACAATCAATAACCGGTCACAATGCCACGTTACATCATTTCGCTCGGCAGCAACATCCCCTCGGGCGACACCGAGATAAGACGCGCCCTCAGATGGCTTGAGGAGTTCGCCTCGCTTATGGCCGCTACCCCGGTCTACTCAACCCGCGACGCATATGATCCGGCCAAACCTGACTACACCAACGCCATAGCGGCGGTTCAATGCGACACCGATGCCTCCACACTCACCGGAATGCTCAAGCAATACGAGGTCTCCCGCGGGCGCGTCCATGGCGACGGTTCTGTCACGATAGACCTCGACATTGTATGCCGTGACTCCGAAATCCTTCGACCACGCGACTACACCGCCCCCTACTTCGTCGAGGGGCTGTACCTGCTCGCCTCCGGAGGAAGATTCAGCAGGTAATCCACCCCCTCCTCATCCAATTCCCTGGCATACCTTCTGCGGCGCAATGGCGGCAGTGATGGCGACAACACCACTCTCGAATGAGGGAAGGCTGCCACCACTTCCATTATCTCACCTTTGAATCCTCTCGACACGACCACGAAACCGGCATCACTCAAATTCGCGGCCATATACGCTATGTCATCCTTACTCTTCACCACCGCGATACGGCAGTCATCCGCAATCCAGACCCCATGGTCCGCAGTGACCACAGACATACCGCTGACCGAATCACCCACTCCATCGAGCCGCGCCCCTCTCCTGCCAAGATAATCCCGGAGCCTTGACTCCGCCTGCAAGGCAATCTCCTGATAATATTTCGGAGCAGCGTCAGTCAGCAACCTGACATCGCGACCGTCACGACACACTATGGCCACTCCCCGGTTTGACCTCCAGACATACCACTCCTCTCGCGGGCAGTCGGGACCGACCGCAACTGCCATACAGGCCGAAACAGCCATCAGTGCCAATCCATTCAGCACATACACTTTCAGCTCCCGGCACAGCCCTCTCCAGACCATGAACATACCTCCATAAATCGGCAACAGAATCCAGCCAGGGAAATAAAACAAGGACGCGTCAATATTTCCCGGCAGCCCGGCAGTCAATTCGGCGACACGCTCCATCACCCCATAAATGAAATCCATCCCGCCGGAAAGCGCCGCCGACCGCAGTCCACACATATCTCCAAGCAGCATCACCGTTCCCCCTGCCATAAACAATGGCAACAACAGCGTAACCGGCAGATTGGCCACGAGAAACCATACCGGGAAATAATGGAAATGCCATGAAGAGAGCGGAGCCGTGGCCGCCACGGCTGCCAACGGCAGAAGGATAGCCCCGGCCACAAGGCAAGCCACACGGTTTCTTCCCAGCCTGGTTTCCCTGAACCTCGACATCACCGGAGGGATAAACAGCAAGATTCCGGCCACGGCAACAAACGACAGTTGGAAACCAGCCATAAACAGGGCCGACGGCTGAAAAAGCAATATCAGAATCGCTGCCACGAAAAGAGAATTCAATGAGTTGCCATGGCGGCCCGAGAGTTTCCCGACAATCAGGAACGAGGCCATCACGACAGCCCTCACCACAGATGGCGACATTCCGGTCAACATCGCGTAAACCCACAACGCGGCAAGCGTCACCCCCAGCCTCACCTTACGGTTTCCGGCCATCTCAACCGGCAGAAGGAGTATAGCGAGCAGAAACACAATCGTGGAGACATGGGTGCCGCTGAGCGCCAGGACATGCGACAGACCAGCGCGTGAGAAATTCTCCCTGACACCGGGGCCGACATCGCCTTCACCCAAAAGCACGGCAGCCATAAATGATGCTGCCCCCTGCGACAAGCCGCTGTGACGGACTGCGTCCAGCATATATCCACGCACACGGTTGAGCCAGCCCCTGACACCCGACGCAGAAGCTGTCAGACAGACATCACCCTCATCAGCCACGCAGACAGCCGACAGCCTGTGAATCCTCGCGAAATCCGCCCCGTCGAGCTCGTCAGGCACCGTGCGCCCTGTCACGGGTGGCAACAGCAATCCCCTGACCTCCACACTGTCGCCAGTCTCCAGGAGACAAGGGAAGTCGTAAACCGTCACTCCAATCCTTACATCCCGGCCGACCTCCGCCACGACCCTCTGCGAACTGCCATAATCATACACAGCCGACAGCCTGCCCCTGAATGTCTCAATCTTCCCGGTCGCCACATCGGCCGGTGAAGTGACCATCCACAGAGCCATGCCCAGCCCCATGCCCACAAAAGCGAACACCATCCTGGGCCATCCACGCCATACAGCAAAAACAACCCCGGCCACCACAAGGAGGAGGCAAATCCCCGCCATAGCCGTCTCTGCCGCCCCACACACGGCAATCCCTGCTGCCAGGCCGGCAGCCGGAACGAGAAGCGGTGTCTCCGAAAGTCCGATTCCTCTGGTGTCTCGGCTCATGTCATATACAAATTCGAGGGTATTTATTTAAAATAAGTAATGACAAATTTAATGATTTTTCACCCATATGCAGCGCAATTTTAGTAACTTTGTGGCGTTTTTTCATAAACCGGCCACAATACATATTTAATTCAAAATACAACAATTACCAATGTTTACAGAAAAACGAAGCAGCATGCTCCATGGGATACTCCTGATTGGACTCTTCTCGTGTGCGGCATTCTATATCGGTGAAGCCAAATTCTTCAAGGATCTTTCGTTCAGCCCGATGATTATCGGTATCATTCTCGGCATGCTTTACGCCAACAGTCTCCGCAACCACCTGCCAGAGACTTGGGTACCCGGCATACAGTTCTGCTCAAAGAAGCTCCTCCGCCTCGGCATCATCCTCTACGGCTTCCGCCTCACATTCCAGGATGTCATAAATGTCGGGGTCGCCGGCATACTTATTGACGCCATCGTCGTGACCGTCACCATAATCGGCGGCGTGTATATCGGCAAACTGTTGAAGATGGACAAAGAGATTGCCCTGCTCACCTCGATTGGCAGCGGCATCTGCGGCGCGGCGGCTGTGCTGGGCGCTGAATCCACCATCCAGACCAAGCCTTACAAGACCGCCGTGGCAGTGGCCACTGTGGTGATTTTCGGCACCATCGCGATGTTTCTTTACCCCATCGCTTACCGCTCAGGAATCCTCGGCCTGTCGCCCACCGAGATGGGCATCTACACCGGCTCGACGCTCCACGAGGTGGCCCACGCCGTCGGAGCCGGCAACGCCATGGGCACCGACATCTCAAATGTGTCTATCATCGTCAAGATGATACGCGTGATGCTCCTCGTGCCGGTACTCCTGTCGCTCGGCTACTGGGTAGCCCTCCAGTCGCGCAACTCCTCCACAGGCGGCGCCAAAGGGAAAGTGGCCATTCCCTGGTTCGCCCTCGGATTCCTCGCCGTCATCGGCTTCAACTCATTCAACCTGCTCCCTGCTGTGGCTGTCGACACCATCAACTACATCGACACCTTCCTGCTGACCATGGCCATGGTCGCCCTGGGAGCAGAGACCAGCATTGACAAGTTCAAGAAAGCCGGTGCCAAGCCCTTCATCCTTGCCGCCATACTCTTCGTGTGGCTGATATTCGGTGGATGGTTCCTGGCCAAACATCTCGCCCCTATGTTCCTTTGATTTTCAGGCACACATTATAACAAACGCCACGGGGAGACGCGACTGACGTGTCTCCCCGTGGCGTTTACGGCGCATGCGATGTCCGCGCCCGGTCAACTGTTCCAGATTTCCCACGAAAGGAAAGCCTGTAGGAGCAGCATCTCAAGCCCGTTTTTCACCTCCGCGCCCTGGGCCTGGGCCTTCTTCATGAACAAGGTCACATCCGGGTTGTAGAGCAGGTCATAGCAGAGATGATCGGGCCCAAGGCATTCATAGGGGATGTCTGGGGCCTCGTCGACATGGGGATACATGCCAAGCGGGGTCGTGTTGACAATCACCTTGTACTGCGCCATCACCTCCGGAGTCAGGTCGGCATAAGACAGCACACCCGGCCTGGGAGTGCGCGACACCAGCTGCGCCTCCACATCGAGCATGTCAAGCCCTACGCATACAGCCTTTGCCGCCCCACCGGTGCCAAGCACCAAAGCCCGGTGGCGACTGTCGGTTATCAGCGGGCGTATCGAGTCGGTGAATCCGGCCACATCGCTGTTGAATCCGACCAGTCGCTTGTTGTCGAGCAGTTTGCCTTTCTTGTCAGCCACGATTTTTATCACATTCACAGCCCCAGCACGCGCGGCGAGCGGGTCGATATCGTCGAGGTATGGTATCACCTTCTCTTTATAAGGGATGGTGACATTCATCCCTGCAAGCGAGGGGGTGTCTTCCAGTAATCCGGGGAAGAAATCAATCGAGGCAATCTCGAAATTCTCATAACGCGCGTTGATACCCTCGGCCTTGAACTTCTGGTTGAAGAATGTCTTCGAGAAGGAATGGATCAGCGGAAAACCGATCAGGCCATATGTCCGTTCATCTATTTTGCTCATAAATCGTGGGGATTATAGCGTAATGGTAATTGGATTTTCTCACAGGCGACCTTGGTCGCGATAGGAATAATAGCCCGTAGGGCCAATTATAAGATGGTCAAGCACCGCCACATCGATTATCTTGCACACCTCGGCGATGCGACGCGTCAGGGAGTCGTCGGCCGGGCTCGGAACCAGGTTGCCCGACGGATGGTTATGGCAGAGTATCACCCCCGCCGACAGCCGGTCGATGATGCTTTTGGCAATCAGCTTCACATCCACCGAGGTCTGAGACTGCCCCCCTTTGCTTACCTGCTCCACCGACTGCAGACGGTTGGCCCTGCTGAGGTGCAAGACCCAGAACTCCTCGTTGTTGAGGCGTTCGAGCCGTCCCCTCATATATGAATACACCGCTTCGGACGAAGCCATCTGCGGGTCTTTGATCTGCAGGTCGGCCTGTGTGCGCGCGCCGAAAGTCATGGCGGCCACCAGCAAGGTCGCCTTGGCCACCCCCATCCCCTTGTATTTCCTCACAAGCTCGGGAATGGATTTGCGCGACAGGTAGGCCAGACGGTTGTCATTGTCTTTCAGTATCTCTCGGCTCAGGTCAAGCACCGACTTTCCGGGAATGCCCGAGCCGATCAGCAGCGCGAGCAGCTCGACATCCGACAAAGACTCCATCCCCTGCTTCAACGCTTTCTCGCGGGGCTTCTCGTCTTCGGTCAGGTCATGCATAGTCGCGCCCTTAGTCGCCGCCGGCTTGTGTCGGGGCGCGTCATTGTAGGGCATAGCCTCTGCCGGGAAATCCCCGCCGGTGGAGAATATCGCGTCGAAGTCGTTCAAGAGAGACATGTCATCCATATAGTCACAGGGTGTGGGCGTTTGTCAATATCATTTACCTTTCCTCATCGCGACCTCCTCCGCCACGTCACGTCCGCGACGGCAGATGATTTTCACGAAATAGGCCTTCAGGAAGCCGCACCCGTATCCGCCAAGCTGAATCAGCGACGCGGGGATGGCCTTGAAGGCTATCACGGGCGACGAGGTCGAGACCAGCGCGGTCTGCCATATCATGAACAGGTAGAGCGCCAAAGGAGCCAGCCACCAGGGGCTGACAAACACAGCCAGCAAAACCATAGCCACGACACCCAGCACAAACACAGCCGGGAGCCAATGCACCAGCTTCATCGAATCGGGATAAAGAAGCTTGAGGGTGATGCGCGACATACCGAAGACATAGACCTGCCGGAAGAATTTCCGAAAGTCGACGCGGCGCTTGTGATAGACAGGCAGGTCGGGATAAAGCCCTATGGTGAATCCGGCAAGACGTATGCGGGTCGACATGTCGATATCCTCGGAGAACATCTCACGGAATCCTCCCACCTTCTCATACACCTTCCGCGAAAACCCCATATTGAATGTGCGCGGGGTGAACTTCTCAAGGCTCACCCGTCCGCCGCGTATTCCTCCGGTGGTCAGGAAAGAGGTCATGGCGAAATTGATGGCTTTCTGGGTGGTTGAGAATGAACTGTCGGCCGCGTCAGGGCCTCCGAAAGCGTCATATGGATGTCTTTTCCTGAACTTGGCAAGTTTTGAGAAATAGTCGGCCGGAATGACACAGTCAGAGTCAAAGAATATGAAATATTCACCCACGGCACGTTCCAGGCCATAGTTTCGGGCTATCGAACGCCCCTCGTTCTCCTTGGAGAAGTAACGCGCGTTGAGCCCTTTGGCCGCATATTCCCTGACGATGTCACCGCAGGGCACAGTCGAACCATCCTCGACAATCACCACCTCAAAATCCTTTGAGGTCTGGCTGAGCAGGCTGGCAAGCAACTCTGCGACCTCTCCGGGGCGGTTGTAGACAGGCACTATTACGGAATATGTGACAGTTTTCTCGTTCATATGGTGTGGTATGTCAGGTTGTAGTCAGTCCATTCTGCTCTTGTAGTCCTCATATGAAAACTCCCGCAGCATTTCGATCGTCCCGTCAAGTCGCTCAAAGACCATAGAGGGATGTGATATGCCGTTGAACATGTTGGTCTTCACTGTGGTGTAATGGTTCATGTCCTCCAGCGTCAGGCGGTCACCCTCCTGCAACTGACGGTCGAAACGCCAGTCGCCCATATAATCGCCGCTCAGGCATGAGTTGCCCCCGAGCCTGTACACATGCTCCCCGTCGGGGCAGCTTTCGGTTATGGCCGGCTGGTAAGGCATCTCCAGGGTGTCAGGCATATGGCATGCGAAAGATGCATCGATGATGGCGGTCTTTATCCCCTGGTTCTCGACAACATCGACCACAGAGGTGATGAGGTCGCCGGTGCGCCAGGTGAAAGCGCTTCCCGGCTCCAGTATCACTTTCAGCCAGGGATAACGATTCCTGAAGCCTTTCAGCAAGCCTATGAGATGGACAGTGTCGTATCCCTCGCGGGTCATAAGATGACCGCCCCCCATGTTGACCCATTTCACCTGCGGCAGGTACTTGCCGAACTGTTGCTCGAAGGCGGCCAGCACCTTCTCCAGGTCATAGCTCGAGGACTCACAAAGCTGATGGAAATGCAGCCCTTCGACCCCGTCGGGGAGTTTCTCCCCTATCTGCCCGGCAGTCACGCCGAAGCGGCTTCCGGGGAGGGCCGGATTGTATATGTCGGTCTCTATGACAGAGCAACTCGGGTTGACCCTCAGACCGGGAGATACCCTGCGGCCTGTCTCGGAGTTTTTGGCGTTGCACTCATCGACATGACCTTTGTAGCGGGCAAACTGGCTGAGCGAGTTGAAAGTCAGGTGGCTGCTTCCAGCGAGATACTCCCCGATGGTCGCCGGGGTGTAGGCCGGGCAATATGAATGGCCGAGGCATCCAAGCTCCTCATTTCCCAGGCGCAGCTCGTTGAGCGACGAGGCCGTGAACTTCACGCCGTATTCCCTCATCACCCCGAATGTGCGCCACAAGGCGTTGGCCTTGAAAGCCATTATGATGTCGACCCCGGCCTGGCTGGCCACGTCGGAAATCAGCGACAGGTTGCGCCGCAGCCTGTCCTCGTAAACGATGTAATATGGAGTATGCAGGTTCATTGTCAGTCTGATAATATTTTGAATCGGGCGAATTTGAGCAGCAATATCTTGCGCTCCGCGCCGGTGAAGACCACCGTTATCTTGGCGCCCGAGGGATTGTCGTCGACATCCTCGATGGTGCCGTGGCCGAAACGCCCGTGTATGATTTTCAATCCGCCATACAGCTCAGAGATGTCGTGGAGGGTGAAATCAGCGTCTGTGAGACCGGTATCCTGGCGGCTTTTGTTCCCGGCCACTGTCTCCTCGAGCTTGCGGCGGGATTTCTCAAGCCACGACGCGCTCGCCCCTCCCCCTTTTGCAGACTGGTATGCCGGTCTGCCCCCTGGATTGGAGAAGCCCCCGGCAGCCCCCTGGCTGTGATACGAGGCGCGGTAATTGTCGAGCGGGTTGATGCCGCGCGGCGCGTCATCGAGGTCAGAGCCTTGAATCATCTTGAGGTATTGCGGGTCGATGTCGCGCAGGAAACGTGACGGACGGGTTACCATAGTCTGTCCGTTGCGGTAACGCGACGAGGCATATGACAGCATACAGAATTCCTTGGCTCTGGTGATGGCCACATACAGCAGTCGCCGCTCCTCCTCTATGGCCTGCAGGGAGTCTGAGGCCATCGCCGAGGGAAACAGTTCCTCTTCCACTCCGACCACTATCACATTCTTGAACTCCAAGCCTTTGGCGGCGTGGACGGTCATCAGTGTCACCCTGTCTTTCGATGTGTCTTTCTCATCCTGGTCGGTGGCGAGCGAAACCTCGGCGAGGAAATCCGTCATCGAAATCGCCGGATTTCCCTCCTCGATTCTCTCGGCAACGAATTCCTCGACATTCTTCTGCATCTCCATCAGGTTCTCCTGCTGAGAGACACTCTCGGGGGTGTTGTCGGAGATAAGCGAAGTAAGCAGCCTGGTCTTCATGTAGATTGACCGGGTGAGCTGGGCAGCGTCCTCCCCCGACGCGTTGAGCCTGTTGAATTCCTCAACAAGCTCCCTGAAGCCTTCAAGCTTCTTGCGAGTGCCGTTGTTGACATTCAAATCAGCCGGGTCATTCAGCACCCCCCATATGCTTATTCCGCGCTCTATGGCCGCGTGGACAAGCTTTTTCAATGTGGTCTCACCAATGCCACGGGCCGGATAGTTGATCACACGGCGCAGGGCCTCGTCATCATTGGGATTTGTGGCGAGGCGGAAATAGGCGATCGCGTCCTTGACCTCCTTGCGCTGGTAGAATGAAAGGCCGCCGTAGATGCGGTATGAAAGCCGCCGTTTGCGCAGCGACTCCTCAAACCGGCGACTCTGGGCGTTGGTGCGGTAAAGGATGGCGAAATCGTTGAGGCCGTCGCGGTTGGTCATCTGCAGCCTGGCGATGCGGTCGGCGACAAGCGACGCCTCGTCGAAGTCGCTGTAACAGCGACACACCTCGATTTTGGCCCCGAAGTCATTCTCAGAGAACACCTCCTTGCGTATCTGTTCGGAATTCTTGTCAATCAGCGAGTTGGCCGCGGCCACGATGTTGCGGGTCGAACGATAGTTCTGTTCAAGCTTGAAAACCTTCAGATCAGGGTAGGCCTTCTTCAGATTGAGTATGTTGCGTATGTTGGCACCCCGGAATGAGTAGATGCTCTGCGCGTCATCACCTACCATCGTCAGGTTCCGGCTCCCCTTGCAAAGCTGCGACACGATGCAATGCTGGGCGAAATTGGTGTCCTGGTACTCGTCGACCAGCACATACCTGAAAAATTCGCTGTAATGACGGCACACCTCGGGATAGTCCCTGAAAAGCACGTTGGTGTAATATAGCAGGTCGTCGAAATCCATCGCCCCGGCCACATGGCAACGGTGACGGTAGGTGGCGTATATGTCGACAAGCTGCCCGCGCTTTGCCCGGCGGTCTGACTCCATCAGCTCGCGGTCGGCTCGGTATTGCGAGGGGCTTATCAGGGCGTTCTTCGCCATCGATATGGCGTTCTGCACCACGTTTGGTTTGTAGACCTTGTCATCAAGGTCCATATCCTTGACAATCGACTTTATCAACGCCTTTGAGTCATCCGAATCATATATGGTGAACGACGGGCTGAAACCGATTTTGTCGGCATTCTGGCGCAATATCCTGGAGAATATCGAATGGAATGTGCCCATCCAGAGCTTGCCGGCCACCTGGTCGCCGACAAGCTGCCTGATGCGCTCGCGCATCTCGTTGGCGGCCTTGTTGGTGAATGTCAGCGCCATCAGCCGCCAAGGCTCGAACTCCTTGGTCAGAAGATGGACTATCTTGTAAGTCAGCACACGCGTCTTTCCCGAACCGGCCCCGGCTATGACAAGCTGGGGGCCGTCGAGATATTCGACCGCCTCGCGCTGCTGGCTGTTGAGTTTCGAGAGGTAATCCTCCATAAACGGTTTTTCCTGTTCTCCTTTCTGTAAGGGTGTTGATGGCCTCAATGGCTGCGGGCTGCCGACTTCAAGGCCAGGGAGGTGAAGAAATCACGCGCCTCGGGAGTCATCTCAACTCCGGCCAATGCCTCGACGGCCTCATTGGCGTAACGCTCAATGAGGGCCTGCGATTCCTCCTTCAGGCCGAGGTCGTCATAAATCTTCCTGACCTCGCGTATCTTCAGGTAATCGGTCAGCTTCTGGTCAAGGACCCTCTGCAGTCGTCGGGGCTCACGGTTCACGGCATTGATCCATAGCCATGTCTTCTTCTCGTTTATTATGTCACCACCGATTTCCTTGCCGAAAAGCGCGGGGTCGCCATAAGTGTCGAGATTGTCATCCTGGAGCTGGAAAGCCAGGCCGAGCAGTTCGCCGTAGCGGTACATGGAGTCAGCCTCCGTTGCGGACGCTCCGGCCATCAGCGCACCCATCTTGCAGGCGCAGGCAAGCAGCACCGAGGTTTTCAGCCTGATCATCTCGATATATTCCTCGACAGTAACGTCGCGGCGGCTTTCAAACTCCATGTCGAGTTGCTGGCCGGCATACACCTCCATGGCCGTGGTGTTGAAAAGGTCGAGGATTTCAGCCATACAGTCAGCCGTATATATGTCTGTACATTTGACAACGAGCTGGGTGGCCATTGTCAGCATTGCGTCACCCGAAAGGATGGCGACTGGCTCATTCCAACGACGGTGAACCGTCGGACGTCCACGCCTCACCTCCGCCTTGTCCATCACATCGTCATGCAACAGTGTGAAGTTATGGAACATTTCGATACCGACCGCCTGGTTGATTGCCTTCTCAGGCTCACGGCCCAATGCCTCGCAGGTGGCGAGCAACAGCATCGGCCGGAGCCGCTTGCCACCCCCTTCGAGAGTATATTCCACCGGCAGGAACAGCCCCCTGGGACCTTTCCCGTAATCAATTTCGGCAATCGCCTTCTCAATTATCTCCGAATAATATTCCTTGTCAAACATAATCCACAAAATTACTCAAATTCCACCAATCCCCCATCCTCCATCCCCTACTTTTTTCACCTCAACCGCCCCCCGATAACCCTTCAAACACCATCCTGCGCAATTTGCCAACAGGTATTTTGAATGAGATCAACAATATATCAATCATTATCTGGCATAAAGCGATGCATCAACATCGCCATCAGGCGGTCTTTCTTTACCACATCGTCCTCGCAATCACGTTTTACCAAAAGATAGATACTATTATCAGGGAAATGAAAATGAGAAAATTGTTTTGTTCCTATCTTTTTGCTCAAATAACTACGATATATCCTGAATCTCTGGTTTTCCTTTTCATCTTCCCATTTTTTCGTGCGTGGGTCATAGGCCTCCGCGCCCTTGAATACGAATGATGATTCAGGATATTCCATGATACACTCCGCTATTATTTCCAGACATCTATCAAAAATAGAAATGACGGCTTTGTAGCTTAATTGTTTATGAGCAAGACTGTATTTGTCGTGTATACTTTTTCTGTCACGGCTGGCATAAAACTTTATCGCGAATACCTCCCCGATTTTCTCAGCTCGTGAAACATATTTAATACGACACGCTTTCCCTGACTTCCTGTCTGTAAATGCGATGAAAAAGACATAAGTATGACAAACATCGAAAGAGCCATCACGGGATGGCTCTTTCTGAACATATCTGAAATCTTTTGTAAGGATATGCCTCATTTAATGAATAAAGCGGATTCTTCAAAATGGCAATATTTAGAGACAATAACCCTTTCCCCATAACATAACTTCCGGGGAGCTGGAGGATTTTGCCCATTAGCCACAGAATGCCAGCATTTCTGCTTAGCCAATGAATATGACCGGGAAGAAACACCAACACACTTTTTTGTGATTTTCAATACACTGCCCATAAACAATCATCTTTGACGACAAAGATACTCACTACTTGCCTATTATCAAAATTATAATCAAGAAAAAAACATTTCAGCTCAAAAATAAGTTTTGTTTTAACATCTCTTTTCGTCAATGGAGAACCCGATAATCAACATCAACACAGAGAACACAAACAGCACCTCCCGCTATTGATTATTTTTTGTAACTTTGCGGGCGCGTTCCGAGATTGGGCGCGATTGAAACGACAACTGTTATGGAAGATATGCCCAAAGACCCGTTTATGCTACTGAGCTGGGTCAATATGAAGCTGCGCGACCGTTACGAAAACCTCGACAGCCTCTGCGATGACCTCAGCCTCAATCGCGAGGAACTGGAGAACAAGCTCAAGGATGCCGGTTTCGATTATATGCCTGAAATCAATCAGTTCAGATAACCTGATTCTTTGACTACCAGATTCTCTGACAACCCGATTCAAGGAGATTTTTTATGGAATTGATTGACAGCCATACCCATCTCTATTGCGACGACTTTCTGACCGAGGAGCAGCCCAAACATCCTAAAAAGGGGGTAATCCTACCTCCCCCCCTCCCTACTCCACGCGGCGGCGAGGAGGCTGTGGAGAGGGCTTTGCAGGCAGGGGTCTGCCATATGATGTTTCCCGCCAACGCCCTCGATGAAATCGGGCCGATGAAACGGCTCGCAGCCCTATTCCCCGGAAAGGTATCGATGGCGATGGGTCTGCATCCCACCGAACTTACCGACAATCCCGAGGCCGCCCTCGACATCATTGAGAGGGAAATCGAGGAGAACCCCGGACTTTACCACGCGGTCGGGGAAATCGGCATCGACCTTTATTGGGAACCTGAGAAACGCGAGCGCCAGATGCGTGCCTTCGACAGGCAATGCCGCATTGCGTTGCGCCACAATCTGCCGATAATAATCCATTGCCGCGATGGTCTTGACGAGACACTGGAGGTGTTGCGTGGCCTCCCCTCCATACCGCAGGGGGTGTTCCACAGCTTCGGCGGAACTGTCGAGGATGTGGCCCGCATTCGCGAAACCGGCGACTTCCATTTCGGAATCAACGGCATCCTGACATTCAAAAACTCGACACTGCCTTCTGTATTGCCTTCAATCGGCATCGACCGGATACTGCTGGAAACCGATTCCCCCTATCTCGCCCCGGTGCCGTTCAGAGGACGGCGCAACCAGTCGGCCTACCTCCCCGCCATCGCTCAAGGAGTCGCCACTGCCCTTTCGCTCCCAATCGAAGAGGTAGCGTCAAGGACAACGGCCAACACCCGCCGCCTCTTCAACCTGTAATCGGATAGAATTCCACATATCCCGGGGGTCTACAATTACGCCCGACAGCAAAAGGTTGTCCTCATCCATTAGAGAGGCAACCTTTATTTTGATGGGGGCTACAACCCGATATATTGTCTCAGAGTGTCGACATACTCCTCAAAAGCTTGTTTCCCTTTCTTGGTGACACGACAGGCTGTTCGGGGCTTTTTCCCGACAAACCCTTTCTCCACCGTAATATATCCCGCCGAAGAGAGTTTGTCGAGTTGCACACTCAGGTTTCCTGCGGTGGATTCGGTCTTTTGTCTGAGATAGACAAAATCCGCCTCCTCGACATTCATGAGAATTGACATCACCGCAAGTCGCAACTGTGAATGCAAAAGCGGATTCAACTCTTTCATTGCCGTTTATATTTTGAGTTCAGGATATGTCCGGGGACAATCATCATAAAGATGAATGCCACTATGAACAAGGGCAGAAACCAGTTGGCTTCGAGCGTGATGCCACCTGCGATACAGCACACGGTGAAAATGCCTGTCAACAATCCGATTCCGCCGCCAACCAGGAATGACTTCTCGCGAACCACGATTCCCTGAGCCATCTCTGCGAATGGCACTATGATGAGTGCGAATGCAAACATCATACTCCAGCAATCAACCCCTTTTAACAACAGGAATCCAAGGCAACATAGTGTGGAGACTATACCTGAATATCCGACAATAGACCAGATTGATGAACTGATTTTGTCTGAATAGCTTTTCACTCCGTTTCTGCGTTGATTTTTTCGTGCCATAATCGGGGTGACTATCCCACCTACAATCCATATGGCAAACCACAGCCAGTTCCAAACCCCATTGTGGGTCAAGGCCAACAAGGCCCATATGACAGCCGTCATCACCACGGTCAGATATCCCCACAGCATCAGGATATTGCCGTCACCGATATAACGGTCTTTTGTTCTTGAAATCATCTCGGTGATGATTTCAAGGCTCTCTTTCTCAGAAATCCTTTTTTCTTCCATAAATATAACTTGTTTAGAGTTTTTAAATCGGTTTATTTTATAAACCACTCATTCCTGAAAAAGAGCGGCACTCGCGATTACCGCTCCAATTCGGGAGCAAAGTTAAACAACTTTATTTTACAAACCAAATTTCCAGGCAAAATAATTTGAAAAAAATCACAGAGGCTGAATGATGGCTGGATAGGGACTTGACATGGGGGAGCAAGGGGGGAAAGGATTTGTCAGGCAGGGGATGAAGAGGTTGCCCCTCACGGCGTTTGGCTGCCGCCACCCCATCTCTGTCAGCGGGAGAGGTTGAGGTTGAGGGAGAGGCCGTAGGAGGAGTTGGAGGTGGGATAGGCGGCGCTGCTGACCAGCGGGGTGTTGACCTGATGGTCGAAATATGCCCCGAGGGTGAGCTTGCGGGAGAGGATGTATTGGGCGTTGAAGTTGATGGTCAGAGTGCGGGTGCCCGAAGTCGCCTGGGTGTAATTGGTCTCGATGCGGCGGATGAGCGCCTGCGTGTTCTGCAGCGAGAAGTCAGCTTTCAGGGTCAGGTCGTTGCTGACACCCGACTGCGAGCCGCGCATCTTCAGTATAGTGTTGAAACCTATGATTTTGTAGCCCGCACCTATGGTCAGACCGCGCGATGTGGCCTCCACCACCTGCCCGGCCGAGGTGTTTAGGGTCAGGGTGCGCTGGTCTTTCCACTCCACATTGAACTGGAGGTCATTCTTCAATGTGCCGGTCACACCGATAAGAGGCGCGAAACGCTCAGTGATGGCCACCGACGAGATGTTGTATGGCGATGACGGCACCGGCATCCCGGTGTTGGTGTCGAGGGTGAATCCGAGAGTGCCATCAACAGTGAGCCAGTTGAGATATGATGAATAAGACCCCACGGAGTAGGTACACTGGTAGGCGTGGCTCAGCGAGAAGCTCTTGAACCACCTCTTCATGTTTCCAAGGTTGATCAGCCCGTCATATGTGAGACGCCAGTTGGGCAACACAGCCGAGAAATCGGGGAACGGATTAAGATACTGCGAGTATGGGTTGGTTCCGGTGTAAGCCGATATGAACGCAGGCACGAGAACATCAGAGGAGGTCTGCGAGACTGTGCCGTTTGACGGGTTGAAAGGCTGTCCGACAAGCGGATTGTCGGTCATGAAGCCACCGCCTGGATAGCGCGCGCCATTGTATAAGGCATTATATCGTTCGGCGATGACAGGAATATTGTCAAGCATCTTCTGGAACGCCGGGCTGTAGTATCCGTCCTCGGCATTCGACGAACCGAGGGCTGTCCCTATCGCGCAATGGGTCTTGGTGTATGAACCGGAATATGTCACCGGCATGTCAGCATACATGAATTGTATCTGGCGCGTGCGGTTGTCGGTGCGGTTCATTGTCAGCTGCAGTTTGAGCCCTTTCACAAACTCAAGCTGGAATTCCAGGTTAAGCTCATTGGCCCTGGAGATGATGGCGGGGGAAGTCTGTCCGTCGTCGGTGATGAGCCATCCACGGTCTTTCGCCTTGTAGATGTAATCCTCACCGGCGAATCCGAAAGCGAAGTCAAGCCCGGGCGACATCGCGCCGTAGCCGGTCGACTGTCCGAAAATATTGCCGATGTCGTTGCGGAACAGCGGTATCGACATCGTGTTGGTGCGTTTCCAGCGCACAGATGCCGAGCGCGGACTCATCACCAGCCTGAGCGCATACTCCCCGACCTCGCGCCATACCGACTTCTCATCTTTCAATATCTCTTCGATCGAGAACTTCACGTTGGCGTCTGACGGGGTCAGAATCTCCACCGTGTTCATGTCGACAATCTTGTGCTTGAAGACAAACGGCTGCTTGGAGTTGACATCCTCACCCTTTATGCGGATTTTCTTCGTGCGCAGATTGTGCTTGATGGTGAAAGTCGTGTCGGGGTTGAGCTTGTATGTGCGCTCAAACTTCTTCGGTTTCCTCTGCACGGTCTTCTTGCCTACATTGTTGAACCGCTTGTGTACATCCTTCACAAACGGAATCTTGTTGTAAAGGCTCTCGAAGTTGACACGCCCGTCGACGCTCATCGAAGACTGGCTTGAAATCTTGTTTCCGGTGGAGTAGCCGTCGATTTCCGCACCACGGTCCCAACGGTATGTGGAATTGTATGAGAAGTTTCCGGTGAGGAAATCAAGCACCGGTATGCGGTTGAACGGCGCGCGGTATGTGGCCACCACATTCTGGTTGTAAGCCCAAGGAGTTCCGAGCGAAAGAATCGAGCTCCACACGGTGTCTTTCCATTGCTTGTACTGGTCAGGGAAAAGCTTTTTGTTGACAGCTCCGACAGTCTCCTCGATACGCGCCGAGGTGTTGGAGTTGAACGACAGGGAGATGGACTTTGTCAGGTTCCAGGTGAGCTGGAACTGGCGGTCCCAAAGGAAATTCTTGCTGACCGACACCGGCAACTGGAAGGTATCGTCAAGCTCCGACCGCGTCTGCATCTCATAGTAATAACGCGACATGTTGGTCAGGAAGGAGATTGTGTTGGGCAGGTAATTCAGCTCCCAGTCCTTGAAGAACTTCACATTCTTGTTTTTAGAGCTGATCCAGCCGAAAGGCTTCAGCCCCTTTATCATCGGGGAATAATTGTAGGCCAGCGACCCGCGGTAGTCGTTGGTGTACTCATATTCCGTGGTCGGGTCATTCTTCGACTGCTTGTTGAATGAGAAATTGACCGTGAAGTTTGAGGGATCCCAGGGCATCGGTTTGGCGCTGGTGACATCAAACTTCAATCCCGAAAGTGAAAAGCTCTGTATGGTGGAACGCTCGACGGCATAGGCCGAAATCGAGTCGCGGGCATGCTTGTCAGGAGCCTCGTCAAGAGCGTCCTTGAGCAGCACATCCTGGTCGAGGGGGTTGTATTTCGGGGTGGTCTTCTCTGTCGAGTAGGAATAATATATGGGAGCGCGCAGCTTGGCCTTCTCGGGGAGGAACCGCCCCAGGTCTGTCTGCACCGCCACATTGTATTGCTGGTAATCATCCATACGGCGCTCGTTGAGTCCCTGGTCGACCGAACCGAAACCGGCCGTCTCCACATGCGCGCCGAAATTGAGGGTGGCCACATCCGAAAGCCCCAGGTTGACATTGGCCTTTGCTGCCCATCCCCCGGCCTCGTCGAAATCAGTGACCTTCAGTTCATTGACCCAGATGATTCCATCCTTGACAGTGTTGGAGTTGTTGCGCACCCCGACCAGTATCACCCTGACATCGCTGAGCGAGGGGTTACCTTTGACCGCCATCGAGTTACGCTCATTCTCAGGGTCACGGCCCGTATAGACCGTGGCATAACCGATTCCGCTGCCGGCCTCCTCCTTGGCGCGGTTGCGCTCCTTCTTGAGATTGACAAGGTTCTGGAGGTTGAGGTCCATGAAATTCTGCATAGGCCACACCTTGTCGCGGTCACTCTCGAGCCAGTTGTTGTAATTGCCGTGGGGTGTCAGCACCAAAGGTATCTCATACTCGTAATAGTTGGCCTTCACATCGGCACCGAGACGCACAAACACCGACAGTTCGCCTGACTTCAGGTTGGTAACATCGTCAATGAGGCTCTCGGCATGGACCCACATCTGCAACCTCTTGTAGTTGCGCAGGTCCTGCTGGGTGTCGCGGTAGACTCCGCGCCCGTCGCCGGCCTTGAGCCCGGTCACCTTAAGCGCCATCGACTGCTCGTTGAGCTGCACGGCCTGCGACTGGCCCGGGTCGACGATACGGGTGACACCCGGAGGCAGCACATAATTGACCGGCTCGCGGTCGGCGTTCTCCTCGATGTTGACCACCGAGACATCCATCTGCCCCTCGGCCGGAGCGTCGCCACGGTTGTTGAGGTTGAAGTCATAATTGCGCCATTCGCCGCGAACCAGTTCGAGCGTCGCGAATCGCAGGTGGGTCACCTGCTTGAAGCCGGTCATGAACATGCGGGCGAAACGGATGGTGGAGAAGTCGTTGATTGAGCCTACCTTCTTCTCATACTGGCTCAGAGGAATCTTGAACTGATACCACTCGACGGTCTGTGTCTGGCCGTCGCGCGTGTAGACCGTCGACACCTGCTTGTCGGATATGTAGTTCTTCCCCACGACAAGGTCCTCGGGACGTATGGAGACACGATACTGGAAGTAGCGTTCATACTCGTTGAGGGTATTGTCCTGGTTGATGTCCTCGACATCAGGCACCGACCTGGCGCTCTGGTAAAGAGGATCGGCCGCGTCCTCGGGAGGCAGCGAGTTCCCCTCCACCCCGTTGTAGCGTTTGTAACGCTCAAGAATCGAAAGGCGCTGCTCGTCGTAGTCATACCCACGGAAGAAATGATAGTTGTCCTGCGCCGGGTCATTGAACGGCGAGAAAATGTCGTTCTGCATCCTGTCGAGCGCAGCCGGGGAGAGACGCTGGCGCAGCTGGTCGAGGAATGAAGAGTATGTCGGGAAGCTGAACTCATCATCATTGCGCAGCCCGTCAAGGCCGACATCCTGCATCAGTCGCGAGCCGTTGTTGGTGTCAAACGCGTATGTCAGCGAGTTCTGGCGCGACACACGTCCCCAGACGGTGGTCTCCAGCCATTCATTGTTGCCGTCGACCGGAATTCCGTTCTCATACGATTTGAGACCATCCTTGAGAATATCCTCCGATATCTCGCCGAAGTTGAAATAAAGGTCACCGCCGTCATAGTTGGGATTGTCGGGATCGAGGAACGGGTTCATCATCCAGAACTGCACATATTCGATATTTGACTGCTCGAAGTTGGTGTTGTCCATCTTGCGCATTATACCTCCCCATCGCTTCTCCGGATTCAGCAGATACCCCTCCTCGTCGATGTTGGTGGCATCGAGGTTGTAAGGGCCGCGCTCGGTGGGATAGAACGACAGGTTGAGGGTCTGCACCGTCGCCGACTCACCATAGGTAAGCTCGCGTCCGGGGAAAATCTCCTGTGAGGTCACCTCGCGGACATACGGGTTTGACAGCTGCACAAGGTCGTTGCGGATATAGCCGGGCGCGAGCGAGGAGTTGCGGTCGGTGAACATCCGGTCGATGTAATACCAGTTGAGCAACGCGCGGTTCATCCCATAGGCAGGGTCATTGGAGAGGGCGGCCTCGGGGAAGAGGGCATCCTTGCCGCTGTCGTAAGGAGTGGAGGCCAGGAACCATGAATATGGCGACCTCAGGTCGATACCGGTCTGCGACGACTCGAAGTCGTCGACATACGAGCTGCCCTGGGTCGAGCCCGCCTTCTGGCTGTGAGGCTTGAGCAATGCATATTCCGCCGTCAGGCTGAGGGTCGACGGGGCTGTGGCGTTGACCGTCGGAATCTTGTTGAGCAGGTTTGTCAGCCACATGAACCGGGTGTTGTAGTTGACGTTGAAGCCAAACATCGAGTTGTTTATCACCTCGTCGCCGATGTTGACCTTCTCGGTCAGGGCTTTCTCCGAGAAATGGAGCAAAGTGGCCCCGATGTTGAGGTCTTTGCTGATGGCATACTGCATGTCAAGCCCCAGGAGGGTCTTGCGCTGTGTCGAGAAAAGCGACTGGTTCTCAAGGGTGACCGAAATGCTCTGGCCCGAGTCTATGATGCTCTGGTTGGTGATGGTCACGATACCCATCGAGTAGTCGACCGTGTAATCAGAGTTCTCGACAAGCTGCACACCTCCGGCCATGACTATCACCGATCCGCGCGGCACATTCATCGCGTTGAGGCGTATCTGCGAGCCTGACGATGCCTGGTATGAACCGGCAAGCACAAATTTGTTCTTGTCGGCAAACTGGCGGGCAATGACCAGTGTCGAGTCATACAGCTCTTTGTAGACATATTTCTGGGCCAGCACCGGGTCATTGATTTTCTTCTCAAGATGCGCGCCGAACGGCTCGGCCACAGGGAATATCACCTTGCCGTTTGACGAGATTATGGTGTATCCCTCGATGAAGTCGAAGAATCCGTCGGGGTTGGACTGCTCATTGGAGTCTATGCGGTCAAGGTTCATCACCTGCAGCAGCGGGGTGTTTGACATCGATGGTATCGGCAGGTAGTTGATGAGCGTACCGGTGGTGTCTGAGAGATATTTGATCTGGAGCTTGAAGTTCTGTTTCTGCACCTGGTATGCACCCAGCGAGTAGACATTCTTCATCATCAACCGCCATATCGGCAGCTTCGGGTCGACCGTGGTTGATTTAAGCATCTTGACATAAAGAGACTCTGAGGTCGTGGTTATGTCTGACGAGAATTCGCCGACCTGGTAAACCTGGCCGTTGCAGGTGTACTCGAATGCCACTCCAAGCACATCGTCGGAGTTGAGCTGCGCTTTGAGCGAGATGTAACCCAGAGTGGAGTTGACGGTGTATTCCGACGAGTTGAGCAGACGCGCCGACTCCACTTTCTCATAGTCGCGTCCACCCTCGATGCCAAAAGCCCGCAACGGCTCAAGGGCCTGGGTGACGGTGTTGATTGACCTCGCCCCGGGATATTCGGTCTTGATGACATCAAGAAGGTTGTTTGACTGGTTGCAGGGCATCATCACCGAGGGATTGACCGTCCAGTAAGAGTTGTTAAGCCCGGCGGCGTCACCCTCGGCCAGGTCGGCAAACGCGACGATGTTGCGCGCCTGCTCATATTTGCCCCCCTTGTTGGTCACCCACACCTCGACACGGGTGATGTTGACACCCGAGGCCACCAGCGGCAGACGGGCCGCAAACTGGTCGTAATTGCGGTAGAAATAATTGGCCAGGAAGAAGTGGCGGTTCTGGTCATACTGGTCGACGTTGACCGAGAAATCCGTTGCCTGCGAGCCTCCTTTGGAGCTGACGGTCTTTGACTCGGAATTCTGTTGCGACAGCAAAGCAGTGACGGTGAACTTGCCGAACTGCAGCTTTGACTTCACGCCGAACAGCGCCGTCGCCCCCCTGATGAGCGACGACCCGGTGGTCATCGAGACATTTCCCGCCTCTATCGACTTGACGATGTCATCCTCCTTACCCTCATAGGCGAGCTTTATGTTCTTGGAGTCGAAATCAAAGGTCGCGTCGGTGTTGTAGGTCATGTTGAAGTTCATGCGGTCGCCTACCGAGGCGGCAATCGTCGCCTGTATCTTCTGGTCGAAGTCAAAGTAGGTCTTGCGTCGCGACTTTATGGGGAGCGATGGATTGTCGCTCTTGTTGGAATTGACACCCATCTTTATCTGCACCGATCCCTGGGTCTTGAGCGACACACCCCCCGGGCCGAAGATTTTCTCAAGCGGCCCGTAAGCGAAATTCATGTCGAAGATGTTGAACGGCTGCTTCTCCTTGTTCTCGGCCAGGGCCTGGTTGCGCTCCTGGTAATACTCCTGCAGCTGACGGCGAAACTGCCAGTCGTTGTACTGCTTCTCGTTGAGGATGAAGGGGGTGGTGATTTCGGTGTCGCCGATTTTGGTGCGTATCACATAATAGCCGGTCTCGGGGTCATATTCCGGCACCGTCACGATGTTGGACGGCGTGGAGAGGTCAGCGGCAAACTGGTCCTCCATCAGCCGCTCGTAATCGGCCGGCACTGTCTGCTGCACCGGGAACGGCATCATTATCGAGTCGTTGGGGTTGGAGGGGACGGGCAACGACGGGAATGGCGGCGGAGGCGTTATCGACACGCCGCCCGCGCCTGCCCCCGGAGCCTGGGTGCCCGCGATCACAAACACGGCAGAGGCCGCCACTGCAACGACCGTGCAGAGGAGCCATAGCGACCTGCGGTATATCGATTTGCGAATCAGACTCGTAACTAACAACTATTGACAGCGGCGTGCCTCCTCCGCGCGAAAGAGACACCCCGGCCTAAGGTTAAAGCATCGTAAGGGCTTTCTTTATAGCCTGCTCCACTTTCAGGGTGGGTTCCTGGCTGAACAGCTTTGAAAGCACTTTCTGGCTGGCCGGCTTTGCGAAACCAAGCATCACCAGGGCCGCCAACGCCTCGTCGTAGACATCTGACTGCGGCGTTCCCGGCTGAATTAATAACGAATCCCCCGATGGTTTTATTTTGTCGCGGAGGTCCACAATTATGCGTTGGGCGGTTTTTCCGCCTATCCCCTTGACAGCCTTCAGCCTGCGCTCGTCGCCGGATGTTATCACCTGCTCAAGCTCGGCGGGGGAAATCGACGACAGTATCATCCGCGCCGACGCGCTTCCTACCCCGGAGACACCTATAAGCTCGCGGAACAGCTCGCGTTCACGTTTCGAGGCGAAACCATAAAGGGTCCAGGCGTCCTCGCGTATCACCTCATGGACAAACAGCTTGGCCTGTCCGGCTGCCTGACGCTCCCCGAGCTGCCCCCCGACAGCCTGCTCCAGGGATGAGAAAGTGGTGAGGGTTATATTGAGTTCATAGCCGACCCCGTTGACATCCACCACCGCGGTGGTGGGGGTCAGCTCGGCAACCTTGCCGCTGAGATATTCAATCATAGCATGTCATTCAAAATCCGCCACAAAGTTACGCCATTCACCCCATTATACCAAACCTCCGTCAAAATAGATACAGGCAGACAACCGAATTTGTCTCGGCTAACTGCCTGCAGCTATCCATCTGCCAATCCACACCCAAATATCTCAAGATGCGGACTTCTCACTATCGTCAATCCGGAGACCGAACCTAACCGGGGGGCGTATGACCACTTTTAACCAGCTCAAGCTCGCATTCTTCCGTTGAGCCGACACTCCGTATAACGGGAGCTTCATCTCCCGTCCACACAAGCATGGCTCTTCTTGCTGACAACTTCGGTCATTACTGGCTCAAATACCTTTAGGATTACCATCCTGGTGCACTTCGAGCACATCAGACTTCTGATTCCGAAATAATATCCATAAAGTCCGACTTTCTTTATATGGATTGGCGTCCACTTTCACCGTGACAACTCCGTCACGCTCTCCAAGTGTTTTGACTGTATTGATTTCCATCCACTTATAGCGGACAAAGAAGTCAGGTGTATTGGGATAAGAATCATAACCCAGCTCACGACAATACTCCCCCACATCAAACACGGGATTTTCCCCCATGAAATTGAATATGTCCTCCCAGTTTATTATATCACGTGGCGAGATATAGACGACCGCTATGCCGTCCTCTTCTTTAAGTCCATAAGCCGTGAGTTCTCGCGATCCCCCTTCATAAGAGAAACCTTCACCCGGCCACGAATTGATAAAATAGCATGGGTAATTGTCTGGATCAAATTCTCTATGACCGATCAAGGGGTCAGAATCACAACTGGCAAGTCCACCGGCGACTCCCAGCACAATCAGACAGCCCAGCAGATAATGTTTAATTAATTTTAACATATTGAAAATTGTAAATTGTTTCGTTTTTAAATGATATGACCGCTTGGTTAAACCAGCTCGGGACCTTCATCATTGCAAGACTGCAGCCCGGCAGCAATAGCCACAGCCGGGAGCAACAAGGCCAACATGAATTGGCGGAGGTTACTGATTGTTGTCCGTCTCATTTTGATTTGGTTTTGGTTTGTATTACTGATGCAGTGATTGCAAGCACACATCGCAAAGTTAGATATTTTAAATTCAATTTGCAAACATTTACAGTTACATCTTAGTTACAACCACTATTTTTTTGCGCAAATTTCGCGACACGTTACATTTATTCCGAAATCAGATTTATTTGGCGGTTTGCGAAAGGTTTGTTAAATTTGCAACGGACAACGCACCCTGAGGCCACGAAGGCTTGCTGCGGAAGTTGCCCGGACACAAGAGGGGTGCCACTGTTGACGGCTGAGATTATACCCTGTGAACTTGACGCGGCCAGTACCGCCGGAAGGACTTGTCTCTGATTTCACCGCTTGCCGGTTTCTCGGCTCGCCGGATATCTATTCCGATAGTTTGCATGCTGATTGATTTTCCCGTCAAGGCCGTCATCCCCGACAGTTTTGACTTTAATTTCATATACCTGCATGAAGATTTCAATCAACAAGGAGGAGATGACCGTGAGCGGCCCTGTCACGCTCGCCCAACTGCTGACAGAACGTGGGGTGACAGGCCCCGGAATAGCCGTGGCGATAGACGGCAAGGTCGTGAGACGTGCCGACTGGGCCGCCACTCCCCTTTCCGACGGAATGGAGATAACTGTCATAAGCGCTGTCTGCGGCGGTTGAATGCTCCATATACATAAATGAGAATCATCATCATCACATCCCCCGCCGCCGTCGAGGGGGAGACCGCATCGATATGCCGGATGCTCGACAGCGGCGTGGTCGACCGTCTCCACCTGCGCAAGCCTGCGATGACCCAGGAGGAGACGCGCCTTCTGATAGAGCGGATTCCTGAGCGGCTTTACCCCGCCATCTCCATCCACGACCATCATCATCTCGCCGCTGAATACGGCCTGGGAGGTATCCATCTCAACAGCCGCAATCCCTTACCGCCCGTTGATGGTTTCCCGGGATTCGTCAGCCGGTCGTGTCATTCGGTCGAGGAGGTGAAGAAGGCGTTGCTTCTCGACAATGCCGATTATTGTTTCCTTAGCCCGCTGTTTGACAGTGTCTCCAAGCGGGGCCACAAAGGGGCAATCGGCGAAACGAAATGCCATACCCTCTCCTTAGATGGGCTGCTGACCGACAGGGTAATCCCCCTCTCGGGAATCACTCCGGAAAGGCTGCCGGAGGTGGCGCGGCTCGGGTTCAATGGGGCGGCGATTCTCGGGGCGGCCTGGGAAGCTCGGTCGATTGATGATTTCATAAACAGGCTAAAAAAATTCAAATGAACAGCATAATCACACCTGACAGACTCTCTCTCAGCGGATTCAGGCTCCAGTTGATCACAAACGGCGACTCGGCGCAGGAACACCTTGAAGGGGCTGAAGCCGCGCTGCGCGGCGGATGCCGATGGGTGCAGCTCCGGATGAAAGGGGCCGCGCCTGAGATGATTGTCGAGACGGGCCGCGCACTACGTCGTCTCGCCGACCTCCACGGCCACGCGACTTTCATACTTGACGACCATGCCGAACTTGTAGCCGAGACGGGCGCCGACGGCGTACATCTGGGCAAAAACGACATGTCGCCTGATGAAGCCCGTAAAATCCTCGGCCCTGACAAGATAATCGGCTCGACAGCCAACTGTCTCGACGACATAAGGCTCGCGGCGAGTCGCGGGGCTGACTATATAGGTCTGGGGCCTTTCCGCTTCACGACTACGAAGAAAAAACTCAGCCCTTTGCTTGGGCTTGAGGGCTACCGCACGATTCTGGCCGGATGCCGCCGTGAGGGAATCACCCTCCCGGTGGTGGCAATCGGGGGAATCACCCTCGGCGACATATCCCCCATACTCGCGACCGGCGTGGCGGGTGTCGCTGTCAGCGGAGCTATATTAAACGCCGTATCGCCGCAATCGGAGACCTCGGCTTGGATAAAGAGATTGGAGAACCCTACAACCCCACATATATGAAACCACTGATTATCGGAGGCCGCGAGTTCTCATCGCGCCTCTTCGTCGGAACCGGAAAGTTCCAGTCAAACAAAATCATGCAGGAGGCCATCATCGCGTCAGGCACGGAGATGGTCACTGTGGCCCTCAAAAGGGTCGACATGTCAAATCCGGCCGACGACCTGATGGCCCACATCAAGGCCGACCATATCTGCCTGCTGCCCAACACGTCGGGGGTGCGCAACGCCAAGGAGGCTGTCCTCGCCGCCCAGCTCGCCCGCGAGGCGTTTGAGACAGATTTCATCAAGCTGGAGATACATCCCGACCCGAAATACCTGCTCCCCGACCCGGTGGAGACTCTGAAAGCCACCGAGGAGCTGGCCAGGCTGGGGTTCGTGGTGCTTCCCTACATCCAGGCAGACCCGGTCCTCTGCAAACTGCTTGAGGAGGCGGGGACAGCCGCAGTCATGCCATTGGGCGCACCCATCGGCACAAACAAGGGGATCGTCACACGCGACCTGATTGAAATCATCATCGAGGAGAGCCGGGTTCCGGTGGTTGTCGACGCGGGCCTTGGCGCGCCATCCCATGCGGCCGAGGCCATGGAGATGGGGGCCGACGCGGTGCTGGTCAACACCGCCATTGCGGTCGCCGGAGACCCTGTGGCAATGGCCCGCGCGTTCGGCAAGGCCGTGGAGGCTGGTCGCGAGGCATTCGAGGCCGGACTGGGAGCCAGAAGCCGCATGGCTGTCGCGAGCAGTCCGCTTACATCTTTCCTTGACTGAAAAATCATCAAGACATGTTTTCAGAAGAACTGAAAAATCACGACTGGGAGGAGACGACGGCGGCGATAATGTCGAAGACAGCCACCGATGTGGAGACCGCGTTGTCGAGGAAACACCCGGGAATCGATGACTTCATGGCGTTGATTTCCCCGGCGGCCGCCCCATACCTGGAGACCATGGCCCACATGAGCCGCGAACTGACTTTGAAACGGTTTGGCAAGACCATATCGCTTTACATCCCCCTGTATATCACAAACGCCTGTACCAACTCGTGTGTCTACTGCGGTTTCAACCGCCACAACCAGTTTCCGCGCGTGGTTCTCACCCCGGAGCAGATTGAGGATGAATGCAAGGCGATACGCCGTCTGGGCCCGTTTGAGAACCTGCTGATTGTCACCGGGGAACACCCGAAGCTGGCCGGCACAGACTATCTGGAGGAGGCGCTGCGTGTATGCCGCCCCTACTTCAGCAACCTCACCATCGAGGTGATGCCGCTGCCCTCTGAGGATTACCTGCGCCTGACCCGCTCGGGGCTGAACGGGGTGGTATGTTTTCAGGAGACATACCACCGCGACCGCTACAAGGTGTATCACCCGGCGGGCATGAAATCCAATTTTGAATGGAGGCTCGACGGATACGACCGCATGGGTCAGGCTGGAGTGCATAAAATAGGCATGGGTGTGCTTATCGGCCTTGAAGACTGGCGCACAGACGTGACGATGATGGCCCGCCACCTGAAATACCTGCGCAAGCGTTACTGGCAGACAAGGTTCAGCGTCAATTTCCCGCGCATGCGTCCGTCGGAAAGCGGTTTCCAGCCCAATGTGGTGATGTCTGACCGCGAACTGGCGCAGCTGACATTCGCCTTCCGGATATTCGACAACGATGTCGACATCTCATACTCAACCAGGGAGTCTCCCTCGCTGCGCGACAACATGATGTCGCTCGGGGTCACATCCATGAGCGCCGGCAGCAAGACCGACCCGGGTGGCTACCACACCTATCCGCAGGCCCTGGAGCAGTTTGCGGTCAGTGACGAACGTACCCCCGACGAAGTGGCCCGAGCCATACGCGGCCTCGGCTATGAGGCGGTGTGGAAAGACTGGGACAAGATTTTCGACTGAATGCCATGGACACTAACCGACATATCGACCTCCGACGCTATTCCCGCCAGACGATGCTGGCCGAAATCGGTGAGGAGGGGCAACACAGGTTGCTCTCCTCATCAGTGCTGATAATAGGTCTTGGAGGACTTGGGGCGGCTGTGGCCACCTACCTCACAGGGGCCGGGGTGGGCCACATAGGTCTGTGTGACCCCGACCGGGTGTCGCTATCCAACCTGCAGCGGCAGGTGCTCTACACCGAGCAGCAGATAGGGATGCCGAAAGTCGAGGAAGCCGCCCGCAGGCTCGGCGCGCAGTCGTCATCCACCCGATTTGACCTACATCCTGATGGTCTGACAGAGGAAAACGGCGAGACGCTTGCATCGGGTTATGACCTGCTTGTCGACTGCACCGACAATTTCTCCACCCGTTATCTCATCGACGACATATGCCACAGGCTCGGAAAACCTTGGGTCTACGGCTCCATCGGCGAGTTCCGGGGCCAGGTGGCGGTGATGAACCATTTGAATGGCCGACGCTACGCCGACCTGTATCCCGACCGCGACGCGCTGTGTGCGCTCCCCCGCAAGACCGCCGGGGTGATAGGGGCTGTGCCGGGGGTAATCGGTGCCATCGAGGCATCCGAGGCCCTCAAACTCCTCGCCGGCTTCGGCGACACGCTCGACGGCAGGCTGTTCTCGATAGACCTGCTCACTCTCTCCACATCAATCATTGAATTCTAACCACCTAACAATATCTGTCATGACAAAATGGAGCCAAGAGGCGTGGCAGGCCGCCCTCCCCCTCTACAACCAGATACTCCAGTTGCCTTTCATAAAGGAGCTCATCGCCGGCACCCTGCCGCGCGAAGTCTTCAACCGCTATCTCCAGCAAGACGCGCTCTACATAGAGAATTACTCGCGTGTGCTGGCCAACATCGCCTCTCGCCTGCCTGAGATCGACCAGGTGGCCTCGTTTCTCGACTTCGCCAAGGATGGTGTGGCGGTAGAGGAGGAGATGCACAAATCCTATCTGGCCGACACTGACATGAGCCTGGTGGAGAAAAGCCCGGCATGTCTGCTCTACTGCTCGATACTGTCGGCACAGGCCACCGCACCGGTCGAGGTGGCCGCCGCCGCCATCCTCCCCTGCTTCTGGGTCTACCACGAGGTTGGAAAGCATATAAAAGCCAATGCCGCAGACAACACCCCTTACCGGAAATGGATAGACACCTACGATAACCCCTGGTTTGACAAATCCAACTCCCGCGCCATCGAGATATGCGACCGGCTGGCCGGAAAGGCATCCCCCGATGTCAGGAAGGCCATGACCGACATATATGTCACCTGCACCCGTATGGAATGGATGTTCTGGGAAAGCGCATACAGCGGGGAGGGCTGGAAGATATGAAAAGCTACCGGCGCTGTCTCTCGATAGCCGGGAGCGACCCCAGCGGAGGCGCGGGGCTGCAGGCCGACCTCAAGACCTTCTCGGCGCTCGGCTGCTACGGCATGACGGCCGTGGTTGCGGTGGTCGACGAGAACACGGTCGGGGTGACCGGCGTGCATCCAGTCCCGGTGGAATTCGTCACGGGGCAAATACGTTCATGTCTCGACGACATCGGTGCTGACGCGATAAAAATCGGCATGCTCCACAGCGCGGAGCTGATTCTGGCCGTGCGCGACACCCTGCGTGAATATCCGGTGGGCGACATCGTCCTTGACCCGGTGATGGTGGCCACATCGGGCGACCCTCTGCTGCGCGAGGATGCCATCGCCACATTGCGCGACGAGCTAATCCCACACGCAAGGATAATAACCCCCAACATCCCGGAGGCAGAGATTCTGCTGGGGCGGAGCCTTTCAGCGAATGACGAGCTGCCCGAGGCCGCCCGCCAGCTCTCACAGGGCGGGAAAGTGTCGGTTTTCCTGAAGGCCGGACACCTCGACGGGGACTCGCTTACCGACATCCTTTATGACGCGGAGACCGACACCATCCACCGTATGGAGTCGCCCAGGATTGACACCGTCAACACCCACGGCACCGGCTGCACGCTCTCCTCGGCCATCGCCTCATATCTCGCCCTGAGACACCCGCTGCCTGAAGCCTGCCGCCTGGCCAAAGATTACATCTCGGCCGCGATACGCGACGGGGCCGGCTATCTAATCGGCCACGGTCACGGCCCTGTCAACCATTTCCATTCCCTCTGGCCCAAATAGGACTTCTGAAATCTCTCTGCCCCTTTTACACACGACCGCGGGTTGACACCGGAGTTCCCCATATCGGGGTCACCCGGGTGTCAACCCGCGGATTATAGTCTATGAACGGTATTGTCAGATGCCGAGGTCTTTGCGCACAGCCTCGATTTTAGCCTTGGCTGCCTCTTCGGCCTTGTGGTAGTCGGCACGGGTCTTCATCTCGCCACGAACCTCGATGTAGAATTTGATTTTGGGTTCGGTGCCTGAGGGACGAACCGAAATCTTCGAGCCATCCTCGGTGAAGTACTGGAGCACGTTGGAGGTTGCGGGGAAATCGAGTTTCTTGACCTCGTTGCACTTCAGGCAGGTCTCGTTGAGGGTCAGGTAATCCTTGACACAAACCACGGGGCTGCCGGCGATGCTCTTGGGAGGATTCTCGCGGAAGTTCTTCATCATGGCCTGGATTTCGTCGGCACCTGACTTGCCGGGACGCACCACGGAGATTCCAAGCTCGTGGGAATAACCATACTTGACGTAGATGTCCTGGAGCATCTCCATGAACGAGAGTCCGTTCTCCTTGGCCCATGCAAGGGTCTCGGCCATCAGGGAGATGGCGGAAACGGAGTCTTTGTCGCGGCAAAATGTCTCGGCCAGGAATCCGTATGACTCCTCGCCGCCACCGAGGTAGCGGGCAGTCTGCTCGTTGTCGCGGATCACTGAGGCAATCCACTTGAAGCCGGTGTAGCAGTCATACATCTTGATGTTGTTGGCGTCGGCGATGCGCTTGATGGTCTCGGTGGTGACGATTGTCTTTACCACATACTCGTTGCCGGTGAGCTTGCCCAGCTCGGCGTTGCGGGTCATCAGGTAGTTGAGGAGCACCAGCACGATCTGGTTGCCGTTTACCAGCACATACTCGCCGTTGGTGTCGCGGATGACGCAGCCGATGCGGTCGGCGTCGGGGTCTGAAGCGACAACGAGGTCGGCCTCAACCTCTTTTGCCTTTGCCACAGCCATGGCCATCGCGGAGGCGTTCTCGGGGTTGGGAGACTCCACGGTGGGGAAATCGCCCGAGGGGATGTCCTGTTCGGGAACGTGTATGATGTTGGTGAAACCGTAGTTGCGGAGCGAGTCGGGAACGAGCTTCACGCCGGTGCCGTGAATCGGGGTGTAGACGATCTTGAGGTCTTTGTGGCGCTCGATGACATCGGGGGAGAGAGAGAGTTCCTTGATGGAGGCCAGGAACTTGTTGTCCATCTCCTCGCCGATGATTTCAATCAGCTCGGGGTTGCCCTGGAACTTGATGTCGCCCACCGACTTGATGGCGTTGACATGGTTGATGATGTTGACATCGTGGGGTGCGATGATCTGCGCGCCGTCGGCCCAGTATGCCTTGTAGCCGTTGTATTCCTTGGGGTTGTGTGAGGCGGTGATGTTGACGCCGCTCTGGCAGCCCAGCTCGCGGATGGCGAACGAAAGCTCGGGAGTGGGACGGAAGCTGTCGAAGAGGTATGCCTTGATGCCGTTGGCTGAGAAGATGTTGGCGACGATTTCAGCGAACTTGCGGGAGTTGTTGCGCACATCGTGGCCTACTGCCACTGAAATCTGGTCAAGGTCGGCGAACGCCTCCTTGAGGTAGTTGGCCAGACCCTGGGTGGCTGCGCCCACGGTGTAGATGTTCATACGGTTGGTGCCCGGGCCCATGATGCCGCGCAGACCACCTGTGCCGAATTCGAGGTCACGGTAGAATGCTTCAATCAGGGGAGTGGGGTCTTCGGCCTCGAGCATCTGCTTTACTTCTGCCCGTGTAGCCTCGTCGTATTGTTCTGAGAGCCATACCTGGGCTCTCTCCTTGACGGTCTTGAGGAGTTCCTGGTTTTCCATTATTGTCTGATAGGGAGTGTTATGGTATTTGGTGTTGTTATTTGATTATCAAAGTTGCTTCAGGGCGTATCTCTGCAAAGTTAACAATTTAAGTTAAATTCACCAAGCAATTCACCTTTTTTATCGGTTGCCCCGCGACCACACCGTATGTGGCGACAGGGAGGCGCGACAATCCCGCAGGATGTCTCGCCTCCCTGTATAACATCAGTGAGGTCATGAAAGTTTACGGAGGCCGAACGCGCCCCCTTCCGCGTCAGTCTCAGTTGCAGGCATACATAGCAGCCGCCGCAGAGGAAGCGACGGTCTGGCGGTAGGCCATCATCCCCTGCTCTGAAAGCTCAACGAGCTGGGCACCGCCGTCGGGGGTCAGCATCTCCACATGGGTGTCATCGACGAAGGTCATGAACTTCACAGGCTCAGACCCGTTGGCCGACGCGCTCCAGGAGTTTTCCTCGGCGTCGAAATCGAGACGCACCACAGACCCGTCATTCTCGGAGGTGATGGTGTAGCCTTTGCCGTCGCAGTCAACGAGGTAACGGCCGTCAACGCCGTCGATTACCGAACGTCCCTGGGCCACAGGGTTGCTTCCGCTCCAGAACTCGATGGAGTTGAGCACCAGCACGTCGGCAAGACCTGTCACCTCATACACGGGGAGAATCCAGAAACAGAAGAACACAAGCTCGTTGACAAACTTGTTGCCGATCTGCTTGTTCCAGCTGAGAAGCTTGTTGGAAAGGGCAAATGAGCCGATACATGAGGTGAATGTGAAGGATGCCAGAAGCGTAAGCACCACGGCTACGGATAGATAACGTTTTCTCATTGTTTCTTTATCTTGATTGTTAAGATGCTTGTTTGCAAATATGAGAGGCGAGAGAGACAAGAGAGACGAGATTGCGCAATGGCTTGCTGAGAGAGGGAACACGCCGGCCACGGCGTAGGTTCATTTCGACGGGATTTTTTGCCTGAAACGGTCAAGCAGGCCGCTGACTTTCCTGACATATGCCACCGTGTGGCGGCCGCCGAAATATCCGTTGCGGCACACCGGGTCGGAATAATATTCAGGATTGGCTTTCATCAGCAGCGCCTGCTCCACATTGCCGTCCCACACCTGCGGGTTCTTCCCGTATTTGCCGGCCAAGGCTATGGCGTCATAGACATGGCCTATCCCTGAATTGTAGGAGGCGATGACAAATTTCAGACGTTCCGCAGGGTCGGGGACTTTCTTGGAGAGCGAGCGGTCAAGGTCGGCAAGTATGCGGGCGGCGGCCTCGATATTGGCCTGCGGGTCCTCGATCTTTTCAATCGGCAGACCATAGGCGGCCGCCGAGCGGGGCATTATCTGCATCAGTCCGCGCGCTCCGGCCCAAGAGACCAGGTTGGTCTTGAAACCGCTCTCGGCGTAACCAACGGCGGCAAGCACCCGCCAGTCCCAACCGATTTTCTTGGCAGCGCCCTTGAATATCGCGTCGTAAGGGGAAATCACCCCTTTTGACAGGTCAAGCGTGATGGCTCCCGTAAATTCGGCATCGCCATTCTTGCTCAACTCGAAATACCTTTTCAGCAATTCGGCCTGGCGACGTTTCGGGGTCTCCTGCAGAAACCACTCGTTTACCGAGTCGGCAAGCCATTCATTTCCGGAGGCCACGCCCCACGATGCTTTCTGGGGGAAACTCAGAGGCAACGACACATCAAGGTCGCGGTAATATGTCTTGTTGATGCGGGCGATGTCGCTGTCAACCACCGTGAGGGGAATCGTGCCGTCTGACACCATCCCTACCAGGTCTTCGGTTATCAGCGTGTCGCGGTCAACCTCGTGGATTTTGATTCCGCCCCCAAGCTCGCTGTCGAGGTTGCGCAGACGGTAATCATACTTGGAACCGGCCTCGACATAGACATCGCGTCCGATGAGCTGTGTCTCGTCGGTTATCTCAGGTTTGCCATCTTTCAATGGCTGCACAAGCACCTGGGTGGTCACATATTCAGGCCCGCAGGCCACCACGCGGCTGTATTCCGCAGTCACCGGAATCTCATAGGCGGCGAGGTCAATCTCCCCCGAGTCGAGCATCTCGACCAGACGGGCCATCGAGGGGGCGACGGTCAGATCCACCACCATCCCTTTGTCCTCGGCCCATTGGGTGACGAGGTTGTAGTCATAGCCCATCTCCTGGTCTCGGTAAAGGAAGTAGGATGTCGGGCTGTACAGGGTGGCGACCCTGAGGGTGTCGGGCAGGGGATGGCGCTGCTCTACCGTGGCCTTTTCGGTCTCGGCGCTCTTGTGGCCGCCGCATCCTGACAGACACGGGATGACGGCAACCAATGCCGTCGCGGCCAAAGGCGACAACCTGCGTAACAGCCTGCTCAAGATTCCTGCGCTATGAGATGGTTCAATATTCGAAAGTCCCATGCTCGCCTGTGATTGTCAGGCGGTTTTCTGGGGCATCCTCGACGCGGCCAACGATGCGGGCCTCTATGCCGAAGCTCTCGGAGATGGCAATCACCTTGGCGGCATCCTCAGGAGATACATATATCTCCATACGGTGGCCCATGTTGAAGACCTTGTACATCTCGCGCCAGTCTGTGCCGCTCTGCTCCTGGATAAGGCCGAACAGCGGGGGCACCGGGAAGAGGTTGTCTTTGATCACATGCTTGCCTTCGACGAAATGAAGCACCTTTGTCTGGGCGCCGCCGGTGCAGTGGACCATGCCGTGGATGGCCGGACGCATCTCCTCCAGGAGCTTTTTGATCACCGGGGCATATGTGCGGGTGGGCGACAAGACAAGCTTGCCGGCATCGAGCGGAGTGCCCTCCACCTTGTCGGTCAGCCCTACCGAACCGCTGTAAGCGAGTTCGCGGGGCATACCGCCGTCATATGTCTCGGGGTATTTGTCGCCGGTCTGGCGGGCGAACACGTCGTGGCGCGCCGATGTCAGCCCATTGCTGCCCATGCCGCCGTTATATTCCTCCTCGTATGTGGCCTTGCCTGAAGAGGAGAGGCCCACGATGACATCGCCCCCTTTGATATTGGCGTTGTCTATGACATCAGAGCGGCGCATGCGGCAGGTGACTGTCGAGTCAACGATGATGGTGCGGACAAGGTCGCCGACATCCGCGGTCTCACCGCCGGTCGAGTATATGCTCACCCCAAGCGAGCGCATACGTTCGAGCAGCTCCTCGGTGCCGTTGATGATGGCGGCAATCACCTCGCCGGGTATGAGACGCTTGTTGCGTCCGATTGTCGAAGACACGAGGATGTTGTCGGTGGCCCCGACACAAAGCAGGTCGTCGATGTTCATCACCAGCGCGTCCTGGGCGATTCCTCGCCATACCGACAAGTCTCCGGTCTCGCGCCAGTAAGCGTAGGCGAGCGAGGATTTTGTCCCGGCCCCGTCGGCATGCATGATGTTGCACCACTGGGGGTCTCCCCCGAGGATGTCGGGGATTATCTTGCAGAACGCCTTGGGGTAAAGCCCCTTGTCGACATTCTTTATCGCGTTGTGGACATCTTCTTTAGCTGCGGACACACCGCGCATCATATATCGTTCGTTGGAAGTCATAGTCGGATGTTTTCTTTATATGCAGGCCAGCACGGCGAGCGACAGCATGTATGCCATGGTGGCGGGGACAACAAGCAGCAGGGAGTCTATGCGGTCGAGGATGCCGCCATGGCCGGGAAGTATGTTGCCGGAGTCCTTGACCCCGAGAGTGCGCTTCACGAGCGACTCAACGAGGTCGCCCCATGTGCCGAAGACGCATACCACCGCGCCCAGCCCGAGCATCTGCCATATGTTCATGCCCCTGAAATCCTCGGGGAAGCAGAAGGAGAACACGCCGGCTGCAACGAGGCAGAAGAGCAGGCCTCCGAAAAAGCCTTCCCATGATTTCTTGGGTGAGATTCGTTCAAAAAGCTTGTGCCTGCCAATCAGAGACCCGACGCAGAACGCGCCTGTGTCGCTCAGCCATATGAGGATGAACACCGAAAGGATGAACACCGGTGATGTCAGGCTGTAAAGCCATCCCAGCAGACACATAGGCAACGCTATGTAAATCTGCCCCATGAATGAATGGGCGTAATGGGCCAGGGCGTTGCCATCCTGCACATACAGCTGGGCGACCATACGGGCCAGGAGGCAGACTATATAGGCAAACAGGAATGTCGACAGATTCCAAGAGGCGAGAAAGCCCGGGAACGTCCCACCGGCTGAGATGACCGAACCGGCGGAAATCAGGGCCACCCCGGCGAGCATGTCGAGCAACGATGTCGTGTTTGAGACGCGCCCCTGGTTGGATATTTTGTTGAATTCGTTGATACCCAGCACTCCGAAAAGCACTGTCAGCCCCCAGAACCATATGCGGCCGCCGAATATGGCGCCCACGATAACAGCAATGTATAACAGACCTGTCAGGGAGCGTGTCAGAACATTTTTCATTATATGCGATATTTCGATGACAACGCAAAATTAACAATTTTACCTCATCTGGCAAAATTTAAGCGCTGATTAATAGATTTCAGAGTGCCGCCTTCACCACACACCCGCCTGAACGCAAGATGTAAACGCCAGAGGACACAGATTCCGGAGCCACTCGGCGCCCCGCCACCGTGAACACCTCGCATCCGTTGAGCCGCGCGTAACTGGCCAACGAGGCGGCGGTCAGCGGGCAGGGCAATGGCGGCAGGCCACCCTCCTCCTTGCCGTCGACAGCCACTTGCCCTATGCTGCCTGATGAAAGCAATTTCCTCAGACCCGCGTATGAATCAAGCACTCCCCCGCCCCATCTCGGGTTGGTGGCGTTGACGGATGGAGCTACGGCAGAAGACACCACCGCCTCTTTGATTTCAGCCGGGGTGGCATCTGGCTTGGCCTCAAGCCATAATGCGCACACACCGGCCACATATGGCGAAGACATCGATGTGCCGGAGGCCGCGCCCCAGTAATAGTTTGTGCCACCCGAAGAGTCCATATGGCTGTAAGTGCCGACAACCTCGGGATGGGCGAGCGCGTATGGGGTCGACACCGCTGAGACAAGCCACGCGCCCGGCGCGACTATGTCGGGCAATCGTCCTGTGAGCCCGCCGGTGCAGAATGATGAGAACCCGGCGATGTCTCCCACTCCATAACTACCAGTGCCATTCTCACCGTCGAGCCTGGGCCATTCATTGCGTGAACACATCGCTCCGACCCCGATGACACCTTCGCCGGTGACGAAGTCGTTTATGACACCGTCAGTGCCAAGGTAACCGAATGTCTCATTTCCGGGAATATCCCTGAACCTCAGCATATCAGACGCGTAAGCCGTTATCCTCTGTCCCTGGCGGCCTGTGACCTCCAGGGCGATTTCATAACGTTCGGAAATCTCCCCGTCTTGACCAGGCAGATTCTCAACATCGACATACACCAGCCCGTTGAAACGCCCGTTTTCAGGATTAATCTCAGTGGTCAGTGTTGCCACTCCGTTGAAACAGCTGGCAAAAGCCTCCGAGACCATTCCAGACGCGCCATCTCCGCCATAGGCAATGACAACCTCGTTCGATGAGCCGATGACCCACCTCTGCTCAGCTCCGGCGGCAGAAACGGGCGGAAAAGCCTCGCGCACGACCACCTCACCGGTCTCATTGTCGACAACGAGAACCGCGAAATCAAACGAAGACGCGTCTCGGCTCCACACGTCAATATAGCCTTTGGCCCTGAAAAGCCTCCAGGATGGGACATCGATGACAGCCGCCGCCGTCGGGCCGTCGGCGGGGAACACTCCGTTCCATATCCCTACCCTTCCGCCGTCATTTCCGGCGGAGATGCATATCACCGCCTCCTCGGCGAGCAATTCGAGATACTGGCAGAACAGGGATGTGCCGTCATGGGGGCCAAGGCTTGAGCTGACCGACATGTTTATCACCGCCGGTTTACCCTGCTGTCGCGCGTAGCCCACGACATCCTCCATCCCGGCCAACAGCAAAGCATCTGTCAGGATGCTTGTGGTGGCAACAATCTCGGCCTCCGTGGCCACCCCGTGATATGGATTGCCACGGTAGCCCCCGGCCATAATCCCCGCGACATGGGTGGCATGCCACTGGCTGTCGTCATCGGTCTGCCAGGCGGCTATATCCTCCCAGTTATCAAGGCGGGTGACGGCGGCAGGGGTGTCGCCATAATCGGTCAGCAACGCCACTCGCGACCATCCGTCCTCCTCGTTCCTGAACGCAAGATGATTCGGGTCAAAACCTGTGTCAGTGAAACCCACCACCACCCCCTTGCCTGTGTATGACGGGATGCCATCACCACAGGTTATCTCGGGAAGCGAGGTGAAAGTCAAAGCCCGGTCGAGGACGGGAGTGCAGACCTGGCCCCCCTCGATTCGAGAGACTACCCCAAGCGAAGCCAATTCGTCGACCGCGTCGACCGGGACGTAAGCGAGAACCATCGGCCCGCGCCGGTAAAGCTTGACCACAGAAAGAGGCAACTGCGAGTCATCACTGTTAAGCTTGATGATAAGCGGTATATATCTCCCGTCGGGCTGCCGCGCCGCCCCTTCTGCGCATCCCGGCCGCTCTGACATTTTTGCGGCAAGCAGAGGCGAGAGGGTGCGCGAGTCAATCCTGAACGCCATCCCTGCCATAGACAGGATGACGGTCAGCGCGCATATACGGGTGAGGCGATGCGATAGATTCAATGGTCGGAGCATAAGGGACATTTGATGTCAGAAGTCGCCCGAACGTTTATCTATGACACGGCCAATTATCATCAGCAAGGCTCCTACCATCACCACGCCACATAGCGACATCGAGACAATCCGTCCGGCCGGCGCCGCGACTCCGATTATCATTGTCAGCAGGTAGGCGATGATCATGCCGAGTGTGATCATGAATCCTGTCCAGAATATGGTCTTGCCTGTTTTCATAGCGTCCCTGTTGTTGCGGAGATGGCCAGATGCCTCTCCGGTGATTGAATTCCGGTCGGGAGGAATGCGCCCGGCATGTTTTTTTGCGGAGGCTCCTCCTCTTTCTTATTTAAAGGACTTTGAGACAGGCAATGTTCAGTTACGACTGTGTTTGAATGGTTATAACGGCTGTTTTTTCAGATACGGTGAAACTCCAGGGCGGGCATCCCTGATGAGGACGGGGCAATCTCCCAGTCAAGCCCCTCCCGGCGTGAGGCGAGCAGGAAATGACAGTAAGCGATGCCCATGTCGATGGCAGAAAACCGCCCGGAAGCGGCGCAGCTGAACGTCACCGTCTCCTCGCCGCTCCCCTCCCTGCCAGTAACGACACACCTCCAGGGCTGGGAATTGGATGAGGATGGGGCGAGCCTGACAGCCTCAAGCGCCATCCCCAGCGGAGAGTCCGGAGACGCCCCCTGAAACAATCGGGCGAACGGCTTACGGCGGTCGGCTTTCACCACACGACGCATCATCCGCTCGGCAAACCGCCGCCTGGGGGTAGGATGGCCTATCGGGGAGACAATCGAGATTTCCCGCCCCTGGTCCATGTGTCCGAAAGCCTCGGCGAACGGCCCACGGCGGAATGTGCCCCCGAGCCAACATGTGGAGAGGTTCATCTCCGTGGCTTTAAGTACAAGGGCCTCGAACATGAATCCGGCCTGCACCTGCTCCGCCTGTGACTTCCCAGAGGCCATGACAAGAAACTGGCGGGCTCCGGTGATGAAACCGTATGTGCCGAGCCGGCCATCCGCGTCATCATAGTCGACAACGCGAATCTCCGGGACAGCGACATCCTCGAAAAGCCTGGGCAGCGACTTGATTTCCTCTTCCAACGCGGCAATCGTGGCTTTGTCGAGACGCAACCCGTTGTAGGTGCGGCATGACTGCCGCCGTCGTATTATTTCAAGAATCTCCATCTCGCGTATCCATAAAGCCGACAAAAGCGCCCTGCGCGCAAACGCGCGGGGCACTTCTGCAAGCGGTTATTGTCTTTGACCCGCAGTTTATTTGTTAAGGGTCTCGATATACTTCTGAAGCTCTTCAGAGGGCTGGATTTCATAGAAGCGCTGGAACATCTTCTTGGCCTCCTCGATGTTGTGGTTGGTCACATAGTAGTTGCCAAGGCGACCAAGCACCTGCACATAGATTGCCTGACGGTTCTGCAGGTTGGCGGGGTCGGAGTCAAGCGCGGCGAGTGTCTCAAGGTCGGCCTGAGCCACGAGATCGTTGATTTCGTTCTGGTTTGCCACCAGGAAGATGCGTGCGCGGTGGTTGAGCACCAGCGGATGGTTGGGGGTCATCTCATACACACGGTTGATGGCGGCGATGGCCTTCTCAGATGAAGCCTGCCAAGCGGAATCTTCAGCTTTCTGCTGGGCCGAAGAGAGGGCATTCCAACGGAGGGCGAGGGCCAGCAGGTCGTTGGGATCCACGTCGTCGCCCTGGAGGTCGACGTATTTCTGCATCGTGTCGGCGGCATCCTGGAAACGGAGTCCGTGGTTGTAAGCCTGCGATAGGTCTTTGAGCAGGGAGGTCTTCTCGGGATCAACCTTCACGGCGTTCTCATACATTACGATGGCCAGGGAGTCATTGCCCATGTCGGTGAGCAGCTCGCCATACTGGGAGTAGTCCTGCGAGTTGACCTGCGCCCTGGGGTTGGCCAGCAGGGCCTCGGCGGCATTGACGGCTGCGATGGTGTCGCCCATGGCCTTCTTGTTGTAGAACTGCATGCGCTGCATGTAGAAGTTGCCAGGATCGTCGGCAAGGATCTGCGATGCCAGGTCGTAGCTCTCGGGGTAACGCTGGGCGAAGAAGAGCAGACCTACCAGACGCTGCTTGTCTTTCTGGAACGAGTTGGGGTTCTGGATGTAAGCCTCATACTGCTTGGCCGCGTTGGTCAGCTGGTTGGCGTCGTAAAGTTTCTCGGCCAGCTCACGCTGCACCAGCGCCGAGTTGGGCTGATAGGTCAGCAGCTCGCGGAGCTTGTCGATGGCGGCTTTCTCGTTGACCTTGAAAATAACGCGGGCATATTTCACGTATGCCTCGGGGTGGGCGTCCTGGGCGTTCTTTGACTCATGGTCAAAGGTGGCAGCCATCTCATACATACCGGCGGCGTCACCGACGTTGGTGCCGGCAAGGCGGTCTCCTTCAAGGATGTAAGGAGCGGGCGCGGTGTTCTTTGACTGCTTCTTGATGTCGGCGAGCCATTTGTCAATCTCATCGGCGTAGGTCACGGGATTGGCCTCGAAATAAGCGCGGGGAATCTCGGTGAGGATGTCGGCATCCTTCTTTGCCAAACCTTTTGCCTTCTTGAAATAGTCGGCGGCGGCCTTGGTGTCACCGGCCGAGAGGGCGAGCGAACCGAGACCGACATAATTGTAACCGTTCTCGGCATCGGCAGCGACACCCTTGTCAAACATGGCCTTTGCCTGGGCCTTGTCACCCTGCTGGAGGGCAATCTGGCCGAGGTAATAATAGGCTGTGGCCTGGTCGGTGCCAGGCTGGGTGAGGGTGTTGTTGAGGATGATGGCGGCCTCTTCCGGCTGGTCGGCACGGAAGTATTCCACTCCATCCATGTATCCCTCGGCTGCCATCGACATGGCACCTCCGAGGAGCAGGGAGAACATGAGTTTTAATTTCATCTTTCTTCTATAATTTATGCGTTATTACTATTTTTCCATTGTTTGAAATGCCCCGGTGGTCAATGCACCTCTACCTGGCGGTGGCTTACCAGCGCAGGCAGCACACCGGTGGTCTGTATCAGCTTCTGCCCCTGGAAGGAGGTCACGAAGGAGAAGAATCCGTTGGCAAGGCTGCCGGCCGCCCCGGTGTTTATCATATATATGGAGCGGTAAAGGGGATATGTGCCGTCAAAGATATAAGCCTGGTAAGGCTTGACGGCCACAAGGGAGTTGTCGCGGCGGATGGGCAGCACCTTCACCTGGTCGGTGAACTCGGTGGTGGTGGTGTCGTCGACCTCGAGGGTCTTGAACTTATCTTCGGTAGAGAGATCGGCCGTCTTCAGATCGGTGGAAATCCAGCTAACACCTACCAGGCCAATGGCGTTGCGCCGGTTCTTGACAGCCTCGAACACGGCAGGGATGGTCTCGGCCGAATATACGTTGGCGGGGAACTTGCGGCCGTCCATAAGCGAGTCTGACATGTATTTGACGATGCTCGACCCGCTATGGTCGAATATCACCTGTATGTCGCCCAGCTTCGAGGGCCACACCTGATCCCAGCGGGTCACCTCCCCGGTCAGAATCTCACGCAGCTCCTTCACCGACAGGTTCTCCACCGGGTTTTCGGGATTGACAATCACGGCGATGGCATCGACCGCGATTTTCTTTGTCTTGGCCACCCTCTTGCGCTCCTTGAGGTAGCGGACCTGGTCTTTTGTCAGCTCGCGCGACACCACGGCCACGCGGGCATTGCCGAGGACGACCGAGTCAATGGCGGCTTTCTCATCTATATAATAAGGGAGGATGGCGGCATGGGGATAGCAGAATTCAAACACCTCGATTTCCTCCTGCATGATGTTCTCAAACGAGGCATCACAGGCCATCACAAGGGTGCCTGATGTGGCAGAATTGCCTTTCGGGGCCTCCTTGCGGCCCCCTTTCGAGCTGCAACCGGCAAGTATGCCTGCCAGCAGGGCAAGCACCGCCATAAACGCTATGACCTTATGTCTGTTCATAATCCGCTATAATGCTTGACGCAAAGTTACATTATTTTTCCATATCAGCGAAATTTTTTCGACATCGCTGCGATTAAAGCCTTTCAGCCCCGATTCGCGGCAGCCTATGGCCACATCGGCCTCACAGCGAGCTGTCGATGCCCCAGAACTGCCGTATGGCCCTCCAGATGCCATAGAGGATGAAAGCGATTCCGCCGATCCAGCGGAGCCACTGCATTATGCCCGGGCCCCATTGGAAGAAGTTGATGAGCAGCAACACGCCCATCCCCACATACACTATAATCATTATGATGCCGAACACGACCCTCATCGTGGAGGGTACCATGTTCCGTCTTTCATCGTCTCGTTCCATAACAAAGTCGAATTATTGCGTTATCAAAGTGTCCTTTATCGTTAAACGCCTGCCCTCACTGAAAGTTCGGGAAGCGGCATCTTGACAACTGACTATCAAAATTAACTATTTTCTCCGAGGTCAAAGTAATCGGCACCTTTAATTTAATTTTCGTTAACACCCGCCCGCCCTTTTCACCCATCTTTTTTGTTTAACTTTGTGTTAACAAGACGACAAAACCTCTTTTTTTCACGCCATGCTCCCACCTCTCGCAGAACGCCTCAGGCCGAAATCACTCGACGATTACATCGGACAGTCACATCTGGTTGCCCCCGGAGCAATCATCCGCCGGATGATAGACTCGGGGAACGTCAGCTCGTTCATACTGTGGGGGCCTCCGGGGGTCGGGAAAACCACCCTGGCGAAAATCATCGCGAACACCACCGAATGTCAGTTTCACACCCTTTCGGCGGTCACGTCAGGGGTCAAGGATGTGCGTGAGGTAATCGAGCGCTGCAAGGCTGAAGCCCAGAGCATGTTCTCGAAAGGACGCCCGATACTCTTCATCGACGAAATCCACCGTTTCAGCAAGTCGCAGCAAGACAGCCTGCTGGGCGCTGTCGAGAACGGCACCGTCACGCTCATCGGCGCGACCACCGAGAATCCATCCTTCGAAGTAATACGCCCGCTGCTGTCACGCGCCCAGGTCTACACCCTCAAGCCCCTCGAAGCCCCTGAGCTGCAGATTCTTCTCGACAGGGCCGTCAGCGGAGACGAAGTGCTGCGCAAAAGAGGCGTGAAGGTGGAGGAGACCACCGCCCTGTTCCGCTTCTCGGGAGGAGATGCCCGCAAGCTGCTCAACATCCTCGACCTGCTCGAGCAATCCACCCCCATAGGCCAGCCGATGATCATCAACGACAAGGTGGTGACCGAGCGCCTGCAAGAGAACCCAGCCGCCTACGACAAGCAGGGCGAGATGCATTACGACATCGTCTCCGCCTTCATAAAAAGCATCCGGGGAAGCGACCCTGACGCGGGCATATACTGGCTCGCCAGGATGATTGCCGGCGGCGAAGACCCTGAGTTCATTGCCCGGCGGCTTGTCATACTCGCCGCCGAAGACATCGGCCTGGCCAACCCCAACGCGCTGCTGCTGGCCAACACCACATACGACATCATCCACAAAATCGGCATGCCGGAAGGACGGATTCCCCTCGCCGAATGCGTCATCTACCTCGCCACCTCCCCCAAAAGCAACTCCGCCTACAAGGCCATCGACGCGGCCCTTGCCGAGGTGGGCCGCAGCGGCGACCTGCCGGTGCCGCTCCATATCCGCAATGCCCCGACCTCGCTTATGAAGAAGATGGGCTACGGGGCCGACTACAAGTATGCCCACGACTACCCCGGCAACTTCGTCATCCAGCAGTTCCTGCCCGACGCAATCAAGGGTGTCCGTTTCTGGAGCCCCTGCTCCAACCCCGCCGAAGACCGCGCCGCGCAGCTCCAGAACCAGCGCTGGCATCCCGGCATCCCCCAGACACCCACCCAGCCATCATGACAGCCCTCTATCAACGCGGCCTCATAAGACACACGTCAACGTCTTATGAGGCCGCGATGCATATGGCTTACCTGTCAATAAGCCGTGTAAGTAAAGTCATTCAAATCTATTGTAATGGTGTACGCGCTTTTCCCCGACAACTCAATGTTTGAGTCGCCATCATTAAGTTGTCCATTGTTCCCGCCGATTTGATATTGCCAGCTGACACCATACACGTCCGGCAAAATCTTGCAGAATACAGTGTCGTATTTTCCATCGCTCAAAACTGGAGCATTAACCGTGACCCGATATTTACGGTTGCCCAATGGCTGTAATTTCACAGCATTATCCACATCCCAAGATTGAAAATTCCCTACGATATAATAATCCTCGGGAATGTATTCCAGGGTCAATGTTGCATTATACGCGTTTGAGACCACAGCCATTCCATCAGGCGTATACGGGATGAATGCGTATTCTTTTGAGCAACTGTATGGCCATCTGTTGTCAAACATGCCGGAATCACAAGTCACCGGGATTTCAATCTGCGTTATCTGCTGCCCCTCCGCCACATTTATCATCCCTATGATACCATCATAATCATCACGCCCACTGACACCCACAGACCAGTTTTTGGAATCAGCCACCGTATTGACATCAACCGATATGACAGCCTTGCGGTCTGACAAGTATTCATAGCCGGTTTGCCGTACATCATCTATCTTGCATTCATCCTTGGAGACATAAGCATTCGGTTTTGCCAGAATGACATTGTCACCCCAGACCACCTGAGGATAAACCGTATAGGATTTGTCAAAATCCATATCCCTGAAGGTTGCCGACAGCTCCCGCGCATCCTGCCCCATATAATCTACATCCGGGGCAATATCCAGAAAGTCATTGTTATCCCCATCTTTCCCTTCCCTTATGCAAAAACCGATGTTCTGGTTCAACATAAGTCCGGGCGAGAAACTGCCATTGACATTTATCTGTGAAAGTGAGGAGTCGTTTCGTTTAGCATCAACTGTGACAAACACCGGCAGTATCGGACTCTCCCACCAGGGCTGCAAATCATAACCAAGCGACAAAGACCGCTTGAACACACCATCAAGGACTTCCATATTCAGGTTTACAGAACGAAACAGCCCGACAGACACAGCATCGGGCTTGCTGAGTCTTTCATACAGACCGGTCGTATATGATGCGGTGTTTATGCTTTCCAGGTCGATGGGTGCCTTCGCGTCTATCTGAATGCCACCTTCCTTCTCCACATTCAGATTCACCAATTCGGGAGTCAGGGCCGCCACTCCCAATTGCATAAATGTGCCAAATTTGACCGTACACTCCCCATATGCGCTTGCCGTATCATATGAAGTGTCTACCAAGCCGAATTGCAAGTAGGGATTCTGTGGTTCAGCCTGGCGAGATGAAGAGTATGACGCACTTGCAACCATCCGATAATGTTGACTGAATCCGAGACTCAAACCAAATGCCCCACTAATCGAGACCCTGAGACCTCCTTTCACAAAAACAGAAAACAACGGAGCCGCTGCAATCCTCGACGAAATCGTAGGAAACGAGAAATCTCTTTCAAGTGAGCCGGAGAATGAAAGCGACATTTCCTCTTTGAGATACAAATCGGCCCTCAACGAGGTGGACGTATCCAACCGTCCATTCTCTATCACCACGCAACTCTTTACCCGTAACCTCGGAGAGACCTCGACAGACAGTTCCTGTGATGTCCCTATACCCAACACATCGGATAATCCAAACGAGTCCCCAACTGACAGCGACCGCCTGAATGTCGGGAGGTTGAATGAGGTGTCTATGTCAGCACTCACCTTTGACTGAGAATCAGACCGGGCCGACAGCTCATCCGCTTCCACATTCCCCTCTTCACAAACAATCCCCTCATTGCTGAATTCAATATCCGAATCAAGAAACAGGGAATCATAGACATCAGACAATCTCGCCACCCCGCAAGTGACAACAACCTCATCATCCTGACGTGAGACTGTCTCAATCTCCCCCAAAAAGCCGAGAGGCAATTTTTCCGACATTTTCAGACTGGCCAGCTTTATCCCGGGCCTGAGTCTCTCATTCTCCAGCACTGCCGTATTGAAATGCAGAATCATATCATCCTCCACGGAAATAAGATTCGACAGCAATTCCCCATCCAATTCAAGTCCGTCAGATTTCATTTTCGTCACCGGAGCCACAAGAGACACCCGTTCTATGCTCGAAATGGGTATGCGGATGAGTCCATCCTTTGTATGCACATCCTGCACCACAACGGTAGGGTGTTGTATTGAATCAAGGTCATATCTCGAAAATGAAATATGATCGATATCTCTGGAATCGACAACATTGAATTCCCCGTCGTTTCTATAAACCAACAAAGGAGTATCGGCATACATCATCAATGCCCCCAACAATTGAATGACAGAAAACGCGAGCCGTGATATTTTACACATCTTCATTGTTTTATGATTTTATGCGAGGAGCCGTTTAACATCACAACATAAACACCCGCCACCCAAGACGACATGTCGACAGCAAACAATGTCGCGGCACCAATATCCTGACGCAGTATGATGACTCCGTCAAGATTCGACACCAGCAAACTGGCGGAAGATTCTGACGTCTTTATATAAAGCGCCTGCTGCACGACTTTTATTTCAACAGCGTCTTGGATGGAAGAATCAGGTAATACCTCGATGTCATTGGAATTGCCTGACACAAATCGGTATTCTTTCACCTCCGACAAAGGGATTGCCAACGCAGTGCCATCATGTTCGACACAAAAATTATCTGCGTCGAGTTTAATGTTTACCGATTCAGACAATTCAATTTTCTCCGTTGCTCCGTTTAGCCGTTCCAACGTCAGGAACATCGTCTCCCCCGACCCCGCAAACTGCGAAAACGTCACAAAAAAAGCAAGCCATATAAGCCTTCTCCATTTCATACACGAGATTGTAAGCATATTGCATTTCATTATAAGACAGCACTGATTTATAGCCAAATATGGGCTAAACCAAAATCAACGCAAAGATACGAATATTCCATCAATCCACAACGGCTTCTGCCTCGACAACCCCGCCAAAACATCCGGCAGCGGCATAAATACGGAACAAATAAAAATGGCACCTTGAAAATTATTTGCGCGGGTGTTGGAAAATAGGGATTCTTTACCTATCTTTGCGAAAAACAACTTTAGATTATTGCGACTCTCCCCTATACATACATAAAAACTTACCAAGATGAAGAAGCACAACTTCTATGCCGGCCCGTCGATTATGAGCCAGTACACCATCAAGAACACCGCCGACGCGGTGCTGGATTTCGCTAACACCGGCCTGTCGATTCTCGAAGTCTCACACCGTTCAAAGGAGTTCCAGGCTGTGATGGATGAAGCGCAGGCCCTGGTCAAGGAACTACTTGAAGTGCCCGAAGGCTACAGCGTGCTGTTCCTCGGCGGAGGCGCCTCGCTCCAGTTCGCAATGGTACCCTACAACCTCCTCAAGAAGAAGGCCGCCTATCTCGACACTGGCGTCTGGGCCCACAAGGCTGTCAAGGAGGCCAAGCTGTTTGGCGACGTCGACGTTGTCGCTTCTTCCGAAGACAAGAACTACAACTATATCCCCAAGGACTTCGTTGTCCCCGCTGATGCCGATTATTTCCACTACACCACCAACAACACCATCTACGGAACTGAAATCCGCAAGGATCCCGAGGTAGGCGTGCGCCTGGTGTCAGACATGTCGTCAGACATCTTCTCCCGCCCGGTGGATGTGTCTAAATATGACCTCATCTATGCCGGCGCGCAGAAAAACCTCGCCCCCGCCGGCGCCACCATCATCATCGTGCGCGACGAGGCCGTGCAGAACCCCTGCCGCCCCATCCCGACGATGCTCAACTACAAGACCCATATCGACAAGGGCTCGATGTTCAACACCCCCCCTGTCCTCCCGATATTCTCCGCCCTGCAGACCCTCCGCTATTACAAGGAACTCGGCGGCATCAAGGCAATCGAGAAAATGGACCTCGACAAGGCGGCTCTCCTCTATGAGGCAATCGACTCCTCAAGGATATTCCAGGCCACCGTGCCCGACCATGCCGACCGCTCAATCATGAACGTCTGCTTCGTGCTCAAGCCCGAATACGCCGACCAAGAGAAGGCATTCATGGAATTCGCCACCTCGAAAGGCATCGTCGGCATAAAAGGCCACCGCTCGGTTGGAGGCTTCCGCGCCTCGCTCTACAACGCCCTCCCCATCGAGAGCGTCAAGGTGCTGGTGGAAGCGATGAAGGAATTCCAGGACAAACTTTAAACCGGCTGCCTCACCATGAAAGTATTAGTAGCTACAGAAAAACCGTTCGCACCGGTCGCCGTCGACGGCATCCGCAAGGTAGTCGAAGAGGCAGGCCACGAACTCGCCCTTCTCGAAAAATACAGCTCGCGCCAGGAGCTTCTTGACGCAGTCAAAGACGCTGACGCTCTGATCATCCGTTCTGACAAGGTCGATGCCGAAGTGCTCGACGCAGCGCCCGCGTTGAAAATCGTGGTACGCGCCGGAGCCGGCTATGACAATGTCGACCTCGCCGCCGCGACCGCCCACGACGTATGCGTGGAGAACACCCCAGGCCAGAACTCCAACGCCGTGGCCGAACTCGTGTTCGGTATGACGGTGATGGCGGTCCGCAATATGTACAATGGCACATCAGGCACTGAGCTGAAAGACAAGAAACTCGGCATCCACGCCTTCGGACAGGTGGGACGCAACGTGGCCCGCATCGCCAAAGGATTCGGCATGGAAGTCTCCGCCCTCGACCCCTACTGCCCCGACGAGGTGATGGCCAATGCAGGAGTCACCCCCGTCAAGAGCGTTGACGAACTTTATTCCGGCAACCAGATTGTCTCGCTCCACATCCCAGCCACTCCCGAGACTAAAGGCTCGGTAGGCTATGAGCTGATGATGAAACTCCCCAAGAACGGTGTCTTGGTGAACACCGCCCGCAAAGAGGTCATAGACGAAGAGGGGCTGCGCAAGGCCCTGGCCGAACGCCCCGACCTCAAATATGTCGCCGACGTGAAGCCCGACAACGCCGCCGTGCTTGAAGAGGAATTCTCCGGACGCGTGTTCTTCACCCCCAAGAAAATGGGAGCCCAGACCGCAGAAGCCAACATCAACGCCGGCATCGCCGCCGCCCGTCAGATTGTCGACTTCTTCCGTGACGGCTCAGCCCCGTTCAGGGTAAACAAATGACCAATGTCCGTAACGACAAACGGACATAAACCTCATCTGCTGCGGTTGCCGCGAATAAGCGACAACCGCGGCAGTCTCACATTCCTGCAGCACCCACTCACGGCCCCATTCCCGATAAAACGGATATTCTACCTTTACGGGATGCCGGAAGGGTCGCAGCGGGGAGGCCACGCCCATGTCCGTGAAAGCCAGCTGCTCATCGCCGTCGCCGGCAGCTTCACCGTCAAAGTCTTCGACGGGGCAACCTGGGAGACATACACCCTCGACCGGCCCGACATCGGCCTGCTGCTGCCCCCTCCCTATTGGCGTGAGCTCCACGACTTCTCACCCGGAGCCGTCTGCCTGACTTTGAGCTCCACAGATTTCGACCCCGAGGAATACCTGTCGCCAATGTCAGATTACCTTGACTATCTCGCCGCGCATCCCGACGCGCAGACTCCAGGCTAAAGCCCCGCCGGCCAAGATTCCGGTATGTCTGCCGCCAATGCCCCCTTGAAACATCCCTCAAAGATTATAATTCACGATTTATTTGCAAGCATCGGAAATAATCCCTAACTTTGCATAACAAATCCCGTCCCCGTAGTTCAATGGATAGAATATCGGATTCCGGTTCCGACGATTAGGGTTCGACTCCCTACGGGGATACCAAAGGGGCTGCCAATCGGCAGCCCCTCTTTCGTCAACCATCAGCTCATCACAACCCACACCATTGTTAGCCAGCAAGTTAAACGACCTGGAATCTATACTTGCCAACTTGAATCCTCTTGATTCCATATGACGATATTTGAGTGATTTGTGATACCATTGTGATACCATCAGCATCGTTGCCATCAAATGGTACCACAGACATAAATTCAATATAAATCACAATGCCCAAAACTTCATTAAAATCATATTACTGCCCTAAAAGTTTTACCGGACAGCAATAAAAAGTAATTTTGAATGTTTCTACCGGAATTTTGGTAATTTCCACACAGCCTGAATCATGTAATTTTGCACCGGACATCCAGCCGTCACGGAGAGTCCTGATCCAACCATCACAAGACATCACCGCCATAGGTGGTTTCAGGTTGGATTTCTGACCAATGCACAAACGACTACAGATGAAGAGTCTCCACAGTGATTAGGATAGAGATATCGAATTGATTATTAGGAAAGTTGTAATGAAGATTGATTGAACGAAAGGTGATAATACAACTCTGAATCAAGGTCTGAGCTACAAGACCTGGAAGAGAGGGACGGTCCGGATGATGGATAGTCCTTTTTTCATCTTCTCCAGAAAGAGGGAAGGAAAAGCACCAGGAATGTGAACAGCTCAAGTCGGCCCACCAGCATCACCCACACGAGCATCCACTTGACAATGCCGGGCAGAGCGTAAAAGGCCCCTTCCACGCCGGTGGCACCGTATCCGAGCCCGTTGCACCCGATGCAGGATATGACCATGAACAACGAGTCGGTGAGGCTGTACCCAAAGACTGTCACCACCGCCGAGGCCACCACGATGGTCAGCACATAAAGGGAGACAAAGGCCGATATCCTGGAGACAAGACTGCTTTGCAACGCGCTGCCGTTGATGCTCACCACATAGGTGCGTTTCGGGAAGACCGTCTTCTTGATTTCATTGACGAAGTTGCGCCACATGACAGAGACACGGTCGATTTTTATACCTCCCGATGTGGAGCCGCTGCATGCCCCGCAGGTCATAAGCAGCATCGTCAGGAACAGGGCGAAAGGCCCCCACCCCTCAGAGCCGGTGATCGAGAATCCGGTGGAGGTCACCGCCGAGACGATATGGAACAACGGATAAAACAGCAGGTTGTCGACCGTCAGCGCCTCGCCGCGCAGCAACGCCGCCCCGAGAAAAAGCAGGTAAGCGACCACCACCACCCCTGTGAATGCCTTCAAAACATCATTGCAAAGAAACTCCCTGATGTTCTTCCGCCAGGCTGAATACAGCATCATAAAGTTCAGTCCGGCCACAAACATCACCACCGTCAGCACTCCCAGCGCATAATCCGAATGCCAGTAAGCTATCCCCTCGTTGCGGGTAGTGAATCCCCCGGTGGCTATCGCCGCAAAGGTCTGACACACACTGTCGAAGAGGTTCATCGGCCCTGCCCACAACAGCAGCGTGGAGACCACCGTGAGCGACGCGTACACACCCCATATCGACAACGCCGTCTGGCGGATGCGAGGATGCAGCTTGCCATGGGTGATGCCGGTGGCCTCGGCGTTGAACATCGAGATGCCGGTGGCCTTGTTGAACTCCGGCAGCACCGCGAGCATGAAGAATATGATGCCAAGGCCGCCTATCCATTGGGTGAACGCCCGCCAGAACAGTATGCCGTGAGACTGGGCCTCGACATCGGCAATCATGCTCGCCCCAGTCGTCGTGAAGCCAGAAATCACCTCGAACATCGCGTCGGTGAAGCCGAGCGGGACTGCCGACAGCATGAACGGAATCATCCCGAACACCCCGAATACCACCCAGACAAGCGCCGTGATTATGAATCCCTCGCGGCTCCTGACAGATGTAGCCGGACGGTGTCGCCCCGACAGCTCGGCCAGCCCCCCTGCCAACGCGGCGGCTCCGACAGCGACGGCGAACCCGCGCCAGTCGCTCTCGCCGTAAATCAGACACACCGCCAGCGGCAGCAACATCAACAGGGCCTCTATCAGCACCAGCCGACCGAGAATCCTCACTATCGAACTGACATTAACCGATGTCTTCATGCATCAATCCCTCCGGCTGGTTATCTGAATAGTTTCTCAATCTTGGCAATCGAGCCTGACACGCTGAATATCACAACATGGTCGCCAGGCATTATGCGTGTGCGCCCCTCCACGAGCTGCCCTTTCCCCTCCCTGACCAGTCCGGCCACGGTCACATCCCTGGGGAGCGACAGCTCGCTGATCGGCCGCGAGACAATCCTGGCCCCTTCGGGAGCCTTGATCTCGGTCACCTCCGCCTTGTCAAGCGAGAGACACTGGGTGGTGGCCACATTGGTGTCAAGCACCACGTTCAGCACCTTGCCGGTGTTGAGCAGTTTCTTGTTGATGATTTTGTCTATCGACAGGCTCTCCGCCTCGGGGATGTATTGCAGCTCCTCGATTCGCGCCAATGTGCGTCTGACCCCGTGTTCACGGGCCACCATGCATGACACGATATTCTTCTCAGAGCTGCCGGTAAGAGCCAGAAAGGTGTCACACCCGTCTATCCCCTCCTCCTTGAGAGTGGTGACATCATTGGCCAACGCGTTCACCACCACCGCCTTCGGGAACTTCTCGGCCACCTTGCGGCATCTTTCGGGATCAGGGTCTATCACCGTCACGTCATACTTCGGCCCGATGAGGTCGAGCAGGTTCTCGGTCACGCGACCGGCCCCGGTAATCATTATGCGCCGCGCGCGCGACACCCGCTTGCCACACAGGGCGGGCAACAGGTCGATGTTTTCAGGCAACACCGAGAAATACAGCGTGTCCCCCTCGAGCAGACGGTCATCGCCTCGAGGTATGATTATCCCGCTGCCACGCTTTATGGCCGAGACATGGAAAAGGCGGGGATTGTTGGGGATGTCGCGCAGGTACTTGCCACACAGCGAGCCTGACGCTTCCATCCTCACTCCGACCACATACAGCTCGCCACGGTGGAACTGAAACCATTCACTCACCCAGTTATGTTCGATGAACCTTCGGGCCTCCATCGCAGCGAGTTTCTCGGGAAAGATGGTGAGATCCACACCGTGGCGGCGGAGCATCTCCTCTGCGCGGGGAGTGGCGAACTCGGGATTGTCGACACGGGCCACACACTTGCGGGCCCCACATTCCTTGGCCATGCCGCAGGCGATTATGTTGACCGTCTCGTCGGGGGTCACAGCCACGAAGATGTCGGCCACGTCGGTTCCGCAGCGGTTCAGGTCGCGAAACGACATCGGGCTTCCCTCGAAGGTGATGAAATTGCTGACTGACTCAAGCTCGGCAAGATGTTCCTTGTCGCTGCCCATCAACACTATGTCCTGGTTCTCCACCGACAGCATACGGGCCAGATGAGTACCGGTCTCGCCGTCGCCCGCTATTATGATTCTCATTGTTTCGGGATGAGTTTTTCCTTTGTTTATGAACGCAAAGTTACGAAAATAAGTTTGCCCGCGGAGAGTTTCCGCCGACAAACTTATCTCACAGGGTTGTCGCCCGTCGGATGACCTATGTCAGAATCATTCCATGACGAGCATCGTCCAATATTCCAGGGATGGAACCGTCACTTTCAGCGAGCGCCCGTTCTGGGTGAACTCCAGCGGGCGGGGCGCGCAGGCGTCACTGTCTGGTGTGGCGGCCCACACCCTCGACACCATACGGTCGCAATCGATGTCAAGAGTTATGCCGGTCTGGGTCTCTGGCCTGGGCATGTCGGCGTTTAGGTCGCGCCAGCTCAGGGAGTTGGTCGACATGAAGTTGAGCAGGTGCAACACCATAGCCCCCTCCTTGGTCTCCTTGGCATGAATCACCACCTTGCGCGGCTGTGGCCCCAGGGCGTAATTCCATATCGACAGCTTGTGGCCCGACAGCGATGTGATTGTCGGGGTCAGCTCGCGGGAGGTGTCATAGATATAGTTCTCATAAGCCGTGATGAAATCGTAATAACGGGTTATCGACTCCTTCAGCTCATCGTTCATATGGAGATTGGTGTTGGGGAAATACTCGCGGCCCAGCATGTTGCCGCCGGTGCCAAGCTCGAGATGAAACGCCCCGAGGGCAAACATGCACGCGTCGGTCAGCAACACGCCCGGATTGTTGAACGGCTTTCCGGGATTCTTGTCGGCGAAGTCATAATTCATGTAGCAGGCGAAAATCGTCTTCATGCCATCGTTGCCCGATGCCTTCTTGTTGTCGAAAATCACCCAATACAGGTCCATGAAGCTGCTTTCATCTGACCAAAGCTCGCTGTAACAAGCATCAACCACACCAGAGGAGGCTATCTGGTCAGCACCATGTTTCGAGACGGAGTTCATAATCAGCAACTTGCCCGGATGACGGCGTTTGAACGCCTGGAGAAGCGACGGGAAGCGGTCGGCCATGTTATGGCGGTTGCCCCAGTAATCATAGAAGTAGCCGTCTCCGCGCCGTCCGACCTGGTCTACCTGGAATCCGTCGAAATCGAGATTGCGATATACCTCATCGTTGCGGTCGCAGAGATAATTCTGCCAGTCGGTGTTGCCGGGATCCACAAAGGTGATGTCGCTCTTCCAGTCGTCAGGCAGGTCATGGTAATCCTTGTGGGTGTGGTCAGGGTCGAAATAGTAATACCATTCCTCCCTCACCCCGTCTTTTGCCGCGTCGTCTTTCTCCAAAGCCCCGAAACCGAGGTTGTAGAAGAGCGAGGCCATATTGTAGCCATGCTGGCTGCTGATGAGCTCCTTCACCACGTTAAGCGACACCTTGTTGTTGGCGATGTCGGTGTACTCCGCGTCGCTGCAATAAGGATAATGGTGCTTCCAGTGCCAGTCTTGAAACTGCACTACATTTATATGGCGGCGGTTGAGAAACGCCACATCTCCTCCGATATAAGGCTCCTTTCCAGGCTCATACCAGGCGGTGTAGCCATTGCGGGGATAGCGGTTCCAATGAGAGGAGACATCCACCCCTATCGAGCCGAGAATCACCTCGCGTCCCTCGGAATCAAGCCGGTAGACATCAACGAGGTAACCCCTGAAATCTGTCGTCGGCGGATTCCATGGCCACCATTCCTGCCTGAGCGGTTCCTCTTTCAACACCTCCACTCCCCGGCGGTAACGCACCGTGGCCCCGGGATAATCGGCAAACCTGGCCGCCTGTATCCACACAGTCTCGCCCGGTTTGTAACAGGCTTTGTCGGTCCAGAGGTCGAAATCGCCAGTCTGCGGTTTCCCGGAGGCAACCCCGCGCAGGGGGACAGCGTGGATTCCCTTTTCCTGGCCTATGTCATAGGCCCAGTTCTCTGAGTGCGGAAACTCCTTGTCTCCGGCACCTCCAAGGCGCGACGGTGAGCCGCCATCGCCATAATCGGCGAAGCTGATTCTCTCCATCTCCCCCACGCTCACAATACCGGTATGGAAATCACCGGTCGGCGCGGCTGCCATGGCTGTGGAGTTGGAGGCCGGGAAATCACCCGCGGAGGATGAGGCCCCTATCCACACGCCACTGTTCTGGCCGAAAGCTGACGGAGCGAAGGCCCACAGCCCCAGCACCGCCAGTATGGTTTTCTTGCAATCAATCATCGTGATATGATTTTGTAAACATTGTTGTCAACTTTGACTATGTATGTCCCGGCAGTGACCCGGCAGGGGGAAGCGTCCCCCACCAGCCGTCCGGAGACATCATACACTGCCACTGAGGTGTAATCCCCCTCCACCGACAGCTCGCCGCCACGCGACGAGACAGACACACCGGCTCGCGCCAAAGGCATCTCTGCCGCCGACACACTCTCTTTATGGGCCTGCAGGGTCGCCACAGAACCTGAGAAATCGGCGGTCACGCGATAGTTGCCATCTTCTGGGACGACATAACTGTAGCCATGCATAGGCGCGAGATTTGAGGTGGTGCCGGTCGAGATGTCTGTGTCAAAGTTTGGTGAAATCGACGACATATCCCACGCCGAGGGGTCAGACGCCAGCTTGTAATACACCCCCTTCTTCAATGAGACCACCGACGAGAATGTGTTCTCGCCCGAAGGCATTATCTCAGCGCAGTCCTCGCCCGACACCCCTATGTAGAGGCGCGAAGGCAACGGGCCGAGATGCACCCTGCGGGCGGCCCTGTCAACCGCCGCGAGGTAGCGTCCCGGACGCGAGCGGAATCCGCCCGTGAGGTCAGGTTCCTGGCTGATTTCGACATCCACGCCATAGAAACGGCCTCCGTTGTCATTCTTGAACGTCATCGTGTAATACCCGTCGCACGGCACGGCATATTTGAAATCGACGTAATTGCCCTCACCGTCGCGTTCCGTGGCATTGAAAATCATGCCGTGGCCCCCGGCAGAAAGGACATCTCCCTCGAAAGGAGCATTGTAACATGGGTGCCAGTCGGTGGCGCCATCTGTTAGAATCTTAAGCTCTCCGCTGCGCAACTGGCCGCTCCAGCTGGCCCGGCCTTCATCATCGGCGAACACGGGGATTATCTCCTCAAGCGACCATCCCAGCGCGGCAGGGCCTGTGAAGGCAAGCGCCGGGCGTCTGAAATTGACCTTCATGTTGCGGAGGTCGACCACGATGCGCACATACCCCGGGGTGTTGTTGACAAACTTGTTGTCGGTCCCGTTGCGGTAATAGAGGTCATACTTGACCCCGCTTTCAAACACCAGTCCCGGAGCTGAGGTGACAATCGAGCTGTCCCAGTCGCCACGGGTGTTGAGAAACTTGAACTCGCCGGTCGTGAGCCAGCCGTCCCAGAGGAAACAGTCGTTGCCTATGGCCACCAGCTCCTCCGGCAGATTCTCATTCCACCCGGCCGGGGTGGCTTCCCCGACAAGATAGAGCCGGAGGTAATTAATCTCGGCCTTGACCGGCATCGCGAAGATACCGGCCAGGGTCAAGATTGACATTATTATACAGTACTTGCTCATCTCTTGAGGAATCGGACTGAAGAGTTGTTGGCTGTCGCCACATAAACTCCGGCGGGAAGAGCCGAGATGTCGACAGTGGCGGCATTGGCGGCCACACGCAGACGGTTGACGACAGTGCCGTTGACCGAGCAGATGGTAAGCCAGCCGATTTCTGAGCTGCCGCTTACACGGAGGAGACCCTCACCGGCGACAGCCTTGGCCTGGAGGCGGAAACCACCCTGCTCCTCATCCTGGCCGACATTCTCCACACCACTCGGAAGCTGCGGCGGGTCAATGCGCAGGATGTTTGATTTGGCCGACATCACCTCGGGGGAGTTGGCGCGCTGGGTCTCGATCATATAGCGGTAGCGGCCGGGGGCCAGTGTGGCGGGATCCACAAAGTCGATATTGCCGAAATCCTTGCGGGGAAGTCCGTCAGGGGTCAGGTAGGAGCCCTCTCCCCTGCTGACTGTCTCGACATGCACCGGCTCACCCTCGTTTCCTTCATCATCGATGGCTATCCGGTAAATCGAGTATTTCACCACATTGCCGAAATCAGCCTGGTCAGCCTCTTCGGGCATGCCGACGATGAGGGGGATGTTGAAGTTGTAGCTGATCTGGCTTGTGCCGGCTTTCTCGATGGTGATGTTAGGCCCACCCTTCTCCTGGTAGAACATGATGACGGATGCCTGGCCCGGGCCCTGGTAAGCGAAACCGCTCTTGAGGTTGAACCAGATTTCCACACGCTTGAAGAAACGTCGCTCGGGCTGGTTCTTGTACTCGTCACGTATCACGCCATTCTCATCGACCTTAGGATTCACATAGCTGTCGGTCGAGGGAACACCGTAGCCGATGCCGAAGTTGGCCGCGTCCATATCCTCGAAGAGGGTGAAGCCCATGATGTTGCCCGCCGAATAGAAGGCCGTGCAGTCCTCCCGGATTCGGCCATGCGAACCGTTGCTGCGGAACCAGCGGGTATAAGTCGAGCCGTTGTCCTCAAACTCATGGTTGGTGGCAGCGCCACCCCAGCCACACCAGATTTTGAACATGCCTTCCATCCACATATCCTCGACCACGAAGCATGCGCGGTCCTCCGCCGGGATGTCAAGCATATCGTCAAGGCTGTGGACTGCCTCATGGTTTCGGCCGATGTTCTCACCCTCGGCAACAGGACGCCAGTAGGTATGCACCACCTCGTTTCGGGTGAAGTTGTTGCCCGTGGTCACCGTCCGTTTCCCAAACTGATTGTCGTGTGTTAGATCAGGGGCATAGGTGAAGGTGATATTGTTGGAGGTGTACTCAAAGTCTTCGCCGAAATTGAAATAAGAGGGATGGGCCCTGAGCCAGTCGCGGGTGAAGCTCGTGTGGTACATGTACTCTCCGTTGCCGTCGACATAGGGCTTGGCATGGTTGTCAAACTGTATCCAGGCCTCGCTCCAGGTCGAACCGCCATACCCCTCCTGGTTGTTGAGCGGCGAGGTCACGCCATCCTCACGGGAGTATGACACATGGCTGTTGCCGATGCTGCTGCCCACCAGGGCGAATGTCCTGATTTCGGCCAATGCGCGGGGCGAGGTGTTGAGCTTGTCAAAACGGATATATGAGGGATGCCCCTCTCCGTCGACATGGAGGACGATTTTGTCGACACGCGCGGGGAACGACTGGATATGCTCCACATCGTTGTATCCGTCGGGGGTGAGGATATGGATGAGGCGCGTCTTCATGGCCTCCCATCCGCCATGCTGAGTGGCAGGCGAGGTGCGTTTGATGTCATTGTAACGGGTGCCGGTGTATTTCCCTTCGGCGCAACCGTTGCCGCCGGTGGATGGGAGCAATGCCAAAGGCATTTCACGGGTCACCTCTACGTCCTGTCTCGGCTCGCCCCCCTCGTCGTTGCGGGGGTCGACCTTCGACTCCACGCCGAGGTCGGTGTGGGAGTAACCACGGTAGGTCTGGGTGATGTAGTCCTCGTAATTATCCACCTCGCCGACCATCACATAGCCATTGTAGAGCGCACGGGTAGGTATGGCGAAAGTGCCGTCACCCTGGGGGATGAACTCCCATTCGGGCTGCAGGCGCCATGCGCCCATACGCTGTCCGACCAGGAAGTAATGCTTCGTTCCATCCTTGAAATCCTCGGCGGAGAGGGGCATGTTGACCTCCACCGGGCCTCGGAGTGAAATCCGGGGCACACCATCCACCATGTCGAGGGTTACGGTATAGTAGCCCGATGCGGCCACGTTGACCTCAGGCGAGAGAGAGTCGCCGATTCTTCCGCGCAGCACGCCACCGTTGAGATACACGCGCCGGCCTATGAAGCGATGGTCTTCGGCCTCAATCTCGCCAAGAGCCAAAGAGCCGCCCAGGGCCTCCCCTTCAAGCGAAGTGGCCAGACGGTCGAGATTGTATGACGGGCGGCTGCCGTCGAATGTGACCGAGGCACGGTACCAGCCGGTCGCGGCGGTCTTGACCGATGCCACGACATCGCCGCCGACAAAGACATCATACGAGGTTTCTGCCGGAAGCCAGTTCAATCCGCCATGGTTGACATACGAGTGAGAAGCCTCATCGTAGTCAAGGCTGCACACGCCCTCATACCATACACCCTGCGGAGCGGAAATCTCCAGGCTGAGCGTACCGTCGCCTGCATCGCTGGGGCGCACGGCAACATCGCGGAAACCGGATGTCGCGGCCACGAAATCAGCACCCTCATTGACCACCCGCAGGTAAGCCTTGGTGTAATCCTCGAGTGTCTGAAGGCCCCAGCTGTCAGAGCCGTGATATTTGCCGTCGACCACAACCTTGAACAGTTCGCCGGCACGGAAGAATATATGCCGGCCCGTCAGCGAGCCATCTTCACCGGCTGAAAGACCGGGATTTCCGGCCTCGACACCCCAGGATGACAACACACCGGGGCCGACAAGCGAAGCCCCTTCGGGACGCATGAAGAATTTCACGGCTTTCGCGGCGGCATCCACAAGGATGTCATACCTGCCGGCCACGAGGTCTCTCTCCTCATGGCTCTGCTGGTCGGGATCTCCGACGCTCCATTTGATGTCATAAGACTCGTTGTTCTCCTTTCCGGCCTCAAACTCATCTTTGTTTTTACGCAGCAGGAAATGGCGCAGGTCCCATCCCTGGGGAGGGTCTGTGGTGAACTTGAATTCCCCCGGATTGGCGTAATCTCCACCTTCGAGGGTGAAACGGCCCCAATACTGGCCGGGAGCTTCCTCGGAATTGTACATCGGGCATCCGTCGAGCGACCACGCGTGGTCCTTCACATTGCCCACCAGATAAATCTGGCCCATACGGTTGATTTTCACCTTTCGCTCGTTGAGATTGGCCTCGACATAGTAGACACCCGGGGTCACCACCTTGAACTGCCATCCATTTCCGCCGCTGACGAGCGGCATCCAGGAATCATTGTCGATGGGAGCATATTCTGACTCAGCCCCGTAGAATCCGCTGTTGTCCCAGTCTGTGACAGACTGCAGGCGGAATGTGCCACCCTTCTCATTGTCAAGGAAGCAGACCGTCGTGTAGACGTTGGAGTTTTCATAGGTCTCCGAGAGCCTGATCATATGGTCGAGACTCCACCCCGTGGGTGTGCCGTCGCCAAGGATGTACAGGTCTCCGGCGGCGACCGGGATGATGCCCAGCGCCGCGATGACCGGTATGGTTAATTTCTTAAGCATCGTGAACAGTTTTAGTCAGGTAGAAGAAACAGGGATCAGAAACGCACTTTTGAGGCTTTGCCGTCAGCAGTGACCTTGATTACCAGGCTGCCGGCCACGGGTGCATTGACCATGCGGCCATCAATCGTGTAATAACGGGCGGGGCCTGAAGCGGCCTCGTCTGACTCGATTTCCGAGATGCCCGACTGGTCTGACTTCACGATGGAGATGGTGTTGTTGGCGAGGTTGGCCTTGACATCATAATCGCCGGCTTCGGATATGCTCCACTGATTGTCGCCCTCGGCATTGAGAACCATCTTGGAGGGGTCGGCAGGGTCGCAGAAATACCAGAATGCCGGATTCCAGGTACCTGCGCCTTTGAGGGCGGTGGCAATCTTGAAGATTCCTTCCTGGAAATCCGCACCTGCCACGCTGAACTCACAGGGTGCATCGGGATTCTGCGCCATTGCCAGGCCATTGTCGACGGCGTAACCGGTGGAAAGCACTGAGCCTACGATGAAAATAGAAGCGTAACGCACCTGTGTCTCCTGGTAGGCCGACTTCACGATGGTGGCCTCAAGGGCTTCGGTGTCAACTGTGATGAGATAGTTGGCCGACTCAGAGACATGTATCTGGAAATCGTCGCCCGAGTCTGAATAGACCAGCGCCACTTTGCCGTCGGCTCCGGGAGTTGCGTCGGCAACGGCAGCGCGATACTCCATATTGCCGAAATCATATGTGGTAAGGAACTTGAAGTTCTTGTCGGCCTCAAGGTACATAGTGCCCGAATAGACCTTGGAGTTCTCGCTGTCGGCGAGTATGGCGGTAGCGTCATCGCAGCTCCAGCCGTAGGGGGTTGCGTCTCCGAGAACCCAGAGCATGTCGGTGCGGCCTTGAGCGGAAACGGTTGCCGCTGATGTCAGGCAAACGGCGGCGAGAACGAATTTGGTAAAATTTTTCATTGCAAATGATGGGATTAAATGAATGGATATGATTTAGCTTATTCGACCGACTTGTATGAATGATTTTTGGGCAGTCGCATAAGAAGATAGACACAAACGAAGCATCCGGTCAAAGATGCGCGGCGCGCCCGCAGGCTCAAAGACCCATACGGGCGCTCCGGTCATCTTAACCTAACTCTCACTAAATTCAAACTATTTTTACCTTGGAAAAACTAACGGCGTTTTCACAAACGCGGATGATGGAGAGAAATCTATAACTGTTACCTTTATAATTCTGTCTTTACCTCATCGCCAGGGAATTGTCGACCGGCTTGATGGAGACGGCATAGCCTCCGCCGGGAGCGGCCTTGAGCTTGAGACGGGTCTTGGAGTCGACCTTGCGGGTCGAAATCCGGTAAGCCTGGCGGTTGGTGGCGTAATGGGCGTCGGGGGCATCGGCGTAGATGGTGGCCTCATACTTCACCCCGGGCTGCAGGAAGTCGAGACGGAGGTCGGATGAATGTCCCTCCTCCCCGGCGGTGCAGCCAAGATACCACTCCTCGGAATTCTTGTCTTTGCGGGCAACGGTGATGTAGCGGCCCGGTTCAGCCTCCAGGTAGCGGCTCTCGGCCCAGTCGACAGGCACATCCTTTATGAACTGGAACGCGTCCATATACCGGGCATACACCTCGGGGGTGTCGGCGGCCATCTGCAAGGGGCTGTACATGGTCACATAAAGGGCGAGCTGACGGGCGAGAGTGCTGTTGAAGTTGCCCTCGCTGTTGGGATTGACCTTCTTCATGTCAAGCTCGAAGATGCCGGGGGTGTAGTCCATCGGGCCTCCCTGGAGACGAGTGAAGGGCAACACGGTGGTGTGGAAAGGCTTGTTGCCGGCGAAAGCCTCATACTCGGTGCCTCGGGCGCTCTCGTTGCCGATGAGGTTGGGATATGTGCGGCAGAGACCGGTGGGGCGCACAGCCTCATGGGCGTTGACCATGATTTTGTGTTTGGCGGCCTCGGTGACGGCATACAGGTAGTGGTTGTTGAGCCACTGTCCGTAGTGATGCTCCCCACGGGGAATCATATTGCCGACATAACCGCTCTTCACCGAATTGTAGCCATACTTCTCCATCAGCTCGTAAGCCTTCTTCATATGGCGTTCGTAATTGCGTATGGAGCCGGAAGTCTCGTGGTGCATCATCAGTTTCACACCCTTTGCGTGGGCATACTCGTTGAGCATGTCTATGTCGAAATCGGGATAAGGGGTGACGAAATCAAACACATAGTCTTTGGAGTGGCCAAACCAGTCTTCCCAGCCTACATTCCAACCCTCGACAAGCACCTGGTCAAAGCCATGCTCGGCGGCGAAGTCGATATACTTCTTCACATTCTCGTTGTTTGCCGGATGGCGGCCATGGGTCTTGGTCTGAGAGTAGTCGAGCTGGTCGAGTTTGACCGAGGGGAGGTCGTAGGTGTAGGACCACTCCTTGCCTCCGCCGATCATCTCCCACCATACTCCCACATATTTCACCGGCTTGATCCAGGAGGTGTCGTCGTAGGCGCAAGGCTCATTGAGGTTGAGGATAAGGTTGGAGGAAAGCATGTCACGCGCGTCATCGCTCACGATGACGGTGCGCCAGGGGGTATGGGCCGGACACTGTATGTGGCCCTTGTTTCCCTGCGCGTCGGGGGTCAACCATGATTCGAAGACAAGATTCTTGTCGTCAAGGTTGAGGTGCATGCAGGAGTAGTCGACCAGCGCGGCCTCGTGGAGGTTGATGTAAAGGCCGTCGTCGGTCTTCATCTGCAACGAGGTCTGCACCCCGGTCGGGGAGAATATCGTCTGCGAGGCGTTGCCTGAGATGCTTCCGGCATGCTTCTCGCGGATTTCCGAAAGACGGCTCTCTGTCCAGTCATATTCCTGGGTGTCGTAGTCGCCGGCAATCCACCAGGCGGTGTGGTCGCCGGTCATGGCAAACTGGGTCTTCTCCTCCTTGATGATGAAGTAGACCAGGTTGGACTGGCGCGGGAACTCGTAGCGCAGCCCCATGCCATCGTCATAGACACGGAAACGGAGGTTCATCAAACGGCCCGTTGAGGGCTGGCGCATCTCCAGCAGGAGTTCGTTGTAGTTGTTGCGGATGTTGCTGTTCTCGCCCCATACCGGTTGCCAGGTCTCGTCGAACGTGGAGGTGGAAGTTGAGGCAAGCTCAAAACCATCCATGAGGTCGGCCCCGTCGGCAAGCTGCAGACCGAGGGTGGAGGGCTTGATGACAGGCTTGCCCTTGTATGACACACTGTATGTCGGGACACCGGCGACCACATCGGCCTCTACGGTCACATTGCCCGAGGGGGAGGATATTTCGGCTGCCGAGGCTCCCTGAAAGGCGAGGCTCAGGCCGGCCGCGGCAAGAGCCGCAGCCGAAAAAAGATTGTATTTCATTAAATACTAAGCTATTACAATAAATATCGAGATTTTACTTTGACAGACGCACGATTTTACAACCGTGGGGAGCCACAGTGGCGGAGATTGAGGAGGCAGTCCCCTCGTCGGCATGACGCCAGAGGTCGCGCACCTTCCATTCCCCTGCGATGCCGAGATCGGCGAAGCTGACATTGTAGGCGATGGAATTATCGCCTCGGTTGAAGAGACCGATGACATAGTCGCCGTTGCTCATCTGGCCAAACCAGATCTGGTTGTTCTGGTCGGTGAGCGACGAGCTGAGGGGATGGCCCACGAAGCCGTCGGCGTTGAGGGCGAGCATCTCGTCATTGGTGTAGAACTTCATATCATTGCCGATGGTGCTTATCTGGTCGGCCACGGTGACAGGGCCTCCGGCCATCAGCTGGAGCGACACCACTGTCTCCTTCTCCGCGTCGGTGTCGAAGGTGTTCAGGCGGATGAAGTCGCCGTCAAGGATCACACGGCCACGTCCGGTAATGTGTGACCAATAGGTGAACCCGTCAAACATGTTCATGCAGTTGGGCCAGTTGGCATAAAGCCTCCCCTTGTCGGCCGCGGAGCAATGCCACCACCCGCCGCCGGCTGTGTCGGCCACGATGCGCACCATGTTGCCGTAACGGGCCTCCACCTCTGCGTCGTTGTAGAGATGGGGCATGACAAGAGAGGTGAAAATGCCATATTTCTTGGCAGACTCGGCGATGTAAGCCATCGCGCGGCCATACGAGGCGCGGCCATAACCATGACCCACGACTCCGATGTTGCGGTCTTTGCCATCCTCATACCATGAAAGGAAGTCCATACGGATGTAGTCGATGCCGAGTTCGGCGTAATGCTTGAAGAAACCGTCGATATACTCGCGCGCGCCGGGATTCTCGGCCACTACCCAGTTGAACCACATGTTCTCAGCCGAGGGATTGAGGATTTCGGTGGTACCGTTGTAGTAAAGACCGCCGAAAGTGTAGTCGGTGCCTTCAATCTTTGTCTCGGCGGGGCCGTGAATCCAGAGGGGGTTGTCATACACTCCCACCTTCAGCCCCTTGGCCTTTGCCTTGGCGACGAGGTCTTTGAGCGACGTAGAGCCGTAATGGGTCATATAACCCGAAGCGTCATTGGCAAGCATCGGAATGAAACCGTCGGTGCAGACCATGTCATAACCGTGGGGTTTCAGCTCGGTGGCAACCCAGTCGATGATTTCGTCCCACTGCTCGGGGGTGATGTCCATGTCAGAGTTGGCGACACCGGCCTGTTCACGGGTGTAGCAATATTCATAGACGCTCCAGTAGAGGGGAGCCTTGTACTGGTGGATTCCCTCCACCACGGGGAGTTCCGGCAGCTCATACACCGGAGGACGGCGCATCTCGATTTCATCGCTGCAGGATGCCAGGAGCATCGAGGCGACAGCGCCGGCCGATATGATAATCTTTTTCATCGTATTCTGAAAATATTTCTATGTTTGGTTTTTGGGGAGGCTGGCGCGCCGCCAGAGGTTGTCAGAGACAGGCGCGTCAGCCTCCGGTATGGAGTTGTCAGTCAAGCGGAGTCACCGCGATGGTCCAGTTCTCGAGGTCAAAAGTGACGCGGTAGCGGCCAGCCTCTGTCACCTTCCATTTGTCATCGCCGGGTCCGGTCGTGTAGACGAAATCAGGAGCGGCCACTCCGTTGCGCGAGATTTCGCAACCATTGTAGGTCGGGCGCAGGAAGGGGCAGGAGAATGTGCCGTCGGGCTGCAGGCAGGCTTTCATCTCACCGGCAGAGAGGTTGCCCTCCCAGGTGAAAAGGTGTCCGTTGTCGGCCGAACGGGTGAACGCCGAGGCGTCATCCATGCTCCACCCACCGGGGGTGGCGTCGCCGATCATGTAGAGGGTCGAGGTCTCAAGAGGCTCTTTCTTGTCATCGCCGGGGCCGACAGGGTCGTCACCGTCGAGCTTGGTGGCAGAGATTGTCCAGTTCTCAAGGTCGAAAGTGATGCGGTAGCGGCCTGACTCGGTGATTCTCCACTGGTCATCAGGGTTGGTGGTGTAGACAAAGTCAGAAGCAGCCACACCGTTGCTGTTGATTTCCACTCCGGCCTGCGAGGGACGGATGAAGGGGCAGGAGAATGTGCCGTCACGCTCGGTGCAGGCTTTCATCGAACCATTCACAAGCTCTCCCTCCCAGGTGAAGATGTATCTGTTTGAAGAGGACACGGTCATCTCCGACGCGTCATCCATGCTCCATCCGCCGGGAGTCGCGTCGCCGATCATGAAGAGGGTCGCGGTCTCGATGGGGTTCTTCTCGTTGACAATCTCCTCAATGAAGTCAGCCTTGACGGTCCAGTTCTCAAGGTCGAAGGTGAGATGGTAGACGCCCGCGTCGGCTACAACCCACTTGTTGTCGGGGGACGCCGAGTAAACGAATCCAGGGTTTTCAAAGCCATTCTTCGACAGCTTCTCACCATTGGAGGCGGGACGGATGAAGGGCACATCCCAACTTCCGGAAGCGGTGCAGGCCTTGAATTCGCCGGCGGTCAGCGGGCCGGTGTACTCATAGATGAAGTCAGACTTCTTCTCAGCCTGCTCAGGAGCATCGATGTTCCAACCGTTGGCTGTCGCGTCGCCGACAAGATAGAGGGCGTCAGCCACTATAGGCTCGATTTCGGGAGCATCCTGGCCACGGAGGAAAGCGGTCGACATAGTCCATTCGCGCAGATTGAATGTCAGCTGGTAGACACCGGCCTCGGTCACTTTCCATTTCTCGTCGGGATCTCCGGCGTGCATCTGGAAAGGAGCGTTGACAATGGGAGTGGAGTTGATTTCAGTGCCGTTGGCCGTGGGACGGATGAATCCGGCGTCCCAGCTTCCGGTGGTCAGACAGAGCTTCATCTCGCCGGTGTTGAGCGAGCCCTCCCAGGTGAACACCAGAGGATCGGCCTCGGTTGGGGTCAGCGGAGTCGGCGAGTCGATGCTCCAGCCGTTGGGAGTGGCATCCCCCACCATATAGAGTGTGGTGGTCTTTATCGGCAGGTTCCCCTCGATGATGACCAGCTCTTTCTCTCCGTCACATCCGGCCAGGGTCATGGTCAGCGCCACACCGGCCAGGGCGGAAAACATATTTTTAAGTTTCATGGGATTCTAAGTTTTATGAGTTGACAAAGTCAGTCAGGGAAATCAGTTGCTGTAACCGGGGTTCTGCTTCAAAGCGGGGTTGGAGTTGAGAATCGGACGCATGATGGGGAAAATCTCGGTGTGCTTTCCTGCATCGGGGGTCTTGTCCCACCATGTGCCGGAGGAGAATTTGCCGAAACGGATCAGGTCGATGCGGCGGCGGCTCTCGGCGAAGAACTCGCGTCCCCACTCGTCGAGCATCTCTTTCTCGGTCAGGTCGACTTTACCTTCGGGAGCGTAAAGCACATCATTGAGGTTGTCGGCGGGATAGTTGCGGCGGCGCACACTGTTGAGCAGGCGGGCAGCATCGGCCTTCTTGCCCGAGCGGAGCTTGCATTCGGCCAGCGAGTAGATTACCTCGGGGAGACGGATTTCGGTGTAGTCGCTCTCCATCTGGTGTGAATCCTCGTCGCTGTAGAATGGGTACTTGGCGAAATGCCATCCCGAGTTGTGGTCGCCGTTCATCAGGTTTGAATTCTTGTTGGCGGGCCACTTGTCGGGAGCCATTGCCTGGAAGTTGCCGACAGCGTCGCGGATATAGAGGTCATAGGGCTGCTCTGGGGCACGCACACGCTTCTTTGAGCCATCCTCGTCGATGTATTCGAGATAACCGAAGAGGAACATACCCTCGCGCTTGTTGTCGCCCAGGTTGCGGTAGAGCTTCATACGCTCGTCACCCTCATACTTGCGGAAATTCTGTATCGGCATGCCAAGCTCGTAAGTGTACAGCTCGCCGTTGAGATCGTAGCTGGGTGAAGCGGCATACTTGGTGTTGTGGTCGCCGGCCTTGGCCTTGCGGTCGTTGAAGTAGTAACGGGCACGGGCCGGAACTGTCCACCAGTATGTGTCGCCCTGGTAGAGCCAGTAGGAATAGCCCTGCGAGCTGGGGAAACCGAAAATCACCTCGTCGCAGGTGTCGTTGTCCCAGTCGAAGGGGGCATCCCAGCGGTCGGCCACCTCATACGCGCCATACACCCCGCTGAGGATTTCCTCGGCGATTTTCTCGCAGTCGGCGTAACGGTCCTCGCCGATGTAGACCTGGGCGTTGAGATAGAGACGCACCAGCAGGGCGGCCGCTCCGGCCTGGGTCCACTGTCCCTGGAGGTTGGCGTTGGAGCCGAGGCTCTCTTTCTTGACCAGCAGCGACAGGCAGTCTTTCAGCTCGCTCTCGATGAAGTCGAAAACCACTTTAGGCTCAACCTGTCCTTCGGAGTTGAGGGAGACATCGTTGAAGCTAACAGCCAGAGGGATGTTGCGGAACGCGTCGAGCAGACGGATGTAGAACCATGCGCGCAGGGCACGACACTGGGCGTTGATGTTGTCAAATTCAGGCTGGGTGAAGCCAAACTTGGAGGGATTGAGCTGGGCCAGGTCCTCGATGACGTAGTTGCACTGCATGATGCCCTGGAAACAGCCGTTCCACTCGGTCTGTGCGTCGCCGCCATCTTCGACGTTCCACTGATGATAGTGGAGCCTGCGCCATTTGCCGCCGTCGTCCCACCATCCGTCGCGTGTCGGGGTGATGAGCTGGTCGGCGGTCAGCTCGTTGAGCACGTGGCGGCTGCAGATGCTCCAGTAAGCATGCTCGAACGGGCGGAAGGCGGCGCGTATCACGTCGTTCTTGGTGTTGTAATAGTTCTGCGTTCCCACCTGGTCATAGAGGGTCTCGTCCAGGTTGGTGCAGCCGGCCAGGGCGATTACGCCCAGGGCTGCCGACGCTATATGTTTGAGAAACTTCATTTTTATTTCTGATGTTTTTACAGGTGATTAGAAATCCAGCTGAACGCCGAGTATGAACTGGCGGGTGGAGGGATAATAGGTGCGCGAGCCCTGGCCGCCGGGGGTCAGACCGTTGACCTGGTAGGTAGAGGGGTCAACACCGCTGAACTTGGTGATCGTGAAGACATTCTTCACTGTGCCGTAGACCCTGACGCGGTCGAGGAAACGGAGCTTGGGGGTCGGGAGGGTGTAGCCGAGTGTCAGCATGTCGAGCTTGAAGTAGTCTCCGCGCTCCAGGAAATAGTCGCTCACCACGGGGTTGGCGTCGGGCGAGATGTCGAAGTTCTTGCCGTAAGCCTTGCGGAGCATGTTACCCGTGAAGTTGCGGGTGCCGTAATAGAAATCGTGGATGTTGAATATGTCGAACCCGAAAGCCCCGCGGAAGAAGAGGGCCAGGTCGAAGTTGCGGTAGCGGAAGTTGTGGCTTGTCGACATAGTGAACTTGGGCATACCGTTGCCGACGATGCGGCGGTCTTCGTCGGTTGCCTGCGAGGCGCGGATGATGTCGTTGTCCTTGTCGTAGACCAGCCACTCCCCTTCCGGTGTGATTCCGGCGTATTTCCACATGTAGAAGTTGCCGAGCGATTCACCCTTCTCGATACGCTGGAGGTTGTAGAAGGGATAGGGGTCTTCGGTGGCGCAGACATTGTAGAAGTCCTGGCCGACATACTCCGAGTTGCTGAAATCGACAAACTTGTTGGCCATCGTTGTGCCGATGACGCTGAAGCTGTATGAGAAGTCGCGGGTGTTGACGGCGTTGAAGGTGATGTCAAACTCGAAACCGGAGTTTTTCATCGTGCCCACGTTGACAAATGTCTCGTCGAAGAGGTAAGGAGGCACCGACACCTTGTAGTTGCCCAGGAGGTCCTGCTGGCGGCGGTTGAAGTAGTTGAACGAACCGTAGAGGCGGTTGTTGAACAGCGAGAAGTCAAGACCGATGTTCCAGTTCTTACCCTTCTCCCAGCGGAGGTCGGGGTTGACATTCTTGCCCGGGCCCCACACCTGGAAGTATTTTCCATTGTAATAGTAGTAGCCGAAGCCTCCCATCGTGTTGATAGAGAGATAGCTGCCGAAGTCCTGGTTGCCGGTCACACCGTAGTCGGCGCGGATTTTCAGGTCGTCGATCCAGCGCAGGCCGCTCATGAATTTCTCCTGTGAGATGCGCCATCCGGCGGAAACGGCGGGGAAGTTGCCCCACTTGTGGTTGGCGCCGAACTTCGAGGAGCCTTCGTGGCGCAACGACGCGGTGAAGAGGTATTTGCCGTCGAAATCGTAGCTTACGCGGCCGAAGAAGGAGATGAGCTTGGAGTCATTGCGGTAGCTGCCCATCAGCACCTCCCCTTCCTCTTTGGCGAGGCTGCCCGAACCGAGGTTGTCAGAGCCGAGGCCGTCGTTGGGGAAATCCTTGTTCTCGGCGTTGAAGCCAGAATATTGCGAGTACTGGTATGAGTAACCCACCATGGCCTTGATGTTGTGCTTGTCAATATGGGGTGTTGTAGTTGGTGAGCCATTCCACCACATACTGGCGCTCCTTTGAATAAGAGCGGCTGGCCTCACCCTCGTAACCGTTGTTGACGGCCTGGGTCGAGGTGGAGGGGCGGAACCAGGAGTTGTTGTTGCTGTACTGGTGGTCGGCGAACATCACCTGTGTGGTCAGATGGTGGGCGCTCTGGCCATCCTTGGCCAGCAGGGGGAGGAGGTTGAGTTTCAGGGTACCGTCCCAGTCGAGGAGCTTGGTGTCGGCGTGGTCCTTCTCAAGCTTCATCAGCTCGACGGGGTTGCTGCCTACCACCTGTCCCTGGAAGTTGTAATACATGTTGGGATTCTCGGGATCCATGATGGGTGTGGTCGGGTTGGCCTCGATGGCGTTGCGGAACACACCCCAGTCGGCGTTGTCGCGGTAGATGATACGCGGGGCCACATTGAGGCTGATGGTGAAGAGACCGCCTTTGGTGGTGTGCATCACCGACGCACGCGCGCCATACTCCTCGCGGCTCGAACGCAGGTCGATACCATTGGCCTTGCGGTAGTCGGCGCTGACACGGTAGTTGCTGCGCTCGTTTCCTCCGCTGACGGTCAGGGTGTGCTGCTGGGTGAAGCCGGTGCGTGTCACAGCGTCAAACCAGTCGTCGTTGCCGCCGAGGTCGACACCACGGTCGCCCCAGCCCAGACGTACCTCGCGGTAGTCTTCGGCAGTCATCATATTGAGTTCCTTGTTGACCACATCCCAAGCCAGGGTGCCAGAATAGGAGGTATGGGTGTTGCCATCCTTGCTGCCTTTCTTGGTGGTCACGAGAATCACACCGTTTGAACCGCGTGTGCCATAAATGGCCGACGCCGCGCCATCCTTGAGGATGTCAAACGAAGCGATGTCGTTGGGATTGATGTTGGTGAGGTTTCCGCCCGGCACACCGTCGATTACAATCAGCGGGCCAAGGCCGGCCTCGCGGGAGGAGACACCGCGAATCTGTATGCTGGCCTGGTTGTTGGGGTCGCCCGCTCCGGTGTTGGTGATGGAGACTCCGGGGACCTTGCCCTGAATCATCATAGAGGGGTCGAGCGAGCTTACAGAGAGGAAATCCTTCTCGCTGACGTGGGAGATGGCCGAGGTCAGCTCTTTCTTGTCCATTGTGCCGTAGCCGATGACGACAACCTCGTCAAGGACCGCGGAGTTTTCTTTCATTATTATATTGATTTCCTTGCGGCCGTTGATGGCCACTTCCTGCGGTTCGTATCCTATATATGAGATACGGAGTTTGCCCTTGGCGTCGGCAGTTACGGTGAAAACACCGTCAATGTCGGTGGAGGTACCGGTCTTGGTGCCTTCCACCATCACACTCGCGCCGATGACTGGTTCGCCGGAGGGGTCGGTAACTGTGCCTTTCACATTCAGCTGCTGGGCGGCGGCATATTGCAGCCCCACAAACATCAGCAAAAGGGACACCAGTTTCCTGGCAACTGTTTTTTTCATTGATAAGATTTTTTGGTTAGAAAATTCTGTTAGGCAAGTTGTCTTTTCTGCAAAGTTAGATATTGAAAATCTCATTGTCAATGTCCTGTACTGAAAAAGTAGCTGTTTTTAGACCTTTCAAGTCTGATTGACTGGCATTTAAATGTTTTAAAGGGGTTAAATAATATAGTCGGTATTGAATGGTTTCAGTCATTTTTCTGACTGTATCGGGGCATTTCGGCATATGTCACAGGTTTCCGGAGTCAAGTTTAAGGGTCATAGGGGCGCACCCGGCATGACGCAACAAAGGGGCTGAAGAATCTCGGACGGCGACGCAGTGATTCGTTCGCCACAGGTGGTGGTTTCTCAATGTTCGGAGCGACCTATGAGCAACACCTGTTCCTCAAGCTTGGAACGGTCGCCCGCGGCCTTGTTTCTGACCCTGGTGCGGTAATTGTAGATTGTCGTTATCGAATAACGCAGGAATTTGGCTATGCGGTCGCTGTCGGTGATTCCGAGCCTTATCAGGGCGAAGATGCGAAGCTCGGTGGTCAGCGAGCCGGGTTTCTTGGGCTGTATGGCTTCCTCTGGCTGCAGTAGCTTGTTGAAATCCTCGACAAAAGTCGGGAAAAGCTTGAGGAATGTCGAGTCGAAGTTGCCGTAGAACGATTTCAGCTCGTCGTCGATGGCAGCCGACGACTTCACCATCTTTTTCAGCTCCTCGGTCTTGCCCGACGAGGCCAGCTTTGATATCGACTTGCGGTATGAGTCGAGCCGCTCGATGTATTCGAGACACTGGTCCATATAGCGGCCTATGTAAGTCTCCTTGACGCGGGAGTTCTCGGCAATCGACCGGTTGGCCTCACACAGCTCGCGGTTTGACTCCGTCAGGCGGCTGTTGAGGGTGTTGAGCCTCGCGTTGTTCTCCTCGATGGTCTTGCGGGCCGCCGCTATCTTGTTCATCTGCTTCCTGATGAAGAAAAGAGCCCCGAGCAACGACAGGGAGATGACGGTGATTATGGCCAGGGCCCACTGCAACGATCTCTTCTGGCGTTTCATCGCGTCGATGTAGATGCCGTTGACCATCGGGTAGGTCTCGTTAAGCTCTATGATACGGTGGCGCGCGTTGCTCTTGGAAGCATCCTCGACGCAGATGTTGAGGTAGCGGTATGCCCGGTCAAGGTCACCCTCCTTGTAGAGCTGCAAGGCCAGCGAGCGCAGCGAGATGTACTCCCTGACGGCGCTCTTCATATCTGAGATGGCCGAGACAAGCAACTGCTCCTTGCGGGCCTCCTCGTCGCCGAGCAGGCCGAACGATTCGGAGAGGGTCCAGGCGCAAATCGCCTTGTCATGCTCCGACAGGTCATGGGTGGCCATGAAATCCTCCATCACCGCGAGCGCCTCGCCGGGACGGCCATTGATGTTGAGCTGGTCGGCCTTGGAAATGGCGAATGCGAGCGAACCCGGCTCGTTGACACTCATCAGCGAGTCACGGTAAGCGTCGGTGAGTTCTTCATAACGCTTTTTCTCCGGCTCGAAAGCCGAATAATCGGCCAGTCTGCCGTAGAGCGTGCGCATTATATAGAAATAGTAGGGATGGAGGTAGCCGGGCAGGTCATCTGTGGAGATGTCTTCCATCACCTCCAGCACCTCGGGATACATACCGATGGCGCTGAGGGCCGTGGCGCGGTTCATACGGGCATTGTATATCCTGGTCGGGTCACCGATTCTTCTCGCGACAGCCTCGCGCTCGACGCTGTACACCAGGGCAGAGTCGGTGTTGTATGGGTTGTATTCATCCACAAGCTCCCCGAGGATGTCAAACCTTTTCTTGTCATCACCGGTCTCGGCCAGGGATGATTTCAATGCTGAAATCCGGTTCTCCTTCACCTCGAAGTAATGCGAACGGTTGTTTATGACGGTGTCAAGCTCGTTGACCAGGGAGTCAATCCGAGTTGTGCTACTCCCCTCTGCGACAAAGGAAAGCAACAGCAAAATCGACATCAGAGTGGTGATAATCCGTCTCATCTATTTCATAACGACCGGGCGGCCTCTTTTATTGCGCGTCAGGGGCAATGTCGTTTTCCCCGCCCCACAAAAAAATCCGCCGCGGCCTTCCGGGGGAAGGCTCGCGGCGGAGATATGTTCACAGGCGTTTTGGCCTGATGTTTCAGCCCTGGTATTCAGCCATGTCGGCAGGCTTGACAGTGGCCACGAACGCGGAGTTGCGGGCAACGTCGGCCATACCGAGGTTGACATACACCTTGGCGCTCTTGACCAGCTCCTGGGCAGCCTCCTTGACGGTGGCGTCCTCTGAGGTGAGGTTGCGCGAAGCGTCGGTGACCAGGAGGTAACCCATCACGCAGTCTCCGGCCATCTCCACGAGGCGACGTGCCATGAAGTCGGTGTAATCGGTCTCGTTTACAGCCTTGACAGCCTCGACAGCGTCCTGGTATTTGGCGAACATCACGTCGAGCATCTTCTTCTGGGGCATCAGCTCGGGAGCGACCTCCATCTGCTGGTAACCCTCGACGAGCTGGGCGTAGGTGCCGGTGAGGACGTGGCGGATGGCGGCCACAACCTGCAGCTGGGTGGTACCCTCGTAGATCGAGGTGATGCGGGCGTCGCGGTAAACGCGCTCGCAGGCGTAGTCCTTCATGAAGCCTGAGCCGCCATGGATCTGGATGCAGTCGTAGGCGTTCTGGTTGCAGTACTCAGAGGTGAGACCCTTGGCGAGCGGGGTGCAGGCGTCGGCGAGCTTGTTGTAAAGCTTCATCTCCTGGCGTTCCTCGGGTGTGAGCGAACGCTCGCGTGCGATATCCTCGTAAGCCTTGTAGATGTCGACGTAGCGCGAGGTCTCGTAGAGGAGGCAGCGGGAGGCGTCGAGCTTGGCCTTCATGGTGGCGAGAATCTCGCGCACGGCGGGGAACTCGATGATGGCCTTGCCGAACTGCTTGCGGTCGCGGGCGTATGCGTCTGCCTCGCGGTAGGCAATCTCGCTGACACCGACGCTCTGGGCGGCGATGCCGAGGCGGGCACCATTCATCAGGGCCATCACATATTTGATGAGGCCCAGGCGGCGTGAACCGCAGAGCTCGGCCTTGGCGTTCTTGTAGACAAGCTCGCAGGTGGGCGAACCCTTGATACCCATCTTGTTCTCGATGCGGCGCACATCGACTCCACCCTGACGCTTGTCATAGATGAACATCGACAGGCCTCGGCCATCCTTTGTGCCGCTCTCAGAACGGGCAAGCACCAGATGGATGTCGGCGTCGCCGTTGGTGATGAATCGCTTCACACCGTTGAGGCGCCAGCTGCCGTCGGGCATCTCGGTGGCCTTGAGCATTACCGACTGGAGGTCTGAGCCCGCGTCAGGCTCGGTGAGGTCCATCGACATGGTCTCCCCTTCACACACGCGGGGGATGTAGCGCTCGCGCTGCTCCTCTGTGCCGAACTCATAGAGGGTCTCGGCGCAGTCCTGGAGGCCCCAGAGGTTCTCGAAACCGGTGTCGGCGCGGCTGACGATGTCGGCGGCCATGATATAGGGGGTGATGGGGAAGTTGAGGCCGCCGAAACGACGGGGCATCGACATACCCATCAGGCCGGCCTTGCGGCAGGCGTCAAGATTCTGCTGTGTGCCGGAGGCGTAGGTCACGCGTCCGTTCTCAACCTTGGGTCCTTCGTGGTCGACACCCTCGGCATTCTCGGCGATGGTGGTGCCGCAAAGCTCGCCAACGATTTCAAGGACGCGCTCGTAGTTGTCCATCGCGTCGGCGAAATCAACCGGCGCGTAGTCAAACTTGTCGGCGTCGGCGAAGTCGCGCTCCTTCAGGCTGACGATTTTCTGCATCAGGGGGTGCTGGAGGTGGAGCTTCAGCGCCTTGTTGTCTGTATAGAAGTTAGCCATTACTTCGAGTTTTTCTTGTAATACTTGATGAGTTTCGGAACGACCTCCTCATAGTTGCCCGTGATGACATAGTCGGCGATGGTGTTGATCGGGGCGTTGGGGTCGTTGTTGATGGAGATGATGATGGAGCTGTCCTGCATGCCGGCGATGTGCTGGATCTGGCCGGAGATGCCGCAGGCGATGTAAAGCTTCGGACGGACGGTGACACCGGTCTGGCCCACCTGGCGGGCATGCTCGGTGAAACCGGCGTCGACAGCCGCGCGGGTCGCGCCGACCTCTGCGCCAAGCACTGACGCGAGCTCGTGGAGCATGTCGAAGCCCTCCTTCGAGCCGACGCCGTAACCTCCGGCGACGATGATGGGGGCGTTCTTGATGTTGATTTTCGATTTCTCGATATGACGGTCGATGATTTCAACCACGAAATCCTCATCCTTGACATATTTCTTTGCGTCGAGCTTGACTACATCACCCTTGTGGTTGGGGTCGAAGACCTCTTTCTTCATCACACCCTCGCGCACGGTGGCCATCTGCGGACGGCAGTCGGGGTTGACGATGGTAGCGACGATGTTGCCGCCGAAGGCCGGACGGATCTGGTAGAGGAGGTTCTGGTATTCCTTGCCGGTCTTGGGGTCTTTGTGGTCGCCGATCACCAGCGAGGTGCAGTCGGCGGTCAGGCCGCTGTGGAGGCAGGAGCTGACGCGGGGACCGAGGTCACGGCCGATGCAGGTGGCGCCCATCAGGCAGATCTGCGGCTCGATTTCCTTGAAGAGGTTGATCAGCACGGCGGCGTGGGGGTTGGATGTGTAGGGGTAGAGACGCTTGTCCTCGACTTTGTAGACCACGTCTACACCATAGGGGAAGAGCTGCTTCTCGACACCTGAGAGCTTGTCGCCGATGACGATGGCCTCGAGCTTCACGCCGAGTTCGGTGGCGAGCTGGCGACCCTTGGTCAGGAGTTCCAGGCTGACATCGGCCACCTTGCCGTCCTCATATTCGCAATAGACGATGAGGTTGTTCTTATCTTTCTGCATTGTTGGATGTACGTTTTAAGGGATTAGCCGATGGTGTGGTTGGCGATGAGTTCCTTGACGAGCTGTTCGATCTGCTCGTCGTTGTTCTCCAGCGACAGGCTCTGCTTGGCGGTGAAGACCACGTTCTCGATGGCTTTCACCTTTGTGGGCGAGCCGGCCATGCCGATCTGCTCGGGATCGGCCTCCACGAATGACGCGCCCCATTCCTGGATCACGTCGAGCGACGGACGCTTCTCGAGTATCGCCTTCTTGGCATCATCGAGCTTGGCTTTCTCGGAGGGGGAGGCTGCGTTTTTGTATTGCATCACACGCTTGGCGTTGCGCGGACGGCATTCGGCGGCCGACCCGTTGACGGTCACCACGCAGGGAAGGGGGGCCTTGACGGTCTCCACTCCTGATTCCAGACGGCGTTTCACAGTCACCTTTCCATCCTTGAGGTCGAGAATCTCCTCGGCGTAGGTCACCTGGGGGATTCCGAGCTTCTCGGCGATCTGGGGGCCTACCTGGGCGGTGTCGCCGTCGATGGCCTGGCGGCCGCAAAGCACGATATCGTAGTTTCCGATTTTCCTCACGGCCTGGGCCAGGGAGTAGGATGTGGCCAGGGTGTCGGCGCCGCCGAGCAGGCGGTCGGTCAGCACGATGCCGTTGTCGGCGCCGCGGAAGATGCCTTCACGCACAACCTCGGCCGCGCGGGGCAGACCCATTGTGAGCATAGTGATGGTCGAACCGGGATTTGCGTCCTTCAGGCGCAGGGCCTGCTCAAGGGCGTTGAGGTCCTCGGGGTTGAAGATGGCGGGCAACGCTGCGCGGTTGATGGTGCCGTCTTCTTTCATGGCATCTTTTCCCACGTTGCGGGTGTCGGGCACCTGCTTGGCAAGAACAATGATGTTTAAACTCATGAATTTCTATTTTAAATTGATTTATTATCTATATACAACTGTGTCATAATCACTACGTCAAGCATCGCTACGGACACTCAACGCACAAGAGGGACACAGCCGCGGCCAAGGCCCCGGCTTCCCCCTCCACATAATTTGTCTGCGGCAAAGATAGCTATTTTTTCACAGATGCTCAGCATAATACGCATTTTTTAACAAACCGGAAGGGCTTACAAGCCTCAGAACCACTGGATGAACCCGGAGTATCATATGCCGCATCTTTGTTAAAAAATACTAAAACAGACACTTCTCCCGTTAATATAGTTTGCCATATGCGTTTAAACCAATATCTTTGGGAACAACTAATCATTTAATCATTAACCAATCAGCTATGAACATCAACCTGAAACGATGCTTGCTGCTCTGTTTAGGATTCGGAGGTCTGTTTACCCCCCCGAATACACAAGCAGAATTGCTTAAAACAGAAAACTTCGAATACGAAGCAGGCTCGCTCTATGGCAAGGGAGATTGGATACAGGCCACCAAAAACACCGTGACCGAGACCATCGACCTCGTGAACAAACCCCTCACCTACTCCGGCTACCAGGATGAGGCCATAGGACTCGGAGTGCAAATCACTCCCGAAGGGAAAACCACAACCCAGGGATTCGCCCTGAAAGCATCCGAGACGCCAATCACATCCGGCACCTTATACGCATCTTTCCTCTTTAAAATCGAGAAAGCCCCCGAGAAAGGTTCTCCCGTTCTTATCGGATTCACCGGAGGTAACAGGGATGGATTTGTTGAATACAACAGCATCGGCCTCACCCAGATTGGCCGAGCATTCATCTCAGCAGGCTCAGATGAGACCAAATTCAAGCTCTTCGCCAGCAAGAACGCCACAGTGGGCAAATCACAGGAAATTGGAGAGTTTGAAGTAGGAGAAACATACCTTGTCGTAATGTCGTATGAATTCGTAGAGAACCCGGAGGACACTGAAGACCCCGCGTATAACAGGAACGACGTGTTCAAATTCTGGATCAATCCGGCTACAGACGGCACTATCCCCACCCCGGATTTGGACGAATTCGACGCGCCAGACGTGTCGGAGACTTTTGGTTTCCAGGGCATAAGAATATTCCAGAATTGCACAAAATCGATTTTCCCTCCCACTGCGGTGATTGACGCGATACGTGTATCAACCGACTGGGAAAGCCTTTTCAAGAGCGAGGGCGGAGTCACTGAACCCGCCACCATATCCACTGACCCGACTTCTGTGGACTTCGCCGACGGAATGGTCGTTTTACAGGGAAGCTCTGTGACAAAGACCATCACCGTGACTGGCGAGAACCTCACCGCGCCCCTGACCCTGACTTGCGCCGACCCGGCTGTCACCGTCACTCCCGCAACCATCTCCGCCGAAGAGGCGATGGCCGAAGGGGGCAAGGAGGTCTCGCTGACATTCAAAGCCGGAGCCGACATCCTCGACTCCTCGCTGACCATATCAACCGATGGCGCGGAAGATGTCAACGTGGCGCTTTCAGCCTATGTGATGCCTGTCAAAAACGAGAACCGTTTCTCAGCCCTGAGCCTCGTCGACAACGAGACCTTTGATGTGTACCGCTACACCGGTACCATGGCCAAGGTAAGCTATGTCAATGAAATCACCAAAGACATATATGTGCAGGACATGACCGGCGCGATACGCATCAGCTACGCCGCTTTCGACGGCGAATGCAACATCAAGGCCGGCGACAAGGTGAAAGACCTCGTCCTCTGGCGCATCGACGACGCCGCAGGCCCCTGCTTCCAGCCGACATTATTCCAGACCGAAATCGGCACCGTGGTATCTTCAGGCAATGAAGTGACACCCGTGGAGGCGACCATCGCCGAAATCAACGCCAGCAAGGAGGAATACCTCTACCGTCTGGTAACCCTGACAGATGTCACCCTCGATGTCAACGATAACACCACTTGGTCGACAACCGGCGCGGCTGCCTCGCAGACCATCAACGGCACCACATACTCGGGCCGTGTGCGCACCTTCCACGCCACCGACCTTATCGGCACTCAGATGCCCGGATTCCTCTCCTCAGTGACCGGAATCTCGACCTCTAAGGGAGCTGTCGTCATCACCACCCGCGGACAGGCCGATGTGGCCGCCGCCGCTCCCGAGATGGAGGTTTCCTTCGAGACCCTCGCCGACGCTTCTGTCTACCAGGAACTCAACAAGCCGGTTGAATTCGGGCTGTTCACCGTAAAGGCCACAGCCCTGAGCAATCCGGTGACAATATGGTTCGGAGGCAAGAACGCCAATATGTTCTCAGCCGACCGTGAGGAAATCCCCGCCGGCACCGGCATCTACCAGGTGAAGGTGACATACACCCCCACCGCGACCGGCTCGCATGAGGCACGCATCAACTTCGAGACCACTCCCGCCGAACTCAACTACGGGGCCATGCTCCGCGCCAAGGCTTACGACCCGGCCAATCCCCCGACAGTCTCTGTCGACGCTGCCGGCCTGACCGACTTCGTGGCTGCCGTGGGCGAGACCCAGGAGCAGACCGTGAAGTACACTGTGGCCAACGGACTCGACTACGGCACAGTAAAGGTCGAAGGCACCGGATTCATCATCAGCTCAGGCTCGATGATGAAAGAGGGCACCTATGACCTCAAGATCACATTCCGCCCCCAGCAGGAGGGTGACCACACCGCCGTAATCACATTCTCGACCCCGATGGCCGAAGACGCCACTCTCACCGTCAAGGGTTCAACCTCAACCGGCCCTGCACCCCAGGAGAAGGAAGGGGATGAGCTGACCTTCGACGGCCCCGCGCTGAAACAGTATGCTACCGATTTCACAACCGCCACAGCCGACAACAAGCCCATCAGCCTCGACGGCTGGAAGAATGTGGCCTATGTGGGCCAGCGCGCATGGTGGAGCGCCACCCTCGAGGAGGGCAACAAGGCCGCCAAGGTGGTAGCCTATGACAGCCAGGCCGCCGAGAACACCGAGATGACAGCCATGCTGATGTCTCCGCGTCTCGACTTCAAGAACGCCCAGGAACGTCTGCTCTGCTTCAACGTGATGGGCCGCATGATGACCGAGGGCATGAACGACTACCTCATGGTGGCTGTGATTGACGCGCTCGAGGCCGACACCAATCCTGAAAACGTCACCGTGTCGGGCATCGACGGCCTCGGACTCCCCTGCACCGCCGACGAGAATGACCAGTGGGCACGCTATGTCCTCGACGCAGACGCCTGGAACCTTCCCGACGAGTTCTACATCGCGTTTGTCTTCCAGTCGCTCCGCGGCAAGGAAAGCTCCGCTCAGTATTTCATCGACGACTTCTCTTGGGGCCGCACCGACATGCCTTTCATCCGCTCGAGCCACCAGATCCTGCAGATGACCGCATCCACTGGCAATGTGACCACCTCCGAAGCCATCAACATCGAGGGCCACAACCTGACCGAGCCTATCAAACTCTCCTTGGGAGGCACCCACGCGGCCAACTTCACCCTCTCCACAGCCGAACTTCCCGCCGAGGGCGGCCAGTTCACCCTTGACTTCGCATCAGACGAGGTGCAGGAACACAACGCCATCGTCACCCTCCTCTCCGGCTCCGACGCCCGCGCCGACATCCTGGTCAACGCAGCCACCCAGTCGGGCATCGGTGAGATTTCAGCCCAGGCAACCCTCTGGGGCGACAACGTGAGCGTCTACGACCTCGAAGGCCACACCCTGCTCACCGGCGCCACCACCGCCGACGCCCTCAAGCTGATGAAGTCAAACCGCGGCACACTCTACATCGTCCGCGCCTCTGACGGCACCGCCTACAAATACATCGCCAAGTAACCCCCCATCCCCTCCATAACATCGCTTCGCGATGCCTGCCCCAACCAGGCCAGGCATCGCGAAGCGATTCTTTTTTCACCCCTCCCCACCAAACAACCGCCCAAACATAAGACCACCCAGAATATCCGGATGGCCTATATCCAGCTGGCTTATTCCCGGATGGCCAGCGTCCGGATGGCAAGTGTCCGGATGGCGGGCGCATTGTGAAAATCGGGAGGTGACGGTGGCGGGAGCGCGGCAAAGCGCCGGGGTGTCTGAGCCCGCAGGGCGAGTTCCCGGCGCGCCGCGTGGAGCCACCTGGTCACCTCCCATAGATTTTCACGCGCCCTTGGCCTTTTGGTTCTTTTGGGCCTGCCAAAAGAACAAAAACAGTATCCGTCCGAAAAAAGCCGACTTGATTATAGATTTTCAAGTCGGCATTAG